>JAOUCL010000084.1 GCA_029859805.1 Rhodospirillales bacterium | reverse complement strand
CATCGCCTCCGACCTCAACAACGGACTCATCGTGATGCGCGAGAGCGACATCCCATGTCATGGGATCAAGTGCAGTCGATGACGACATCGGGCTTTACGGAACGTTTCGATGAGCGCGTTTCTCAGACCCTGTCCTGAGCCGAACGCGTTTCGACTCCGCAGCCGCGGCGACCTTTGACACGTCGCTGCGGCTGCGGTCTTTTATCCCGTCATGCGCGGGCTTCGCACAGCGGACGGGCCAGCCTTCTGCTATAAGGGGTCTCCCACCGTCGGCCGAGCAGGGAAGGGAGGGACCCATGACCGCCAGGATCATCACGCCGCGCCAGCTTTTGATCGGCGGTGGCGCCGTACGCCGGCTTGCCGACGTCCTCGCGGGCCTCGGCCTCGGCCGGCCGCTGGTCGTGACCGACCCCCACCTGATCGAGATCGGCAAACTCGACATCGTGGCCGGTATCCTGGACGGTGCCGGCATCCCCTGGGACGTTTTCTCGGAGATCCGCGAGGAGCCGACGACCGACATCGTCGCGGGTGCGCTCGCCAAGCTCGAGGCCGGCGACTACGACTGCCTGATCGGCTTCGGCGGCGGCAGCCCGATCGACACCGCCAAGGCGGTGTCGATCCTGGCCCGGGGCGGCGGCAAGATGCGCGACTACAAGGTCCCGGTGCAAAACGACGCGCTCGGCCTGCCCGTAGTGGCGGTGCCGACCACCGCAGGCACGGGTGCGGAGGTCACGCGCTTCGCCGTGATCACCGACACCGAGACCGACGAGAAAATGGTGATTACTGGCGAGGCCTGCGTGCCGCTGGCCGCCCTGGTCGACTTCGAGCTGACCTTTACCGTGTCGGCCCGGACCACCGCGGACACCGGCCTCGACAGCCTGACCCACGCGGTCGAGGCCTATGTCAGCCGGAAACGGAACCCCTACTGCGACAACGCCGCGCTGGCCGCCATGGCGCGCCTGTCCAAGCACATCCGCACCGCCACCGCCGAGCCCGACCATGCCGAGGCCCGCGAGCAGATGATGCTGGGCGCCAACCAGGCCGGCACCGCCTTCTCGAACGCCAGCGTCGCCCTGGTGCACGGCATGAGCCGGCCGATCGGCGCGTTTTTCCACGTCGCCCACGGCCTGTCCAACGCCATGCTCCTGCCGGCCGTGACTCGCTTCTCGGCCGCGTCCGCCCTGCCGCGCTACGCCGACTGCGCGCGGGCCATGGGCCTGTGCGACGCGGGCGTCGGCGACCAGGCCGCGGTCGCCCAGCTGCTCGAGGAGCTGGAGAGCCTCAACCGCGACCTCGAGGTGCCGAGCCCCAAGGCCTACGGCATCGACGAGGCGCGCTACATGGAGGTCGCGCCCACCATGGCCGAGCAGGCGCTGGCCAGCGGCTCGCCCAACAACAACCCGCGGGTTCCTGACGCCCGGGAGATCGTCGCGCTCTACAAGCAGGTCTATGCCTGAACGGGAACGCGCCTGGTTTGGGTGTGGGAAAACGAATACCCTTGGCGACCAGAAAATCTTTCCTTAATACATAGCGCAATTTCGGCGGTCACTCTCCTGGTGCCGACGCGATCTTTGAAAGAGGCCGAAGAATGACTGAGCTGCTGGACCGGGACGATGTAATCGGACTCTTGAAGAGATTGGGCGGCGACCGGGACGAGGACGTGCTGGAGGCCGCACGCCAGGTGCATGTCCTGATCACCGCCGCCGGTATGACCTGGGAGGAATTGCTGGTACCGGACGAAGCCGTCGGCGACAGCGACGACGCGGCCGACGCTGAAGACCGTGACTTGGAGGACGACGCCGACGCCGCCGAAGACCGTGACTTGGAGGACGACGCCGACGCCGCCGAAGACCATGACCTGGCGGACGAGGACGCCGAACCACCCGTCGATCGGGCCGAGAAGAACGCCGAATCGCTGGCACTGATCGACAAACTGCTGGCCAAGCCCGGTATTTCGGAGGACTTCCGCGAGGAGCTGAACGACTACAAGAAAGACATCGCCGAGGACGACTTCGGGACTGCCGATCACCGATACCTTCGCGCTCTTTACAAACGGTTGTCGAAGCAGGGCTGACGTTTCGTTCGGCTCCGGCCGGAGCGCCTGCGGGCCCCGGCCTTCACGTTTCCCTAAGACTCGCCCCGCAACATGGCACCCGCCGGACGACACCGGCTAGGGGAACGTTTGCATGTGGGACAGAGCCTTTCTAAACCGGCTGCGCAGGGAGCTGCCGGCTTGGGTCGAGCAGGGCTGGGTTGCGGCCGATGGGCAGGCGGCGATCCTCGATCACGCCGCCGCGCGGGCCGAGCGGCAGACCCGACTAGTGCCGGTCGCGCTCGCCGTGATGGGCGTGCTCGTTTTCGGCGCCGGCGTCATCACGTTCTTCGCCGCCAACTGGGACGCGATGGCCAAGCCGCTCAAGCTCGCGCTGCTGTTCGGCGGCATGTGGGGCGCCTACGCCGTGGCAGCCCGGGGGCTGGCCCGCCAGGCGCTCGGCGCGCGCGTCCTGGGCCAGGCGCTGACGCTCTTGGGCGTGATCCTGTTCGGCGCCAACATCATGCTGATCGCGCAGATCTACCACATCGACAGCCACTACCCGAACGGCGTCTTGCTGTGGGCCCTGGGCGCGCTGGCGGTCGCCTACGCCTTGCCCGTGCAGGTCGTCGCGGTCGCGGGCCTGGCGCTCGCGATGCTGTGGAGTGGCATGGAGATCGGCGATTTCGAGCGCCTGCTGCACTGGCCCTTCCTGGTCGTCTGGGCGCTCTTCCTGGTGCCGATCCTGGGGCGTTCCTGGCGTATCGGGGCGGCGGCGGCGATGCTCGCGCTGTCGGTTTGGTGTCTGATGACCTTCATACTTTGGTCCTACGACCGGGAGGGCGAGCAGATCTTCCTGCTCCAGGTCTATCTGCTCGCGGCCATGGCGTTCCTTGTTCTCGGCGCCGCCCTGGAGTCCCAGCCTGCCGTGGCTGCCTTGTCCGTCGTCGTGCGGCGCTTCGCGCTCGTCGGCGTGCTGCTCTCGGCCCACGGTCTGGTCTACGACGACCTCTACGGCCTGCGGCGCTTGCAGGACCCGGAGCTTAGCTGGGGCACCGAGCGCCTGGCATCGGCTCCGTACCCTTGGATCGTCGCCACGGTGATCGCCCTGGCGCTGGCCGTCGGTCTGGCGGCCTGGCAGGTCCGGCGGCACGGCAGCGGGCGCGTGGACGGTTTCGAAAGAATCGGGCTGGCCCTACTCGCCGCGCTCGGTGTCCTGATGCTCGTCAACCTCTTCCTGCCGGCCGGCTACGGCGCCGTGGCCGCGCTCTACGTTGCCGTCAACCTGATCGTCTTTGCCGGGCTCGTCTGGCTGATCGTCGCCGGCTACCGGGCCGGCGACCGCTTCCAAGTCAATGCCGCCTTCGCGTTCTTCGCGTTCGGTATGCTGGCACTCTACTTCAACCACTTCTGGACACTGATGGACCGCTCGCTCTTCTTCATGGGTGGCGGCGCACTGCTGTTCGTCGGTGGCTATCTGCTGGAACGCCAGCGCCGGCGCCTGATCGGCCAAATCGGCGCGGCCGGCGAGGAAGGAGGCGCGCCATGAGGATCCCACTCCACCTCGCCGTCGTCGTGGCGCTCCAGACACTGGCACTGGTCGCGATGGTCGCGATGAAGCAGTGGACGCTCCAGACCGGCACGCCGGTGCTGCTGAAGACCGAGCCGGTCGATCCGCGCTCGCTGTTCCGCGGCGACTATGTGATCCTGAACTACGCCATCAACGACCTGGCCCAAGGGACGCTCGCCGGGGACGACGACTTCGAACGCCACGATCCGATCCATGTGCTGCTGCGCGAGGATACACCCTACTGGCAACCCGTCTCGCTGCACCGAGAACGGCCGGAAGTGCCGCCCGGCCACGTCGCGATCAAGGGCGAGGTGCTCTATTCGGGCAGCATGATGGTCGACGGCGCTCCCTCGATCACGGTACGATTCGGAATAGAGAACTACTTCGTCCCCGAGGGCGAGGGACGCGCACTGGAACAGCCCGCGGAGGACGAGGAGATTTCCATCCTGGTCGCCGTCGACCGTCGCGGCAACGCGGGAATCAAGGCGGTCCTGGTGAACGGCGAGGTTCGCTACCAGGAGCGGTTGTTCTGAAACGGATCACGGGCTCGGTCAGGGTTTCAAGCCGGTCGGACCCTGGCCGTCCCGCGGCACGTCCAGGGGCGAGGCGCGTCGCCGGCCCTTCGAGCTGCCCAGGACCGGGATGACCAGCGGCAGGCCGCTCCCGTGCTCGGTAACCTGATAGCCGTGGTGGGCGCGCGGAAGCACCAAGTGCCAGCCGTCGGCCTCGACCCGGTAGAGCTCGCTGGTTCCGTCCTGATAGGCGCGCAGCACATAGTTCGTCCCCGAGTTCGTGGCGACCTGGCGGTCCCACGACATCTCGAACTCGCTGGGCGTGACCAGGATGGACTTGGGCCGCTTGCGTCTGGGCTTGCGCTTCTTGGCCTTCTGTTTGCGCGCCAGGGCCCTTAGTTCGCGCCGCCGTTCGAGTTCCTGGTCGATCTGGGCCTCTTTCAGCTTCTTGAGCGCCTCGTCCAACTCCCGCCCGCGGCGGGCGTTGTCCTTTGCGTCCTGCTGTGAGGCGCGCTCCAACCACTTGTTGACGGTGGCCGGCCCGGGCTGGTCGAGATCCTTCCAGAACTCCGGATCCGTCAGGGCCCCCGGGTAGCCGATCTGCTGGGAAAACGCGACGCCCTTGAGCGACTTCTTAAGCGGCTGCTGCTTGACGATGTCGAACGGAACACCGGTCATCTCGCTGACCAGGGGCGCCAGCACCGCATGTTTCGCGCCCCCAACGCCCTTCTTGCTCAGGGCCTCGAGAATCCGCTCGTCCTTGAAGATGTCGAGGCCTTCGCCGCCCAGCGTCTGGGCGTCGGCCGCGAGTCCCAACAGATCCTCGATACCACTGCCGAGGTCGACGAACTTCTCCGGCAGATCGTGGGTCTGCTGCAGGATTCGTTTCAAGGCGCGCTGGAAGGTCGCCGGGTTGCGCTGCTTCAGGTATTCCAGCAGGGCCGCTTCGACCACCTCGTCCTCGGCCACCAGGGTGCTGCCGAACTCGGCGATTTCCAGGCACTCGGCCAGCACCTCCGGATCCCTGACCAGGGCATTGGAGACCACCGGCGTGCCCAGGATCGAGCGCAGCGAGTCCAGCTCTTCCGAGGACAGGCCTTGGGCGGTCATGGTCAGCGCGCCTCCCAGTATGTGTCCCGACCGCGCGGTCGCAAATCCATTCTACGGGTTTCGGCTCCGAGGTCTACGGCCTCTCTTCATTCGTGGTGCGGCACCTTCGCTCGCGGTCACCCTCCGGATACCGCGCCTGCCGGTCTTGGTCTGCCGCGAGCGCCGCGGACCTGCCGCTCCATATCACGCCGCCCCCCTCTGTGATCGCGCACTGGTCCTAGAAGGACGACCGGATCGCCTCCGAGACCTCGGGCGCGCGAAGGTAGCCGTAGGACTTGTGGTAGTTCGCCTTGCCGGCGGGGCTCTTGTAGCCGTTGATCACGAGGTCGTCCCGGACCTCTACGCCGCGATTGTTGGGCGCGTAATCGCCCGACAGGCGAACATCGGCGGCAACCGGATCGCGGCGGTCGGCGAAGTTAGTCCAGCGGCGCACCACCGACGGCGTGCGCACGAGGTCGTTTTCCTCGTAGATCTTGTGCTTGACGTGCGGCAGGCCGAGTGGCGAGCCGATCGTAACGAAGTGGTCGATGACCCGCGCGGGGTCCTCCCGGCCCAGGGCGCGCAGCACGTCGTAGGCGATGATCGTACCCATCGAGTGCGCGATCACCATGATCCGCTTGTCCTTGTGCTTTTCCAGAGCCGCGCGCAGCAGATCGCGAAGCTCCTTACGGATCTTCGGTTTTTCGTAGTAGGTGGCCAGGTCGTCCAGCTTGGCGCGCAGCACGGCGTCGGCGATCCCATCAAAGCCGAAATAGCGCTTGGTCAGATCGAGGGGAGTCGCGGCGGCATCGGCCAGGCCGGCCACCAGGTCGTCCCACCAGCCGTCCTTGTAGGTCTTGAGCGGGCCCTCGGCCTTTCGGTAGGGCTCCTTGTTCTCGTCGTCGGGAATCGGCGCCCCATACAACACGTTGGCCCAATAGACGCTTTCGAAGCTGAGTGTTCTGGAGGTGCGGCCCTGATTGCGTTCGAGGCCTTCGAGGATCGAGTCCTTCCACCAGCCCTTGAGCGTCTCGGCTTCAGGTTTGTTGGCAAGACCGTGGATACCGATGATCACTTGTGATTCAGCCATACTAGCCTCCCAAGAATGGCACCTGCCCAACCGGGCTCGGACGCAGCGGCAGGATAAGGCGATATTAGCCAGGCGGGGCCAAACCCAATGTGCGAATCCTCACAGCCTCTCTTGCGGCGCGCCTGAATCCAAAAGGGGTGACGAAGGCCGTTTCAGACCCCCAGGTACCGCGACTGCAGGTCCTGGTCCGAGGCGAGCGCTACGGAATCGCCGCTCCACACCACATGACCCTTCTCTATGATGGTGTGGCGGTCGGCGATGCGGATCAGCGCCTCGAGGTTCTTGTCGATCACCAAGATCGCCTGGCCTTCGGTCTTCAAGGCCTCGAGCACGCGCCAGATCTCGGCGCGGATCAGGGGCGCCAGGCCCTCGGTCGCCTCGTCCAGGATCAGCAGCTTCGGGTTGGTCATGAGCGCCCGGCCGATCGCCAGCATCTGCTGCTCGCCGCCCGAAAGCTGGTCGCCGTAGGCGTCCCGACGCTCGCCCAGTGCGGGGAAGAGCCGCGTGACCGCCTCCAGGGTCCAGCGCGGCGGGCGACACCCGTCGGGCGCACGGGCGGTCGCCAGCAGGTTCTCGCGCACGGTCAGGTTCGGAAAGACCTGGCGCCCCTCCGGAACCAGGCCGAGACCGGCCTGGGCCACCTTGTAGGACGGTAGGCCGGCGATCTCCCTGCCCTCGAAGGCAATGCGCCCGGCACGGGGCCGCACGAGGCCCATGATCGAGCGCACCGTCGTGGTCTTGCCCATGCCGTTGCGGCCCAGGAGCGTGACGACCTCGCCCGCGTCCACCTCGAGCGCCATGCCGAACAGGATCTGGCTCTCGCCGTAGCAGGTCTCGAGCTCATCGACCGTGAGCATCATGCCGCGGTCTCTTTGCCCAGGTAGGCGCGCCGGACCTCGGCGTTGGCGCGGATCTCCTCGGGTGCGCCGGTCGCGATCACCTGGCCGTAGACCAGCACGGTGATCCGGTCGGCCAGCGCGAAGACCGCGTCCATGTCGTGCTCGATCAACAGGATCGTCATCCGGCCTTCGGCCTTGAGCGCGGCCAGCAGCGCGATCATTCGGCCCGAATCCTCGCGACCCATGCCGGCCGTCGGCTCGTCGAGCAGCAGCAGGCGTGGTCTGCTGGCCAGGGCCATGGCGATCTCGAGCTGGCGCTGCTCGCCGTGGGCGAGCGCGGCGGCTGGCACCGCGGCGCGTTCGGCCAGCCCGACCCGCGCCAGGGCTTCGCGGGCCGGCGCGATCAGTGCGGTTTCGCGTGCCGCCGGGCGCCAGAAGCGAAAGCTGTGCCCGGCCTGGGCCTGGACCGCGAGCGCCACGTTGTCGAGCGCGCTGAAGCGCGGGAACAGGCTGGTGATCTGGAACGAGCGGGCGAGGCCGCGCCCCGCCCGCGCGTGCGCCGGGAGCCCGGTCACGTCCTCGCCGGCGAAGCGGATGCGCCCGGCGTCGGGCTGGATCTCGCCGGCCAGCTGGCCGAGCAGCGTGGTTTTGCCGGCGCCGTTCGGGCCGATCACCGCGTGGACCTCGCCCTCGCGGAGCGCGAGCGCGACGGCGTCGCAGGCGACCACGGCGCCGAAGGCCTTGGTGAGGCCCTCGACCTCGAGCAGGGCGTCAGCCATCGGCCTGACCCCCGCGATCGATCAGGCTCCAGATACCACCCTTGGCGAAAAGCACGACCAGGACCAGGATCGGCCCCAGCACCAGCATCCAGTGGTCCGTCCAGGCCGAGAGCACCTCCTCGAGCAGCAGGAAGGCGGCCGCACCCGCCACCGGCCCGTAGACCCGGCCCATGCCGCCCAGGATGACGATCACCAGGATCTCGCCCGAGCGCTGCCAGTCCAGGAACGAGGGACTGACGAACTCGGTCTGGTTGGCGATCAGCGCGCCGGCCAGACCGGCCGCGGCGCCGGCCATGGCGAAGGCGGCCAGCTTGTAGCGGAAGGTCGGGAAGCCGAGCGCCTGCATGCGCCGCTCGTTGTCGCGAATGCCGCGCAGCACCCGCCCGAAGCGCGCGGCGACCAGGCGGCGCTTGAGCCAGAGCGCCAGCAGTACCAACCCAAGCACCAGGTAATAGAAGTGCACGTCGTCGGCCAGGTCGAGCGGCCCGGCGGCCGAGCGGGCGAAGAGGCTGAGGCCGTCCTCGCCGCCGTAGGCGCGGAGCGAGATGAAGAAGAAGTAGAGCATCTGGGCGAAGGCCAGGGTGATCATGATGAAATAGAGGCCGCTGGTGCGCAGGGCGACCACGCCGATGACCAGCGCCAAGATGGCCGAGACCGCCATGGCGGCCGGCCAGGCGATGAATGCGCTTTGCGTGCCCTCGACCGCGATCGGCCAGGTCAAGAGCGGCTCGCCGTAGGTGTCGTGCTGCGCAAGGATCGCGACCACGTAGGCGCCGGCGCCGAAGAAGGCGGCATGGCCGAAGCTGACCATGCCGCCGTAGCCGAGGATCAGGTTGAGGCTGGTGCCGACCAAGGCGAAGATCAGGATCCGCGTCGCCACGCCGACCGCGAAATCGGCGCCCAGGCCCTGGACCAGCGGCGGCAGGGCCAGCAACAGGACCAGCGCTCCCCAGATAAAGAGGCGGGTGACGACAGGTCTAGCCATGGGCCGGGAACAGGCCCCGCGGCCGCCAGGCGAGCACCGCGGCCATCAGAACGTAGATCGCCATTGAGGCCAGCGCCGCGCCCAGGCCATCGGCGGTGTCGGGCGCGAGGAAGGCCCGGAACAGGGTCGGCAGGAAGGCGCGGCCCAGGGTGTCGACCAGGCCGACCAGCAGCGCGCCGACCAGAGCGCCGCGCACCGAGCCGATGCCGCCGATCACGACGACCACGAAGGCGACGATCAAGACCGGCTCGCCCATGCCGACCTCGACCGCGTAGATCGGCCCGGCCATGACCCCGGCCAGCGCCGCCAGCATGGCGCCGAGGCCGAACACCAGCGTGTAGAGCCGCTTGATGTCGACGCCCAGCGCGCCGACCATCTCGCGGTTGGAGGCGCCGGCGCGGATCAGCATGCCGAGCCGGGTGCGCCGGACCAGCCAGTAGAGGAAGCCCGCGACGGCGCCGCCCACGACGATGATCGCCAGGCGAAAGGCGGGGTAGGGGGCGCCCGGAACGATCTCGACCGTGCCGGAGAGCCAGTGCGGCACGTCCATGAAGAGCGCCCGCGGCCCCCAGAGGATGCGCACCAGCTCGTTGAAGAACAGGATCAGGCCAAAGGTGGCCAGCACCTGGTCCAGATGCTGGCGGGTGTAGAGTCGGCGGAGCGCGATCACCTCCACCGCCATGCCGACGAGCGCCGCGGCCGGCAGCGCGGCCAGCAGGCCGAGCAGGAAGGAGTCCGTCAGTCGGATCACGCCGGCCGCGACGAAGGCGCCGATCATGTAGAGCGAGCCGTGCGCCAGGTTGACCAGGTTCATGATGCCGAGCACCAGGGTCAGCCCCGCGGCCAACAGGAACAACATGACACCCAGTTGCAGGCCGTTCAGCACCTGCTCGAGGACCAGAAGCACGGAAAGGCGAACCCCCAATAGATCAGCGAACGGCAAGGTGACGCCGAACGCCCGGCGCGGCAATCGTTTTCGAAGGAAACACCCCTCGGCTGCGAGCGGGGTGATAGCCAAGCAACTCCGGGTTGCAACTGTGAGAAATGTCACAGACCATCGACGCGATCGGGAACATCATGAATAGGGTGGAGCCCTGGAGATCCGCGTTACCGACCGGATCCTTTTCGGATGCGCGGTTGAGACCCTGCGAATGTGAGGCGCGTTATGTCCGGCGTGGGAACGGTCTTGGCAGATTCGGGCCTGAACTTCCGGGAATCACCAGGAGGCCCTCGGATATCCGTCCTGCCCAGGGGCGCTGAGGTCGAGATACTTGGGACAGATGGCGACTGGTACAGGGTCCGGTTCGGCGAGAGGACCGGGTTCGTCTTCTCCCGCTTTATCGATGTCGAGCTGGAACCAGAGGACGACCGCGCTGCCGCCGGTTTTCGCTTCGCGGGCAGCGATGCGCTGGCTCCCGACGGCACGGTCTTCGCAAGGAAGTTCAGGAAGGGGGTCTTCAATTTCGGCCGCACGTCGATCGCTGCCTTCGTTCAGAGCAATCAGGCCTTGTTCGCGGACCTCGCACCATCTCTCCTCAGGGTGATGGAAGCCGTTTCCGCCAACGAGGGAAAGCTCGAGGCGATCAACACCTGGGACAGCGCGTTCCTGACCTTCGGCGTTTTTCAATGGACCGCCGGCACCGGGAATTCGGCCGGAGAACTGCCGGGCCTGCTCGAGCGCGTGAAACGAGACAGCCCGGATGCGTTCGAACGCCACTTTCGCCGCCATGGGCTGGACGTTACCGGCGTTGCGGGCCGGCTGCCGCGGGGCCGGTTCATGCTCGATGGTACGACCTTGGAGACCGCCGCCCAAAAGGAGAGGCTTCGGTCGTTGGACTGGGCGTATCGGTTTTGGCGGGCGGGGCACGACGATGTGGTTCGCCGTGCGCAGATCGAGCACGCTATTGCCCGGATCGATGATTTCTATCGCGATCCACGCAAGAAGATCGGCGATCACTTCGTCGCCGACTACGTGACCTCCGAGTATGGGGTTGCGTTGCTGCTCGATCAGCACGTGAACCGGCCCGGTCATGTGCCCCGAACGCTCGCACAAGCGGTGGCCAGGATCACCAACGAGCTCGGCGAAGATAGACCCGAGACTTGGGACTTCGCGGAGGAGCACCGGCTGCTGCAAGCATATCTCGAGCGGCGACACCAGACTTCCATGACCGATTCCCGCAAGCGGGCCCAGGAGACCTTATCGGCTGTCGGCCAGGGATTGGCGTCGGATCAGCGTGGTTCCTTCACGGGTTAGATCGAGAGAGTCTGGCCCGAAGGGCCGACGCTTACGGCGGCAGGTTCGTGAACAGCCCCGCGGCCGGCAGGAACTGCATGACACCCAGCTGCAGGCCGTTCGGCACCGGCTCGAAGACCAAAAGCAGGGAAAGACGAACCCCCAAGAGATCGGCGAACGGCAAAGTGCCGCCGAACGCCCGGCGCGGCAATCCCTTTAATCGCGGGCCGGTATCCGGTCCGACAAGTTCCGCAGAAACTGCGAACGGTTCGCATTTTGCTTGACTTTCATATCCATAAATGTTTTATGGATATTGTTTGCGAATGAGTGTCATTGACGAAATTGGAGACGGGCCATGATCCGGCATAACAGGGGTAGGGGTGGACGAAGATGAGCCCAGACGGCGGACACCTTCGCAGCTTTCCCCTGGCCCTCGCCGCCAAGGGCGAGCGCCTGTTGGTCGCTGCCCTCCAGGCCGAGCGGCGGCTGATCAAGCGCCTCGGCGACCTCGGCCTACGGCGCGGCGCCGAGATCCAGGTCGTGCACCATCGGGGCGACGGCTCGCTGGTGGTCCTGCGCCACAACGCCCGCCTGGCGCTGGGCGCGCAGACCGCCGCCAAGATCCTGGTGACGCCGGTCGAGGCCCCCGCGCTTGGCGCGGTCCCGGCACCCGGAGACTAGGCCATGGCGGAGATCACCCTGGCCATCACCGGCAACCCCAACTGCGGCAAGACCACCCTGTTCAACGCGCTGACCGGCGGGCGGCAGCACGTCGCCAACTGGCCCGGCGTCACCGTCGACCGCAAGACCGGCCTGTACCGCTACGGGGACGACCGGGTCGAGGTCGTGGACCTGCCCGGCGTTTACTCGCTCGGCGTCTTCGACTCGGTCGAGGCGCTCGACGAGAAGATCGCCCGGGACTACATCCTGTCCGGCGCGGCGGACGTCCTCGTCGACGTGGTCGACGCCACCAACCTGGAGCACAACCTCTATCTGACTGCGCAGCTCGTCGAGATGCGGATCCCCATGGTGCTGGCGTTGAACATGATGGACGCCGCCCAGGGCCAAGGGCTCCAGATCGACGCCGAGGCGCTGGCCGCGCGCCTGGGCTGCCCCGTCGTGCCCATGGTCGCCCGCCGCCGCGAAGGCCTGGAGCAGCTGATGGCAGCGATCGCGGTCGTGGCCGGGGAGCGGCGGCCGCCCGCGGCGCAAATCCCCTACCCGGGCGAGGTCGAGCGCGCCGTCGGCGCCTTGCAGGCGGTCACCGGACAGGCCGCCGGGCAGGCGAAGGTCGACGCCCGTTGGCTGGCCGTGAAGCTTCTGGAATGCGACGGCAAGGCGCGCGCCCTGGCCGCGGGCGCGGCGGATGCGCTACTCGCCGAACTCCAGCCCGGGATCGAGCAGAGCAGCGGCGAGGAGGCCGAGTTCCTGATCGCCGACGGCCGCTACGGCTTCGTCCACGCCCTGGTCGCCGAGACCGTGCGCAAGGGCGGCCGGGCGCGGCGCTCGGTCTCCGATCTCGTCGACCGGGTCGTCCTCGACCGCTGGCTCGGCGTTCCCGTGTTCCTCGGCGTCATGTACTTGATGTTCATGTTCGCCATCAACCTCGGCGGCGCCTTCGTCGACGTCTTCGACATCCTGGTCGGCACGATCCTGGTCGACGGCCTGGCCGCGGCGATCGCGGCCCTGGGCGGCCCGCAATGGCTGACCGCCGTGCTGGCCCAGGGGGTCGGCGGCGGTATCCAGCTGGTCGCCACCTTCGTGCCGATCATCGGCTTCCTCTACCTGTTCCTCTCGGTGCTCGAGAAGTCCGGCTACATGGCCCGCGCGGCCTTCGTGATGAACCGCTTGATGCAGGTCATCGGCCTGCCCGGGAACGCCTTCGTGCCGCTGATCGTCGGCTTCGGCTGCAACGTGCCCGCGGTCATGGCCTCGCGCTCCCTGCCGACCCAGCGCGACCGCATGCTGACAGTGGCGATGACGCCCTTCATGTCCTGCGGGGCGCGCCTCACGATCTACGCCATGTTCGCCGCCGCCTTCTTCCCGACGGGCGGCCAGAACCTGGTGTTCGGCCTCTATCTCGCCGGCATCGCGGTGGCGCTCGCCACCGGCTTCGCCCTCAAGCGCACCGTGCTCAGGGGCGAGAACACGCCCTTCGTCATGGAGCTGCCGCCCTATCGCCTGCCGGCCCTGCGCGACGTCCTGCTGCACGCCTGGATCCGCCTCAAGAGCTTCCTGACCCGGGCCGGGCGGGTCATCGTGATGGTTGTCGTGGTGCTCAGCTTCCTGAATTCCTGGGGCACCGACGGCTCTTTCGGCAACGAGAACACCGAAAAATCGATGCTGAGCGTCGTCGGCCGGACCATCGTCCCGGCCTTCGCGCCGATGGGCATCCGCGCCGAGAACTGGCCCGCGGCCGTCGGCATCTTCACCGGCGTCTTCGCCAAGGAGGCCGTGGTCGGCACCCTCGACGCGCTCTATTCGGAGCCTGCGGGCGGGGCGGCGGCCGCCGAGGGGGCGGCGCCCGACGCGCCGGGCGGCTTCGACCCCTGGGCCGGCATCGCCCGCGCCTTCGCCACGATCCCGGCCAACCTGGCCGCGATGAAGGACCTGGTCACGGACCCCCTGGGCCTCGGCGTCGTCGGCGCCGAGGACCTGGCCGGCGCCGCCGCCGCCCAGGGCGTCAGCCTCGGCACGCTGGGCACCATGGCCGCGCGCTTCGATGGCGACCTCGGCGCCTTCGCCTACCTGCTGTTCATCCTGCTCTACCTGCCCTGCGTGGCGACCCTGGGCGCAATCAGCCGCGAGCTCGGCCCCAGACCGACCCTGTTCATCGCCGCCTGGACCAGCGGCGTCGCCTACGCCGCGGCGGTCACGGCCTACCAGCTCGGCAGCTTCGCCGCCCACCCCTTGAGCTCCGCGGCCTGGCTAGCGGCGGTGGCCGCGATGCTCGCCGGGACCGTCCTGGTCCTGCGGCGCCTGGGGTCCGGCGCGCCCGCGGCGGTGCCGGCGGAGTGACCGGCGATGATCCTCGCGCAGCTGAAAGCCCATTTGGCAGCGCGCGGGCCGGTCGCTGTCGCCGGCCTGGCGGCCCGCTTCGAGGTCGAGCCCGCCGCCATGCGGGCGATGCTCGAGCAGTTGATGCGCCGGGGCCTGGTGCGGCCTGTGCCGGCCGCCGAGGCCTGCGGCGGCTGCACGGAAGTGCGATGCCGATGGTTTGGAGTTCTACGCCTGGAGAAAAAAGGGGCGCAGTCCACAACTTACCCCGAAAAGCTGAACGTCCTTTCTTTTTGGCGTCACTCGACGTAGTAGCTGGCCGGATTGCTGCCGGCCGGCGTCGACTTTCCGGTCAGGCGCGAAACGCTCTGCCCGCGCACCACATATTCGTAGAGCGTGGCTTTCGGCACCCTGCAGTGAATGCGGATGTCGCTCTTGACGAGCTCTTGCCTCGCCGTGCTCGTCTTCGGCCGCTCCAGCACTATGCCTGGCTTGTCCCCCAACCAGGTGATCGGCTCCCAGTGCGGGAAGAAGACGAACTTCTTGGAAGCGGTATTCGCCGCCAGGAGGGTCGGGGCGACGAAGTCCGATGCGCCGTTGTCGTCCGCGACGGTGTACTCCAAGGCCAGGAGCTTGGTGCCGGCCAAACAGCCCTCAGCGGCGTGGTTGCCGGGTAGAAACTGCGTATAGAGAATGCGGCTGGGGGTGTCGCGGATGGCCAGAGAGCCGAGCGGGGCGGTATAGGTCTTTCCGGAGGTCTCGAAGACCAGATCCAGGCTGTAGTTGCCGTCGGCGGCCGGCGCGCGCACCTCGACCTGCGACCTGTAGACCGTGTTCTTCGCGCTCGGCAGCGGTAACTCGGTCCGGGTACCGACGAGGACCGTATTCTCTGGCAGACCGCGTATATAAACGCGCTCTACATCGGCCGGATCTTTCACCTGCAAGCTGAAGGCGACCTCGATGCTCTCACCGGGCGATATCTCCCGTGGCGAAAGCTGCCGGTCGCTGACGATGGGACGGGATTCCGGTTGGCTCGCGCAGGCCGACAAGGCCAAAATGACCGTGAGTGCGAAGGGTGCGAAATATTCCTTCATTGCTGTGCGTCTCCCCTTATACCAAAGGCCACTGACAATGGCTCAAAGGCTTATCCGCCCAGTTCCCAAGAAGCGTAGCACAAACCGGCGTTTCCCGCTCCAACCTGAGAAATTGCTCCAACGTCAGGGGTATCCTACAGTCGGTGTCCCGGATCCACCACCCATCGGGAGCAACGCTTCGAGCGCAACCGGCAAAGCGAGGACAGCGCCATGGAAAAGAACGAAGCCTGGGTCTCCAGGTGCGTCTCGGGCATCGCGATCTCCGCGATCAAGGAGATGGCGATGCGTAGCGCCGCGACCCAAGGGGCGGTGTCCCTGTCCTGGGGGCTCCCCTCGTTCAGGACCCCCGAGCCGATCCGGCGCGCGGTGGCCGAGCAGCTCGAGGCCGATCCGGACATCGGCAAGTACGCCCTGCCGGACGGCCTGCCCGAGCTGCGCCGGGCCGTTGCCAGGGAACACCTCGCGCAGACCGGGATCGAGGCGGACCCGGACCGCAACGTAATGATCACCGCCGGCAACATGCAGGGCCTGAACGCGCTTTTCCACGTGATCACCGACCCTGGCGACGAGATCATCGTCACCGACCCCGGCTTCGCCTCGCATTTCCAGCAGATCCGGCTCTGCGGCGGCCGGCCGGTTCATTGGGAAATGGACGAGTCCCGGGGCTGGAGCCTGGACGTCGAGGCCTTGCCCGGGCTGGTCACCGACAGGACCAAGGCGATCGTCCTGGTGTCGCCCTCGAACCCGACCGGCAAGATCTTCTCCGAGCAGGAGCTCCGGCGCGTCGGCGAGATCGCCCTGGCCCATGACCTGCTGATCCTTCTGGACGACCCCTACTGCCACTTCACCTACGAGAACCGGGCGCGCTACTTCAACCTGGCCTCGGTGGCCGAGCTGAGCGGCCACATTGCCTACCTCTTCACCTTTTCCAAGACCTACGCGATGAGCGGCTGGCGACTCGGCTACATGATCGTGCCCGAGGCGCTCAAACGGCAGGTGCTGAAGGTGCACGACGCGACGATCATCTGCACGCCGCGGATCTCCCAGGTCGCCGGCCTGGCCGCGCTGACCGGGGAGCCGACGCACCTCGCCGCGTTCGAGGAGATCCTGGCCCGCCGGCGCCAGCTGATCTGCGATCGCCTGGACCGTGTTCCGCACGTTTTCCGGTACCACAAACCCGAGGGCGCCTATTACGTCTTTCCCGGGATTGTCGTCCGGCACGAGGACTCCGTCGCGTTCTCGATCGGCCTACTCGAAGCGGCCGGGGTCGCGGTCACGCCGGGACGCGCCTTCGGGCCCAGCGGCGAGCACCACGTCCGCATGGCCTACTGCGTCTCCGAGGAGACCATCGAGACCGCCTTCGATCGCATCGAGCGGCATTTCCCTCGCTGAAGACCACCGGAAATGGCGTCGGCCTCTCTGGCTCTAGCGCAGTGCGCTCAGGGTCTGAAGGCGGACGAGGTCGTCGCGCAGCACCTCGCTTTCAAGCTCCATCTCGTGGACCGCGTACTTCACCACGTCGTCGATGCTGACGATGCCGTACAGCTCGCCGTCCTTCAGCACAGGCACGTGGAGGACCTGCGCGCGGGTCATATTCTGCATGACGCTCTTCAGCGTGTCTTCCGGCGTACAGGTTTCGACGTCACGGGTCATGATCTCGGAGACCGGCATGTCCATGGCGAAGCTGGTCTCGTAATCCGCCAGGCTATAGGCGATATCGCGGACCGCGACGATGCCCGCTACATGCTTGCCGTCCTCGCTCACCACGGCGTAACCGGTGCGTGCGAGCTTTATGCGGTGGACGACGGTCTCCAGCGTCGCCGCGGGATGCACCGTCACCACCTCCCGGCCCTTCGTTTCCAGAAGCGTTTCGATTTTCATGGCGCACCTCATCTGCGAGCCCGAGGGCGCCGGCTTCCCCTTCGCCCCAACCAGAAACCACGGGTCGCCCCACGGAGCCATGATTCAGGTCAATCTAGGCCATATCGCAGGGGCATCGGACACCCACGACGAGGTGCTGGCCGAGGTCGAGGGCGGTCTCCCTGGGCCGTCGAAATTGCTATGATCGTCGCCGGCTTGTCGA
>JAOUCL010000083.1 GCA_029859805.1 Rhodospirillales bacterium | reverse complement strand
CGGGCGCAAGTGGCTGGATTACGTGGGCATGGGGGCCGTCGCGATCCCGGGTGTGGTGCTGGGCATCGGCTATCTCAGGACCTTCTATGATTTCCAGGTGCCCGTGATCGACAAGCCGCTGGCCTCTTGGTGGGTGATCATCGTGGTCGCGCTCGCCGTCCGCCGGCTGCCTTACGCGCTGCGCGCCTGCGTGGCCGCCCTGCAGCAGGTCAGCGAGATGCTCGAGGAGGCGGCCGAGAACCTAGGCGCCACCAAGGCCCGCACCGTGTGGCGGATCACGGTGCCGCTCATGAGCGGCGGCATCCTGGCCGGCTTCGTGACCAGCTTCGCGACGGCCTCGGTCGAGCTGTCGGCGACGATCATGCTGGTCTCGGCCGAGTCCGACGCGCCGCTGGCTTACGGCATCTACGAGTTCATGCAGTCGGCGTCGGGCCGGGGCCCCGGCGCCGCGCTCGGCATCATCGCGGTGGTCATCGTCGGCATCGGCACCTACGTGTCGCACCGCGTCATCGAGCGCGGCCGGCGCGAGCGTGCCCCCGATGTCGCGTTGGCGGCAGGCGTATGAGGAGCAGGACCGTGAGCCAGACCCAGAGCGCCGCCCAGCGTGCCACTCAGAGCACAGACGTGACGATCGAGAACCTTTCGCTCTCCTTCGGCACCACCGAGGTCCTCAAGGGCATCGACCTGACCATCGGCAGGGGCGAGTTCTTCACCTTCCTGGGCCCCTCGGGCTCGGGCAAGTCGACGCTCTTGAGGGCGATCGCCGGCTTCGGGCCGCGGCCCAGCGGCCGCATCCTGATCGGCGGGGAGGAGGTCACGCGCCTGCCGCCGTGGAAGCGCAACCTGGGCATGGTGTTCCAGAGCTATGCGCTCTGGCCGCACATGACGGTGCGCAGGAACGTCGCCTTCGGCCTCGAGGAGCGCAAGCAGCCGAAGGAGGAGATCCGCCGGCGGGTCGAGGCCGCGCTGGAGCTGGTCGGCCTGCTCGACCTCGCGGAGCGGCGGCCCTCGCAGCTCTCCGGCGGCCAGCAGCAGCGGGTCGCGCTGGCCCGCACCATCGTGGTCGAGCCGCGGGTGCTTCTGCTGGACGAGCCGCTCAGCAACCTGGACGCCAACCTGCGCGTCCAGATGCGCCGCGAGATCCTGGACCTGCAGCGCAAGCTCTCGCTCACCACAATCTTCGTGACCCACGACCAGGAGGAGGCCAACACGACCTCCGACCGCATCGCGGTGCTGAACGACGGCGTGCTCCAGCAGGTCGGCTCGCCGGTGGAACTCTACGACCGGCCCGCCAACCTCTTCGTCGCGGGCTTCCTGGGCACCGCGAACGTGCTCGAGGGGCGGGTGGAGGCGCAGGACGGCCGGCCGCTCTTCCGGACCGCCGACGGCATAGAGGTCCCGCTGACTGAGGGGCCGGATGGGCCGTGCAGCATCGTCTTCCGGCCGCAGAACCTGGTCATCGTCGCCGAGGGCGGCGAGCCGGCGGGCGGCGCGGGCGCGGTCAAGCTGTCCGGCGTTGTGCGCCACCGGGAGTTCCTGGGCAGCATCATCCGCTACGCCGTCGAGGTGGCCGGAAACGTCATCCTGGTCGACGACAGCCACCAGCGCGGCCAGGTCACCCTGGACGCCGGCGAGCCGGCCGACCTGTTCTTCAACCCCGACGAGGTTGTGGCGCTCGCCGGCTGACCGCACGTGCCTTCAGGACGCGAGCGAGATCGCCCGGCCGGCGCCGGCGGGCGTTGCCTCGAGCGCGGCCCCCACCTTCCCGGCCAGCTCATGCCTGTGGAAGGGCTTCTCGAGGAAGCCGGCGCCGGTTTGCAGAAGCGCGTCGCGCCCGACCTCGGTATCGGCATAGCCCGACATGAACAGAACCTTGAGGGCCGGGTGACGGCGCCTGGCCTGCTCCGCCACCTCCGGCCCGCTCATGCCGCCGGGAAGCACCACGTCGGACAGCAACAAGTCGATCCGGGACGCTCGGTCGAGGGTCGCGAGCGCGGCCTTGCCGTCCTCCACCTCGAGGACCTCGTAACCGAGATCCTGAAGCATCGAGACGGCGAGCTTACGGACATCGGGGTCGTCCTCGAGTACCAATATGCTCTCACCGCGCCCTCTGGTCTCGGTCGCCGCTTCCTGCGACGGCCGGACAACGGCCGCCTCGGCATGCGGCAGGTAAAGCTTCACGGTGGTCCCCCGGCCTTCCTCGCTGTGGATTGTCACGTGGCCGCCGGTCTGCTTGACGAAGCCGTAGACCATGCTGAGGCCGAGACCGCTGCCTTTGCCGACATCCTTAGTCGTGAAGAAGGGTTCGAAGGCGCGCTCCAGGACTTCGCTCCGCATGCCGCAGCCGGTATCGCCGACCGCCAGCACGGCATAGCGACCCGGGCCCGCGTCCAGCCGTGCGGCCACGTCAGTGTTCCGCAACTGCTCGTTCGCCGTCTCGATGGTCAAGACGCCGCCGTCGGGCATGGCGTCGCGCGCGTTGATCGCCAGGTTCAGGAGCGCGTTCTCCAGCTGTCCCGGGTCGGCCAAGGCGGTCCACAGCCCAGGGGCCGTCGAAGTCCGGATCTCTATGGTCTCCCCCAGAGTTCGCTCCAGCAGGTCCGACATTTCGGCGACGATGGCGTCGAGCTTGATCGTCCGCGGGTGGAGCGGCTGCTTGCGCGAGAAGGCCAGGAGCTGCCGGGTCAGCTCGGCGCCCCGGGACGCCGCCCGCAAGATCGCCTTTGTGGCCCGGTCGTCTTCGCCAAGGCGGTGCTGGAGAACCTCGGCATTGCCCAGAACGACGGCGAGCAGGTTGTTGAAGTCGTGCGCCACGCCGCCCGTGAGGTTCCCCACCGCCTCCATCTTCTGGGTGTGGCGCAGCTTGTTTTCCACCTGCTTCGACTCCGTGATGTCCTGGATCGTCGTATACTCCTGGACGACGGACCCCTTGGCGTTGAAGACGGGCCGCGCGATCTCGCGGACGTGGCGGGCTTCGCCGCCGGGCGTCAGCACCCGGTACTCCATGTCAAATCGGCGACCGGCCCTCAAGGCCTTCAAGGCCGCCCTGACCCGCTCGCGATCCTCGGGATGGGTGAACAGGAAGGCGCCGTCCAGGCTTGAGCTGCGCGCTATGTAATTCTCTACGGTGGTCCCGTGAATCCCGGCGTACTCCTCCGAACAGTAGATGCACCTGTCTTGGATCGCGTCCCAAATACAGTTGCCGATTCCGGCCATCCGTGTCGCCAGCTTGAGCCGTTCCTCGCTCGCGCGCAGCGCGTCTTCCGCCTCTCTGCTTTTCGCGATCTCGGTGCGCAATCGCTCGTTTGCCGCGGCGAGCTCTTCGCACCGAGTCCGGTCCAGAGCACCGTGCACGATCTCGACCGCGGTCAGGGTGTGCCGCCGCTGCATGACCGCGGCGGCCAACATCATTCCCGCCACGGCATAGATACTCAGGTAGCCGCTTAGGGATAATAGGCTCGCGTGAACGTCGCTTTGTGCGAAGGGCCCCCGGCCACTCGCCGTGGCCCAAACGGCCATGGCGGTGGTGACGAAGATCACCGCCGTCGCGCCTCGCTGTTCGAAGCGAAACGCCGCCCAGATCACGAAGGGGAAGGTGAGATACGAGAGCGGGTCGGTATATTCGAAGCCCCGCGGATTGTCATAGACCCACAGGCAAACAAGAGTCGCACCAAGCAGCAGAAGGGCGCCCTCCACGATGTGCCTCGGATCCCAGGTCTTGTCGCGCCAATCCAGCAGGGTGATCAGCAGCGGAGCCAGCAGCAGAACGCCCATGGCATCGCCCGACCACCACTCGAACCAGACCCGCGGAAGCAGCGGCCAATCGGCGAGGCTGGCCAGATGCAGGCCGGCAACGCCGATCGTTGCGCTGATCACGGGGCTGAGGGCCGCGGCAAGCCCCACGAACCACAGAACGTCCGGGACCCGGGCAAGCGACCGGTCGAAGGAATCGATGCGGCGAAGAAGATAGACGGCGCCAAGCGCCTGCAGCGGAGTGCCGATTGTCGTGGCGGTGGCGAAGACCGGGGGGGCGCCCGTCGAGGCGGACAGCAGGACTGCTCCCAAGGCCAGGCCCGGCCAGATGCGATAGCCGAAGAGAAGGACGGCGGCCACGGCGATCCCGGTCGGCGGCCAGATCAGCGTCACGTTCTCCTGGACGAACGAAAACGCGAGCCCGGTCTTGCCGGCGAGAAAGTATGCTACCGCCAGCACGGCCATGAGGCCGAGGGACTTGAGCCTCTGTCGCGTGGAGGCCGATGGGAGTGCAGCCATGCTTTGCCCGGTTCCAACGCCGTTGATCGGCCCAGCCCGCCAAATCCGGTACCCCCACCGTAGGACGAACCATACGGGAAATAAGCATATTTGGCTATACTAAAACTGGTAGACTCATCCGACCATGCCTCTGGCGGTTCGCTAGATGGAATGTTCGGCCCGGTCCGCCGTAGCCGGCGCCCCTGGAGATAAATTGATCCGAATCAATTTCAATTGCGCCGCCGAGGGGTAACCTCTCGGTCTTGGCACGAAGGAGGACGAGATCATGACGGTCGCGCGATTTGGCTCGGTTGCGGCGATGGGCCTCGCCGTCTCGCTGTTTGCCGGACCGGCGCTCGGGGATGGGGAAGAGCAGGTGTGGCAGGACCATGCCCCGCCCTTCGACTTCCTGTTCGGCAACCACATCGATACCCACCTGGAAACCAAACTCGGCGCCGACGGCGAGCTTTCGGGTCGTTTCTTCATCATCTTCACCGGAGAGGTCGATCCGGTCTCGGGCCTGCCCATCGCCAGGCACCCGCGCGGGGTGGGACACACCGAAGACTGCGCGGCCGACGTCGACTGCGTCGTCGGCTGGAAGTTGCACACCAAGCCGGGCAAAGCGAAATTCCTCTTTCACAGCGGCGTCAACGGCAACGATCATCCTGTTTGGGCGGTCAATCGGGTCGACATCCCGCAATCCGGCAGCTTTACCCATTTCCACTGGATCGGCGCCGACAGCACGGACCCGCGCGCCGCGACGGGAGAGGTTCCCCCGGTCTGCCCGGGCTGGTTCCTGGAGATCAAGGCGGTCAAGAGCTTCGCGTTCAGGCACGGCGGCGAAGTGGTCCCGGTGCGCCCGCGCATCGACAACGCAACCCACTTGAACCTGCTCACCAACTACGCGGTGGTGCCGGGGATCACGCCCACGAGCGGTGGTGGCGGAACTCACGACCACGAGTGAGCGGCGAACCTGTCCGGGAATGAATCGGCAGGGGATCGGCCGTCCCGTATGGGCCGTCGGCGCGCGGCCAACCGGCCGTCTTTGCGCCTGTCGTTCCCAGGAAACTCCCGGCACCGCGGGACCGTTACGATATTCCCGCTTGGCGAATTTCGCCTTTTTGGTTAAGGTTATCGGCAAAGCAACAAGCGGCCCCCCCGGGTCCGACCCGGACGGCGGGCCGTAAGAAACGCAAAAGGGGGGGAACATGCACAGGCGCAATCCGTCGATTCTTCCGACTCTTCCGGTCATTTGCGTGCTCTTGCTCGGGCTGCTCCCGGCGGGTCCGGGCGCGGTCCAGGCCCAGGGCGCCGATGCCGCCAGCATCCTGAACAGCCGCTGCGCGGCCTGCCACGAGCGCACGGCCGACGGCGGCCTCAGCCGCGTCGAGGACATGCGCAAGACGCCCGAGGGCTGGGACATGGCGATCGTTCGCATGACCATCATGCACGGCGTCCGGATCCCGGCCGAGGAGCGCGCGGTCTTGGTCAAGCATCTGGCGGACACCCAGGGCCTCGCCCCGGAGGAAACCCGCGACTGGCGCTACATTCTCGAACGCCGCCCGAACGCGCTGGACAAGGCGCCGGACGACGACCTCGCGACCCTGTGCGGGCGTTGCCACAGCTTCGCCCGGGTCGCGCTGCAGCGCCGCGACGCCGAGGAATGGCGCAAGCTGGCGCATTTCCATCTGGGCCAGTTTCCGACCGCCGAGTATCAGGCAATGGGCCGGGACCGCAACTGGTGGGAGATCGTCTCGACTTCGGTGCCCGACAAGCTCGGCAAGCTCTATCCGCTCCGGACGGCGGCCTGGACCAAGTGGCTGGACCAGGACGCTGCGGACCTCTCGGGCCGTTGGCGCGTGGCCGGCCGACGTCCCGGCAAGGGCGCCTACCACGGTATCGCGGCGATCACCGCGAGCGGCGAGGACCGGTACCGCGTCGCCCTCGATCTGACCTATGCCGACGGCGGCACGGCGAGCGGCAGCGGCAACGCCATCGTCTATACCGGCTACGAGTGGCGCGCCCGCCTGAACCTGGACGGCGAGTCGGTGCTCCAGGTCTTCACCCTGTCGGAGGACGGGAGGGAGTTGTCCGGTCGCTGGTTCCTGGAAGATCTCGATTCCGTCGGCGGCAACCTGCGCGCGGTGCGCATGGGGCCAGCCGCCACGATCCTCGCGGTAGAGCCGGCCTATCTGCGCGGCGGCACCTTCGGCCGCATCGCCATCCATGGCGTCGGGCTGGACGGCGAAGTGGACCTGGGCGAGGGGGTCGAGGTCACAAGTACCGTCTCCCGCAGCTCGGAGACCGTCGTCGTCGAGGCCAGGGCGACCGCAGGGGCCCGGCCGGGCGCGCGGGGCGTGCGGGTCGGCGGCGCCGACGCGGGCGGCCTGTTCACGGTCTACAGCCGGATCGATTCGGTGCGGGTCGAGCCGGACGAGGCGATCGCCAGGGTCGGCGGCGCCGGCGGCCCACTGGCCGCGGTGCCGGCGCAGTTCGAGGCCGTGGCCTACATGAATGGGTCCGACGGCGCGGCCGGCACCGACGACGACCAACGCATCGGCGTCATGCCGGCCACCTGGTCGGTGGACGACTTCAACGAGACTGCCGCTGCCATGAAGGACAGCCAGTATGCCGGCAGGATCGATATGAAAGGCCTGTTCCTGCCGGCCGCGGCCGGCCCCAATCCCGAGCGGCCCTTCGCCACCAACAACGCCGGCGACCTCGCCGTCAAGGCTGTGGTGAACGACGCGGGGCGCAAGATCGAGGGGGCGGGGCACCTGATCGTCACGGTGCAGCGCTGGAACGACCCGCCAATCCGCTAGGACCGGGGGAACGGCGCCGCGTTGGGGAGGGCTTGCCGGTGAACGCGCTCAGATTGGCCAGAAACGACGTCCACGAGGTGCAGGTCGGGGAGCGGCGGATCCTGTTCCACATCCCGACCACCAGCCTGTTCGAGGTGGACCAGGTCGGCGGCGAGGTGCTGGACCTGTTCCGGGAACAGGACTGGGTGAGCGAGCCGCAGGTCCGGGCGCGCTTCGACGGGCGCTATCCGGCGGACCGCGTGATCGAGACGCTGCGAGACTTCATCGACCTGGACATCGTCACGGGCACCGACACGGCCAAGCGCGAGCGCGGGCCGGTCTCGATCCGGGAGTATCCGATCAGCACCATGGTGCTGAACGTCAACACCGGCTGCAACCTGAGCTGCACCTACTGCTACAAGGAGGACCTCACGGCGCCGGCCGCGGGCGAGCGCCTCGACTTCGAGACGGCGGTGCGGGCCTTCGAGCTGCTGCTCAGCGAAGGCGCCGCGCGCGAGCGGGTCAACGTGGTCTTCTTCGGCGGCGAGCCGCTCAGCAACATGCCCTTGATCCGCCAGGTCGTGGACTATGCCGAGGGCCGCGCGGCGGAAATCGGCAAGACGGTCGACTTTTCGCTCACCACCAACGCCACGCTGCTGACCGAGGCGCTGGTCGACTATCTGGACGCCCACCGCTTCGGGCTGACCATCAGCATGGACGGCCCCAAGGCGCTGCACGACAAGAACCGCAAGACCGTGGGCGGCCGCGGCACCTACGACGTGGTCGCGCGGAAGGCCGCCATGCTGCTCGACCGCTACCGCTCGAGGCCGATCGGCGCCCGCGTGACCCTGACCGCGGGCGTGACCGACGTGCTCGCCATCCATCGCCACCTGCGCGACGAGATCGGCTTCTTCGAGGTCGGCATGGCGCCCGCGACGGCGGGCGACATGGCGGCCTTCAACCTGAACGAGGCGGAGCTGGCCGAGGTCTTCGACGGCATGAAGATGCTCGGCCGGATGTACCTGGAGGCCGCGCTCGAGGACCGCAACATCGGCTTCTCGAACATGCACCAGCTGATGACCGACCTGGCCGAGGGCACGCGCAAGTCGCTGCCCTGCGGCGCCGGGCTCGGCATGCTGGCGGTCGACAAGGACGGCGGCCTCAATCTCTGCCACCGCTTCACCGGGTCCGACCTGCCGACCTTCGGCGACGTCGAGCAGGGCATCGACAAGGCGCGCCTGGGGCAGTTCCTCGAGGCGGCGCAGGACCGCAGCGGCAGACCCTGCGAGACCTGCCGGATCCGCAATCTCTGCTCGGGCGGCTGCTATCACGAATCCTACGCCAAGTTCGGCGACCCGCAGCACCCGGTGGCCCATTACTGCGAACTGATGCGCGACTGGGTCGATTTCGGAATCGACGTGTACACGAAACTCATGGCCGAGAACCCGGGGTTCTTCGCCAGACACATTGAACCGCGGAGGGCGATGTCATGAAACACCTCAAGCCGCTCAACAAGAAGGCCGGGCTGCTGGACCAGGCGGTCGAGCAGGGCAAGACCGACGAGGTCTACCTGATGGATACCGTGGCCGGATGCAGCACGACATTGGATCCCGGCTGGGAGGTCGATCCCTTCGGCGGCGTCGCCGCCCTGTGCCAGCCCATGGAGGCGGACCTCTACGGCTGCTCCGACCCCTGCTGGTGGCCGGCGCAGGTGGCCGACACGCTGAACACCTATCCGGACTGGAACCAGGACGCCGATTCCGCGCAGCGCGACTGGCGCAAGCTGCAGTCGGTGTTCCCCAAGGGCTCGTAGGGCCGAGCCGTGACCGACATGCAAGAACGGGGGGCCGCCATGTTGCATTCCTTCAAGAAATCCGCCCTGCTCGGCGTCCTTCTGGCGCTGGCCGTCGCGCCGGCCGCGGTGCCGGGAGCAGCCGACGCCAAGGATATCCTGCTGACCGGCGTCAAGCCCGACAAGATCGTCATGGTCGACGTGAAGGCGCGCGAGGTCATCAAGACACTGGAAATCCCGAACGCCGCGCCGGGCAACCTGACCATCACGCCCTCGCCGGACGGCAAGATCGCCTACACCATCGTGAACCGCTGGGAGAGCGTGTCGGGGATCGACCTCGACAGCGGCAAGGAGGTGTTCCGCGCCGACTTCTCGTCCGGCAAGACCCGGGTCAAGGCCATGTTCGCCATGGACATCAGCCCCGACGGCAAGGAGCTCTTCGTGTTCCAGTCGCCGGTCAAGCTGGGCCTCGGCGAATACGAGGTCCAGGATACGCGCGTCGCCGTCTACAACACCGCCGACGGCATCGGCGCCAAGCCCGTCCGGCTCATGCCGGCGCCGCGCCGCACGGCCGTTATGTCGCTTTCGAAGGACGGCAAGAAGCTTTACCTGTTGAACTGGGACCTCACGGTCATGGACCCGATGACCGGCGCGGTCGTGGACGTGCACAAGGTGCGCAACTGGGGCCGGGCCAATTTCGGCGAGCCGGACATTCTGGACGTCTGGCCGCAGTGGGAAACGGCCGGCGTCTTCTCGACGCCCTACTACGTGGTGCGCACCGACAAGTCGCCCGACGATCCCGCAGCCTACAAGACGGGTCTGCTGACTCTGGACCTGGAGACCGACGAGTTCAAGATGGACGGCTTCGAGGACACCGCCGTGGTGATCTTCTCCTCGGTCATCAATCCGGTCCGGCGCAACGAGGCCTACATGGTCTACACGACCCTGTCCAAGGTCGACATGAGCAAGCCCCTGGCCGAGCGCCTGGTCAAGCGCATCAACCTCGATCATACCTACTATGCGGTCAACGTCTCGAGCGACGGCACGGAGATTTACGTCGGCGGGACCATGGACGATATCGCGGTCTATTCGACGGCGGACCTGAGCCGCATCGGCACGATCAAGATGCCGGACGGCGGCGATCAGGCGTTGTCCTCGCTGCGTCTGATCCAGCGCTAGGATCTCGCGCGGTGCATGGCCGGAAAGCTGACTGACCCGGCCGAGGAACCGTCGCGACGGGCGGCCGACCCGCAGGCCTCGGCGCTCGGCTGGCTGTTCGGCTTCGTGCGGCCGCACGCCGGCAGGCTCGCGGCCATCGTCCTGCTGTCGCTGGCCAGTACCGGCTTGGCGCTCGCCCAGCCTTACATTACCAAGTTCCTGATCGACGACGGGCTGCTGGCGGGGCAGATGGCGCTGGTGGTCTGGCTGTGCCTGGCCATGGTGACCGCGGGCCTGGCCGGCAGCCTGCTGGCCGCGCTCAACCGCTGGCACTACGTGTCGGTCTCGGGGCGCATTCTCTTCGCCCTGCGAGAGGCGGTTTACCGGCACCTGCAACGCCTTTCCCCGGCCTACTACGCGCGCAGCCGCGGCGGCGACCTGATGAACCGGCTGGACGGGGACGTCGGCGAGATCCAGCGCTTCGCCGTGGACACCCTGCTGGCGTCGGTCAACGGCGTCATCGCGCTGGCCGGCGCGCTCGCCCTCATGGCCAGCCTGAGCTGGCAGCTCTCGCTACTGGCGCTCGTCCTGTTGCCCGCCGAGGTTCTGTTCCTGCGCGCCATGCGCCCGCGCGTCGAGGCCATGACCCGGCGGGTGCGCGAGCGCTCGGGCGACCTGACCTCGTTCCTCTTCGACACCCTGGGCACGATGAAGTTCATTCAGTCGGTCGCCGCCGAGGACCGCGAGGCCAGGCGCCTGGAAGGCCTCAACCGGAGCTACCTCAAGGACCTCCTGCGCCTGCAGATGGTCAACTTCGCGACCGCGGCCGTGCCCAACCTCATGACCTCGCTCAGCACCGCCCTGGTGTTCATCGCCGGCGGCACCATGATGATCCAGGGGCGGCTGACCCTGGGCGCGCTGATCGCCTTCTCGGCCTATCTGGCGCGCGCGACCGGGCCCGTGCAGACCCTGCTCGGCCTCTATGTCGCATCGCTGCGCGCCCGGGTCAGCCTGACGCGGGTGATGGAGGTGACCCGCGTGGCGCCGGCCGTGGCCCAGCCCGCGCGCCCGAGGCCGCTGCCGGCGGGCGGCGCCGGCGAGGTCCGCTTCGAGGGCCTGTCCTTCGGCTACGACCCGGAGGGACCGCCAGTCCTGGAAGACGTCGACCTAATCGCGCGCGGCGGCGGCAAGATCGGGCTGATCGGCATCTCCGGGGCCGGCAAGACGACGCTTATCGACCTGCTGCACCGACACTACGATCCGGCGGCCGGGCGCATCCTGCTCGACGGTCTCGACCTGCGCGACCTCGACCTCTCGGAGCTGCGGCGCAAGATCGCCGTGGTCGCACAGGACACGGTGCTCTTCGCCGGCAGCGTGGCGGACAACATCCGCTATGCCGCGCCCGAGGCGAGCGATGCGGCGCTGCGCGAGGCCGCGGTCCGGGCCCAGGTCGACCGTTTCGTTCTGGCCTTGCCCCAGGGCTACGACACGGAGGTCGGCGCGCGCGGCACGGCGCTCTCGGGCGGCCAGCGCCAGCGGCTGGCCATCGCCCGTGCCCTGCTGCAGGATCCCCTGGTCCTGGTGCTCGACGAGGCCACCTCGGCGGTCGACTACGAGACCGAGGCGCGCATCGTCCAGGCGATCGACGAGCTGTTCCCGGATCGCACGCGCCTGGTGATCAGCCACCGGCCCGAGGCCCTCCAGGGCGCCGACGCGATTCTGGAGCTGGCGCGGGGCAGGCTCGTGCCGGCGGCCCGGCCGGCGGGGGTGCCGCAGTGAGGCCGCCGGTCTTGGTCGGCCTGCTCGACAGCGGGGTCGCGCCCGACCTGGCCCCGGCCGTCGAGGACGCGCGGAGCTTCACGCTCGGCGAAGCGGGCCGGGTGACGGCGGGGCCGGTGGAACCGGACCGCCTCGGCCACGGGTCGACCCTGGCCTGGATCATAGCTGGCGCCGCGCCCGAGGCGCGCCTGCTCGACGCGCAGGTCTTCTTGGCCTCCCACGCCACATCGCCCGCCGTCGTGGCCGCCGGCCTGGACTGGCTGGCGGGGCGCGGCGCGCGGATCGTCAACATGAGCTTCGGCCTGCGCCACGACCGGGAGGTCCTGCGGCGCGCCTGCGATTCGGCCCGGGAGGCCGGGGTGATCCTCCTGGCCTCGGCCCCCGCCCGCGGGGCGATGGTCTATCCGGCGGGCTACCAGGGCGTCGTCAAGGTCTCGGGCGATGCGCGCTGCGCGCCCGGCGAGATCTCGACATTGGGCGGGGCGCAGGCCGACTTCGGCGCGCATCCCCGGCCCCTCGCCGGTGCGCCCGGCGCCGGGCAGTCCGGCGGCGCCAGCTTCGCCGTGGCCCACCTCTGCGGTCATCTCGCCGGCTATCTGGCCGAGCGGCCCGGGGCCGGGCGCGACGAGATGCTGGAGCACCTCGCGGCCGTCGCCCGCTACCACGGGCCGGAGCGCCGCCGCGCCGGGACCGGGGACTGATGCAGGCGGTCGGGCGCTGGTGGTGGCTCGCCGCACCGCCTTTTGCCGTGCTGCTCTATCTGCTCGGCAACCCGGCGGAAACCGCGGCCGTCGCCCTGGCTTGCGCCGCGACCCTGGCGGGCCTTGCCGCGCCCGGGCGTGCCGAGGGTCTGGCGGCCGCCGCCGGCTGCCTACTTCTAGCGGCCGTCGCCAGCCTCGCGGCGCACCTGCTGCTCGACGACTTCTCCTATCGCTACGTCTGGCTGTACAGCGCGGCCGGCCTGACCTGGTACCTGAAGCTCTCCAACCTCTGGGGCGGGGACGAGGGTACGCTGCTCTTTCTGGCCGCGCTGAGCGCGACGGCGAGCGTCCGCCTGGCCCGCTTCGGGCGCTGGACCACGTCTGGCGCGCTGCTTCTGACCGCGATCCTGTCGGCGGGGGCCCTGCTGTGGACTCCTTTCGCCGCGACCCCGCCCGAGGACCTGGCGCGCGCGGCGAGCCAGGGCATGAACGCCCACCTGATCCGGGTCTGGATGGCCTTCCATCCGCCGCAGATCTTTGCCGCCTATATCCTGTTCCTGGCCCCGGCCGGGGCCGCCCTGGAGGCCCTCTTTACCGGCCGCGGCCCCTGGCGCGAGCTCGCGGCCGTCTATCTGCGGGTCGGCTGGCTGGTGCTCTCGCTCGGCCTGGCGACCGGCATGTGGTGGGCCTACGAGGACTTCACCTTCGGCCAGATCTGGCACTGGGACCCGGTGCAGACCTCGGTCTTCATGGTCTGGGCGCTCGCCACCGCGCAGATGCACTGCCTGCGCCGCTATCGCCCGGGCGGCGGCTTTGCCGTGATCCACCCCGTGCTCGGCCTGCTGTGCGGCGCGGCCGCGCTCGCCTCCATGGCGGTGACCCGCAGCCCGGCGCTTGCCTCCTCGCACCGCTATGTCGGCGAGACCTCCCTGCCGCTCTGGCTTGCCGCCGCGGGTCTGCTGTTCGCCCTGGCGCTCGCCGGCGCGGCCGTCGCCCGGCGCCGCCGGCCCCGTCCGGCCGCCTTGAGAGATGGGGGGAATCGCACAGGGGCGCGGTCTGTGTTTCGCGCCCTTCGGGCGCCCCTCATCCTTCGACAGGCTCAGGATGAGGTTCCTTATTTACAAAAAACAACCGGCCTCATGCTGAGCTTGTCGAAGCATGAGGAGCCGCCCCCATTCGCCAAGCTCAGGGCGAGGGCGGCGTCTCGAACCATGGCCATCGAAAACCGCTACATGCGATTACCGAGCCCGAGAGACGAGGGCACGATCTTGATCTGGTGCGCGATCGTCCTGTTCGGGCTCGCGGCCCTGGTCGCCGCCGTGTTCATCGGCCAGGCCTACGTCAGCGCCGCGCTGGCGCTGCCGCGCCCGGAGTCCCTGAAGCCATTCTTCGAGACTCTGGCACGCTGGGGCCGGCCGGGGGAGCTCGAGGAGCTGCGGCGGGTCTTCGCCCGCTGGGACATCGACGGGTTCGGCATGAACCGCTGGCTGGCGCCGCTCGCCGTGCTGCTCGGCCTGATCGCCGGGCACACCTTCCTGGCGCTGCGCCGACGGCTCGCCTGCTGGGCGGCGACGGCGCTCGCGGCGCTGCTGGCGGCGCTCTCCGCCCTCTGGCTGCACCCCATGGCCGCGCTGTTCCAGGGCACCGGCATGACCTCGCGCCAGACCGTGGCGATCTTTTCCTGGCTCGACGCCCTCCTGGTCGCGATCGCCTATGCGATCCTCGGCGCGCTCTTCTGGTCCGCGCGCGCTCTGCTGCGCCGCCGGGCCGAGGGCGGCGGCCTTCGCACCGCCGTCCCGCTGGGGGCGGTCCACGCCGGGGTCATGATGGCGCTGCTCGCCGGGACCGGCGCCACGGTCTTCGATTCCTACGCGCAGAAGATCCTGGAATATCCCGAGGACTTCGGCCGGCCGCAGCGCTTCCCCGACGGCTTCACGGTGACCCTCTGGCTGGGCGAGGCGGCCTTCGTCGACGACGGCGGCCCGTCGCGAAAGGGCGCGGGCGCCTTCCGGTCCGTGGCCGAGGTCGCCTGGCAGCTGGAAGGCGACGAGGGCGTGGTCGAGCGGCGCGCCGGCCATACCGTCTACCGCGACGACCGGCCGCCATCGAGCGACGGGCAGGGGCCGGTCCGCCTGATGTGCGAGATCGTCGACTACCGCTATGCCCGCAGCGTTGGCGGGCCGCGCCGGATGATCCACCCCTTCATCCACCGCGGCCTATGGCGCGACGTCCAGGTCTGGTTCCCCGCGGTGGACTACCGGGTCGACGGGACGGGGGCGCCCGGGGAAGGCGTGGCCGCCGCGCGCCAGGCGAGCGAGGTGCCCGTGGTGCTCAAGGTCTTCCCCTTGCTCAGCTGGGTCTGGATCGGCCTGGCGCTATGCCTCGGCGGGGCCGCCGTCCTGACGTTTCAGGAGCTGCGCGGCCGGCGCCGGGTGCAGCCGGATCGTGCCCCCGACCCGCTCGGCCAAACCCCGGTGGGTCAGCCATGACAAGGCGGTCTCGACGGAGACCGCCGGATAGCCGGCCTGCGCGCCGAACTTGGCCGCGGCGGCGGCCGGGCTCTGGCTCTCGTCGCCCGCGAGGAACTCCATGAGCGGCAGCAGGGGCACGTCGCCGACCCGCCATACCCCGCGCGGATGGTCGGGCGTCACGATCACCGGCTGCCGTACGATGAACCCGTCTTGCGAGACCGGACGCGCGCTCAGCTTGGGCGCCTCGCTGTCCCACGGCTCGTGGGCCGCCTGCTCGTCCGGCCAGGCGGCGCGCGCGCGCCAGAACGGATGCCGGGGCCAACGCTCCTCCGCTCTATAGAAGTCCCGGCCGACACGGCACATGCGCTGGAACGTCTGCTCGACGCGCTCGCGGTAGAAGGATTCTGCCAGCGCCCGGTCCTGCGGTCTTCGAATCAGGGTGTTGACGACGGCCGGCAGGGCCAGCGCGACGGCCACGGCCTGGAACATGCCGTTACCGGAGAGCGGGTCGACCGCGAAGGCTGCGTCCCCGACCCGCGCGAAGGTCGGACCGAGCAGGGTCCCGGCCAGGACGGGGCCGGCGGCGCGCGCCTGTACCCCGCCTAGGGGCGCCGCCTCGGCGAGCCAGACCGCGGCCTCCGGGATGGTGGCGAGCCGGTCGTCATAGAAGACCTCCAGGCCGGGGCGCGCCGGCAACTCTCCGGACCCGCTCGCGGCCATGACCTGGAACAGGGCTTCGCCGGTGCCGAGGTCCGCGAACCAGCACCAGCCGCTTTCGAAGGCCGCAAGCGCCGTGCGCGGTGCGCCGCCGGACGGCAGGCGCCAGCGCCGAATCAGGGCCGTGGTGGCGGGACCGCGCCGCCCGCCGGCGCCGCCGGCGGGCGCAGCCCGGCCCCTGGCCTCGACCAGGAACCCGGCCTCTATGTCGAAGGCCTGGTTTTCGCCGGCCCGGCCGGTCACCCGCCAGCCCTCCGCCGTCTCCTCGACCCGCTTGATCCGAGCGTCCAGCACCGCCACACCGGCCGCCGCGGCGTCGCGGCGTAGCCCGGCGTCGAAGGCCTGCCGGTCGACCAGGGTCTCGCGGTTCGCGTCGCTCGTCTCGCCGTTCCAGGTGGCGACGCGCCGGACCTCCGCCCCGAGGCGCCCGAAGGCCTCGTGGCAGCCCGCGCTGCCGAGCCCCTCGGCGGCGCGCTCCGACAGGCCCTCGAAGGCGTCAAAGGGCCGCGGCGCGCCGACAAGCGCGACGCTGTAGCCGGCGGCCCGCAGGCCCCGGGCCGCGACGACGCCGGCCGGGCCGGCGCCCAGGACCAAGACGTCGTGGCGGGGCGGGGTCGGAGACGTCTGTGGTACCTGAGTCATGGGCGCCCGGCGGTCGTGAGCAGGGTCGAACGAGGGCGGGAAGGCGGACCGCAATCCAGCCGACTGGTCATGTTAGCACCGTTCGATCATATCCCCGAACGTCGGCTTTCCTACAATTTGCGTCTGCTGCGCCTCGGACTGCGAACCGATGCGTAAGGTAGTTGCCGAGGAATTGACCGCTTTTGCGCCGCGGTGAAGGCAACCTGGCTGGCGCTGGTTCGTCACTCGGTCCGGGCAGCGCGAAACCGGCTCAATTTATCGTGAACTTCTCTTAAGTATTTGATTTTCATAAATAACGCTTCCGATTCTTTTACCCAAACGACCTAACATCACACCATCGAGCAGGGCGTCGGGCCGCGCGGGCCCATGACGGGCGCCCAGGGAAAGGATGGTGGATGGAAGGCATTTTGGCCGAAGCGGGTTCTCTCGATTTCGCCGGCATCTTCGCGCGGGTCCTGGATTTCCTGGCGGACCTGGACAGCGGCTGGCAGCTCTGGGCCGGCGGCGGGATCTGCCTGCTGTTGCTGTGGCGGGTGGTCCATGAGCGCCTCGCGACGACGGCGGAGCACAGGGCCCTGTGCCGCCAGTACAAGAAACTGGCGAAGGCCGGGGTGGCGGAGTGGGAGCGGCCCTACCGGCTGTTCACCGGCCGCGAAGGCTGGAACGTTCTGCCGGGTGGCTTTTTGATGGAGCTGACCTCGCGCCTGATCGAAAGGGACAAGGTCATCGATTTCATCCTCTTGGCCGAGGAGTTCGATCAGGCGCAATCGCTGCAGTTCGCCCGTCTGGCCAAGGGCGACCCCGATACGGCGATGCGCGACCTCTCGGCCTTCTTGACGGATTTCGCTGAGGGCCTGCCCGCGCCCAAGATGGTCGCGATGCTCGGCTTCGCCGTGCAGATCGATCCCGAAAATCACTGGGCCTTGATCGACCTGGCCACCGAGCATTACGTCGCCAAGCGCTTCGCCAAGGCCTTGCCGCTGCTCGAGCAGGCCATTTCGCTGGGCGAGCAGGTCATGGTGGGGCTGCCGCGCGACCGC
>JAOUCL010000326.1 GCA_029859805.1 Rhodospirillales bacterium | reverse complement strand
CGCCCGGAAAGCGCCGCCGAAGCTGCCCTCCTCCAGATACTTCATGCCGTAGACCCCGCCGGCGATGATCGACAGCAGCGCGATCAGCGAGCCGAGCGCCAGGGTCGACATCCCGGTGATGCCCTGGCCGATCGTGCAGCCCATCGCCAGGACGCCGCCGGTGCCCATGAGAGCGCCGCCGACGACATGGCGGAGCATGTCATTGGTGTCGGTGAAGCCCTCGACCTGGAAGCTGCGGGTCGCCAGGGCCATGAGGAACGAGCCCGCGATGACCCCGCCGACCGCGGCGATGCCGAAATTGATCGTCGCGCCCGTATAGGTCATCAGGTAGACGAGGCCCTCGCCGGTCGGGGCGACGAAGGTGAAGGAGGCGAGCGGCGTCGGCTCGAACTCGTCGAAACCGACCACGCCGGTGACGAACCAGCCCAGCGGGATCAGCGCGCCGATGATCAGGCCGGCGGCGATGTTGCGGGGCGAGGCGCGGAAGGCCGCGCTCTTGAAGCAGAACCACAACAGTCCCCCGGCCACGGCCAGGGCCACCACCCAGCGCAGGACGTCGAGAGAGAGCCCCGTGGCGCCGGCGAGCAGGTCCGGCATGCCTTGCGTCGCGAAGCCGGCCTCCGCCAGGTTCACACTGGTCATCGCGTCGAACTGCACCCGCGCCGGGCCGATCAGGCCGCGCAACGTCATGTAGGCGAAGATCCCGAGAACGAGCGCCACGACCAGCGACTTCAGGTTTCCCGCGCCGAGGCGCACCAGGGTCTTGTTGCCGCAGCCGCCGGCCTGGGTCATGCCGAAGCCGAACATCAGCCCGCCGAGGATCGCCCCGGCCCAGCCGAGAGCCGGCATGAGATAGATCGACCCGCCGAGGTCGACCGCCTCGAACAGCTGCAGCCCCTGGCTGCCCAGCACCGCCACGGCAATGGTCAGCATCCAGGCGCGGAAGCGGTTTAGGTCGCCGATGAACACCATGTCCGATATGGCGCCCATGGTGCAGAAATTGGTTCGCTGGGCCGTCGCGCCGAACGCCAGGCCAAGACCGAAACCGAGCAGCGCGACCAGCGCGCCCAGCGGGAAGTCCTCCATGAAGCTCGTCTCCCGATGTCCCCGGCTCGCGCGCTTCTGTGGCGGGCTTCCAGGGCGCGGCCGTCCATCGCCGGACGGCAACACTTACAAAAATGTGAATACGTAATGTGCCAAGGCCAGGGGACGATGACAAGGGCTAAAAGCGCCCCGGGCCTCGGAATGGCGGCTGGCTAGAGGCAGCCCAGCAGCTTTTGCATGCGCTGGCGGTCGAAGGCCTCCCAGGCGGCGCGCAGGGCCCGGTCCTGCTCGTCGCCGCGGCCGCCGGTTTCATAGGCGTGGAAGGCGGCCAGCAGCGCCTCGATCGGCTCCTTCAGCTCGTGGGTCCGGAAATCGCCCTGGGTCCAGCCGATATAGAGGCCGTCCTTGGCAAAGGCCGCCAGGCTCCCGTGCTCCCGCGCCAGGGACTCGAGCCGGCGCAGCCGGGCGATGTCCTCGCGCAGAAGCTGCGCGCGAAACGGGCTCTCCTCCGCTTCGAGCCGCTGTTCCATCTCGGTCACGAGGGGCATCTTATGGCCTTCCCGGAATTATCGAGGGGCGCTGGGATCAATTGGTGCCGGCGGAGGGACTCGAACCCCCACTCCCAGAGGGAACGTGATTTTGAGTCACGCGCGTCTACCAGTTCCGCCACGCCGGCCTGGCACCATCCTCGATCTTAGGGTGGCCGCATAATAGACGAGAGCGCCTGCTTGGCAACAGCTTGGCGGCGGCCTGGGCGGCGCCCGGACGGGGCTTGTCTCGGACGGTTTCGACGCCAAGTAATATCAGCGAGCGGACGAAGTGCCTGGGGCCTCGCCCCCTCGTCCCTCGACAAGCTCGGGATGAGGGGCTCAATTTGAAGCCCTCATGCTGAGCCTGTCGAAGTATGAGGGCGAGGCCGCAATGACGTCATTCATCGGCTCGTTGGTATAAGAATGGCTGTCGGACGCCCTTTTGCGGGAGGAAAAGCGTGAAGGTCCAGGAGAGTATCACGGCGAAGATCACCGCGGATCTGGAGCCGTTGCACCTCGAGGTGATCAACGAGAGCCACAAGCACCGCGTGCCGCCCGGCTCGGAATCCCATTTCAAGGTCGTGGTCGTCTCCGACCGCTTCGAAGGCAAGCGGCTGGTCCAGCGCCACCAGGCCGTCAATGCCGTCCTGGAACGGGAGCTGAAGGAGGACATCATCCACGCGCTCTCGCTGGAGACCCTGACCGGGGCCGAGTGGACCGCGCGCGGCGGCCAGACCCTGGCCAGCCCGCCCTGCGCGGGCGGCAGCAAGGCCGGCGGCTGAGCCACTAGCAGTTTGCTGAAATGGTGCGAATGCTCACTCTCGCACTTCGTCCCTCGTCCCTCGACAGGCTCGGGATGAGGGGGTTCGGGATGAAGAAGCTCAGTGTGAGGGTGAGCTTTTCCAAGGAGTTGACCTCATCCTGAGCTTGTCGAAGGACGAGGGCAACGGGCCGCCGCAGACTTTTTCAGCCGCCGGTTAGAGCGCTGGGAACTTTGGGGAGGGGGACGCAGGAGCGCCGCTCCTTACTGAATCGCGCCTTCCTCGAACTCGTCCTCGTCCTGGATCGCCTCGGTCGGCAGGTCGCAGGGACCGGCCTGATGGTGAATCAACCGCCAGGACCCCTGTTCCTTGCGGTAGATATTGGTCGCGACCAGGACCCCGCCGCCGATCACCTCGTAGCAGATCACGTAGGCCGTCTCGCCGGTCAAGAAGGCCTGGGCGCCGCGGCAGGCCACGTCCGGCACGCCCTCGCTGGACAGGATGTCGCGCCAGCTGTCCATCACTTCGGCGCGCGTGGTCAAGGCCCGCCAGCCCGGATGGATGCAGGCAACCGGCGCCTCGCGCGACCAGAGATGGTCCATGGTTTCCATGTCGCAGGCGCGGAAGGCTTCGTAGAAGGCCTCGTTGACAAAGAGAACCGCCGCGCGGTCGCTCATACCGGCATCCTTTCTGCAGGGGCAGCTATAGTCCGACTACGTCCGGCAGACTAGCAGAATCTTGCCGCGCCGGAACGGGGCCGCGGCCCACGCGGCGTTGCCGTGTCGTGCCCGGACTGCTAAAGGGGCGCGTCCCGAGACCTGGAAGGGGGAATTCACGCGTGCTGCGCGGACTCTACGACTGGACCATGGGCCTGGCCGGCCACCGGCACGCCTTGCCGGCCTTGGCGGTGGTGGCCTTCATCGAGAGCTCGCTGTTCCCGATCCCGCCGGACATCCTGATCATCCCCATGGTACTGGCCGCCCGGCCCCGGGCCTGGCGCATCGCCGCGGTCGCCACCGCGGCCTCGGTCCTGGGCGGCCTGCTGGGCTACGCAATCGGCGCCGGGCTCTACGAGACGGTCGGCCGGCCGGTGCTGGAGTTCTACGGCTACGGCGCCAAGTTCGAGGAGTTCCGCGGCGCCTACAACGACTGGGGCGCCTGGATTGTCGCCGGCGCCGGCTTCACGCCCTTCCCCTACAAGGTGATCACGATAGCCAGCGGGGTCACGGGGCTGAACCTCGCCGTGTTCATGCTCGCCTCGCTGGTCTCGCGGGGCGCGCGCTTTTTTCTCCTGGCGGCGCTGCTCTGGTACTTCGGCCCGCCGGTGCGACGGTTCATCGAGGCCAACCTGCCGCTGCTCGCCACGCTCTTCTTCGTCCTCCTGTTCGGCGGGTTCCTGGCGATCCGCTATCTCTTCTAGCCGCCCGCGATCCTGCGCCTTATACCTGGAGCCGCCATGCAGAAAGTGATCGATCATCCGCGCCTGGTACCCCTGCTGATCCTGCTGGTCAGCCTGGGCATTCTCGGCTCGGCCTATTCCAGCGAGGTCTGGGGCGGCATCAAGCCCTGCATCCTCTGCTACTATCAGCGCTACGCCTGCGGCGCGGCGGGCGCCTTCGGGCTGGCCGGCGTGCTGTTCGGCGGGAATCCCGGGGCGCGGCGCCTGCTGGTGGCGCTCGCCGGCCTCGCCTTCCTGACCGGCGCGGCCATCGCCGCTTTCCATGTCGGCGTGGAGCAGCACTGGTGGCGCGGGACCGCCGAGTGCCACGCGCCGGCGATCGACATGACCCTGCCGATCGAGCAGCTGCGCGAGCAGCTCCTGGCCACCGACTTCGTCCCCTGCGACCAGGTGAGCTGGTCGCTGTTCGGCGTGTCGCTCGCCGGCTACAATCTGCTGCTCTCGCTTGTCCTGGGCTCCTGGAGCCTCTGGGCGGCGAGCCGGATCAAAACAGGGCAGGCGGCATGAGCGCGAAGCGCGACACCGAGGCGGAGACCGGGCCCCGGCACGAGCCGACCGGCGAACCGCGCCTGCCCGGCGATCCGGACCGCGAGGACCTGGTCGCGCGCATGATCCGTGTCGACCAGGCCGGCGAGTACGGCGCCCGGCGGATCTACGAAGGCCAGCTGGCGGTCCTGGGCGACCGGCCCAGCGGCAAGGTCGTCCGTCACATGTACGAAGAGGAACTTCTCCACCTCGAGACCTTCGATGCCCTGGTGGCCGACCGCCGGGTCCGCCCGTCCCTGCTGCAGCCCTTCTGGCACGTCGCCGGGTTCGCCCTGGGCGCGGCCACGGCGCTGATGGGCGAGCGCGCGGCCATGGCCTGCACCGTGGCGGTCGAGGAGGTGATCGACGAGCACTACGCCCGCCAGGCCGAGCAGCTGGGCCCGGACGAGGCGGCGTTGAAGGAGACCATCGAGGAGTTCCGCGCCACCGAGGCCGAGCACCGCGACACCGGCCTCGAGCACGAGGCCGAACAGGCGCCCGGCTATCCGCTGCTGGCCGGGCTCATCAAGGCCGGCTCCCGCACCGCCATCTGGCTGGCGGAACGGTTCTAGGCCCGCGGGGCGTGGCCGGCCGGCGGCCTCTCCTGCACTGGCTGTTGCTGGCGGCGCTGGTCGCCATGTGGGGCAGCTCGTTCATGTTCACCAAGGTCGCGGTGAGCGCCCTGCCGCCCGAAACAGTGGTCGCCGGGCGCCTGGTGATCGCCGCAGCCGGTCTGACCGCGCTGCTCTTCGCGCTGGGCAAGACCCTGCCGGGCGGGCGGCGTCCGTGGCTGTTCTTCCTGGCCCTGGCGGTGCTGGGAAACGTCCTGCCGTTCTGGCTGATCTCCTGGGGCCAGCAAAGGATCGACAGCGGGCTGGCCGGCATCCTCATGGCGATCATGCCGCTGACGACGCTGGTGCTGGCGCACTTCTTCGTCGCTGGCGAACGGCTCAGCCCCGTCCGGCTCGCCGGCTTCGTCCTCGGCTTCATCGGCATCGTGGCGCTCGTGGGTCGGGACGCCTTGCT
>JAOUCL010000082.1 GCA_029859805.1 Rhodospirillales bacterium | reverse complement strand
GCAGTGGCTATGTGGATAACTCGCTGCCGCGAGTTCCCGCACATACCCACTGCGCAACAACAACCGCTCTTTCGTTACGAAATTCGATGGTAGACCCATTGCGGTCATCCGAGATTCCGCATCAAAATTGCAAACCTGCCCTCTATCGCGGCACGCAACAGAACGAGGCGCCAACTGTGGGATTTCGTGTTGCATTTGGAAACTGTAGTGCAAGGGGCCCAAATCTATGGAAGAGCCCGTTAGCAAAGGAAGTGTCCGCAGCCGTATTGGCGCGACTAGAAGACCTCCGCTCACTTTCGAGTGAGAACCTTCTGAAACTCCCACCAGAACTTTGTGAGCGAGAGTCGATTTTTGATAAATCGGTGGAGTTTCTTACTATCCACGAGGCACAGGAAGGTCTCCATCTGGTTGTGGTCACAGCTTTCGTCAGAACTCTAAAGTTTCCGACATACATTGGATCACTTGGCATCGGGCACCTCGTAGCGGAGGGACTGGCCGTTGAAAGCAGCGGTTCAGTTCGAGACGCGACACGGGAAGAAATGCTCTACGACAGGTAGTGCCAAGACCGGACCAGTCGAGAATCCTGGACGGCTGCTTCTGGCTACGAAGAGCCTATCTGAGATGCCGCCGGCCGCGACAGCAATACCCCCGATAGCTGAAGCACGAGCCTGGAGGTCAGCTTTCGACGGGTTCCTTCTGCTCGACCTCTCGCAGCTGACCCGTCCCGGGGCGAGTAGGCAAGGCCGGAGTTGACCCAGCTCGGAAGTCGCGGTTCATCTTCGATGGCACTTCTGCCAGCAAATACGACTGTTGCAAATGCGACAATATTTCCCATCTATAACAATACATCTTTTCATAATTTGGCGGGGTGGTTTGGGGTGAGGAGGCTCGCCCTGCTAAATCTACATGGCCGCCTTCCGCGAACGTTAGCGCATCACGTCAAGACGTCACGGATTTTGGAGGTTAGGTACTATGAACACGAGATTTTCAAAAGCGGCCGAGGCCCTCTTCAGGAAACAGGATGAGCAAGCAGCCCTGTCCGAATACGACCAACAGCGGATTGCCGAACAGGAGAAATCCGCGCGACTGCGGGCATTGCGCCTTGTCAAGGAAGCGGCCGACCGCAAGGCCGCGGCACAAGCCGCCGCTACGAAAGCCGCCGCCAAAAAGCCGGTCGCCAAGCGTCGCAAGACAGTCGCAGCGATGGACGCCGTCAGCGCCTAACGTTTTTTTTCGGCGCGCTCCGCGTCGAGCTGGCGGCCTGATCAGCCGCGCATCGGCCGTGATGCGCCAAAGCACGAGTTGGTGCCGTGTGTGAGCCAGGGAGCGCGTCTGGCCGCAGGGTCTCCTGTCGGCTAGATCCGGCTGTGACGAGGCGGGGCCAGCCACGGCAGAAGTACCCCCAGCACCGGAAGTCAAAGCCCGGATGTCGACATTCTATATTGCTGCTTCAGCTTGACTTTTACCTCCGACTACGGACCCCCGCCGGGGGCGATTGAAACGGTAAGGTCTGGTGATACCTTGCCATACTGACCCTCACCAAAGTTTGGTCCCGCAATAGGCACAAGGCAGACGCCCCTTCTTGAACCCGGCATGCTTTCCTGGGTTATCCGCCACGCCGCTCCCCTTCCCCCCTTCACCCCTCCCCCTTCACCCGGCGCTGGTGCTCGCGGACCTGGCGGTTCCAGTCCTCGGGCGAGGCGGTGCCGGGGACGAGCAGGTAGCCGAGGCCTTCGGGCGCGGTGCCGGGCGCGGTGCCGGGCGCGCGGCCGCTCGGCGCGGCCTGGGCCCGCCCTTGGGCCTCGGGCCTCTTCCGGGCGAGGGCGGCGGCGACGGCCTCGGGGTCGGGCCAGGGGCGGTCCGGGTCGTCGTGGGGCACGACCAGGACGCCGCCTTGGGGCGCGTCGGCCGCCTGCGCCTCGCCGGCCTGCTTGCGGGCCGCGGCCCGGGTCCGTTCCGCGCGCCGCTCCGCCGCCTCGCGGGCGCGGCGCTCGGCGTTCCGGGCGCGCTCGGCCTGGGCCCGGCGGCGGGTCAGCAGGGCGGCCTGGCGGGTGAAGATCGCGGAAAGCCGCGCCGCCAGGCGCAGCTCGGCCCGGCGCGCGCGCTCGGAGTCTGGGTCGGCATCGGCGCCGGCGGCCCGCGCCCGGGCATAACCGTCGAGCGCCGCCTCGTGCCCGGCGATCATTTGCACGGCCAGCAGCTTCTCGAGCGCATCCCGCGGGGCGATCTCGCGACAGATCTCGCCCGCTGCCGCCAGGGCGTCGCGGGTCGCGGCCGCCTCGGGCCGCGCCAGGGCGGCCGTGAGCTGCCCCGCCAGGTGGCGCTCCAGCGCCCCCGCGCCGACGAAACCCGCTCCGCTTCCCGCGCTCTCGCCCATGCCCACACTCGGTTTCCTTGGAATATAGGATATACACCCTATATAGGGGCTGTTGTCAAGGACAAAATAGGAAAATATGAACCAAAAAGTCACAAAGTCACAAAGAAGGGTTTTCGCGCGCAGGGCGCGCAGACCAGAAGGCCCTCGTTCCCGTCTTTGTGCCTTCGTGCCTTGGTGGTGAAAATCGTTCTTTTTCAAGGAGTTAGGTCATGGCACCTTGCCCGCCACCATCCCATAACACCCTGAAATACAACACACTTTTGCCGTGCATGGGCTCGTTCCGTTTTTTTGGACGAAAACCCCTTCGGCCGCCTGCGTCCGCGCGGAAGATCGCTTTCTACTTCAGCGGCTTGGCCGCTTCGGCTATGATCCGGGCCAAACCCGGGGCACGCCGGGGCAATTCGGATAAATGGGGAGGCAACAAAATGCTCAAGAAAGGTTTGACGGTCCTGTCCTGCGCCCTCGTCGCGGGCTCGCTGGCCCCTGCGGCTCAGATGGCCCAGGCGGCCGAGGTGACTCTGTCGGCGGTCAGCGCCTTCGCCGAGGGCACCAACTTCTCGCGCAACTTCGAGGCCTTCATCGACAAGGTCAACGAGACCGGCAAGGGCGTCGTGCAGATCGACTACAAGGGCGGCGGCGGCAAGGTGATGAACCCGTTCCAGCTGGGCGACGCAATCCGCACCGGCGTGGTCGACATCGGCAACCTGCCGGGCGCCTTCTACACCAAGCTGATGCCCGAGGCCGACGTCTTCAAGCTGTCCGACTACACGATTACCGAGGAGCGCAAGAACGACGCCTGGGCCTACGTCAACGGCCTGCACCAGCAGCGCATGAACGCCTACCACCTGGCCCGCCAGAAGGACTGCGTGCCCTTCCACCTCTATCTCAACAAGCCGGTCGGCAGCATGGACCTCAAGGGCTTCAAGATCCGGGTCACGCCCATCTACCGGGCCTTCTTCAAGTCCATGGGCGCCGACATGATCCGCACCAAGCCGGGCGACGTCTACACGGCCATGGAGCGGGGCACGGTCAACGGCTACGGCTGGCCGTCGCAGGGCATCTTCGACCTGGGCTGGCACGAGGTGACCAAGTACCGGGTCGACCCGCCGTTCTACCGCGCCTCGGTCGAGGTGTTGGCCAACCTGGACAGCTGGAACAAGCTGGACGACGCGCAGAAGGCCGTGCTCAGCAAGGCCGCGGCCTTCATGGAAGGCCTTTGCGGGGCGGACGAGACGCAGAGCGCCCAGGAGCTGGAGCGCCAGGTCAAGGAGGCCGGCATCCAGGTGATCGACTTCACGGGCGCCGAGGGCAAAAGGTACCTGGACCAGGCCTACGAGGCCGGCTGGGCCGAGTTCGTCAAGGCCAACCCGGAGACCGGACCCGAGCTCAAGGACCTGCTCAGCAAGTAGCCGGGGAGAAGGGGAGGGGGCGGTATTTGCAACAAACACCACCTCATGCTGAGCTTCCTCACCTTGAGCTTGTCGAAAGGCGAAGCATGAGGATTCCAGACGGCCGGGGCATCCTTCGACAGGCTCAGGATGAGGTTCGGTATTTGCAGCAAAAAGAGCCCTCATGATTTGCCGCAAAAAGAGCCCTCATGCTGAGCTTGTCGAAGTATGAGGGCGGGTCACGGTTCGCAAATGGGCGCGTACGTCTACATCCTCCGCTGTTGCGACCGCCTGTACTACGTCGGTTCCACACGCGGCAGCCTGGATCTGCGGGTGGCCGAGCACAATGCCGGTACCTATGGCGGCTATACGAAGTCGAGGCGCCCTGTCGAGCTGGTCCACTCTCAGTATTTCGACCGCATTACCGATGCCATCGCCGCCGAACGCCATCTCAAGGGCTGGAGCCGGGCCAAGAAGGAGGCGCTCATAAAGAACGATTTCGATCTCTTGGTGCAGCTCGCGAAGAACCGTACGGAGTTCCCTCATCCTTCGACAGGCTCAGGATGAGGGGCGTTGTATGCAACAGACGGCCATCCTCATTCCGAGCCGCCTCGCCCTGAGCTTGTCGAAGGGCGAACCATGGCTTTCGAACGCCGCTAGATGCGATCGCTCCGCCCCGGGGGCGGCGGCTCGCTGGGGGGCTCCGTCCCGGTGACCCTCCGCGCCGCCTACCGCCAAATGCTCGCCGGCCTTGGCCTGCTCGCCGGGCTGGCGATCGCCGTCCTGGCCGTGCTGATCACGCTCGACGTGGTCCTGCGCAACCTGGGCGTCGTCAACTTTCCCTGGTTGCTCGAGGTCTCGGAGTACGTCGTCTATTTCGCCACGCTCCTGGCCGCGCCCTGGGTGCTGCACCAGGGCGCCCACGTGCGGGTCGATCTGCTGCCGACCGCGCTGCCGGCCCGCTGGGCCGGCTTGGTCGAGCGCCTGGCCGACGGCCTCGGCCTGGTGGTGTCGCTGGTGCTGGCCCGGCACGGCGGACGCATCGCCTGGGACGCCTACGAACGCGGCGACGTCCTGTTCAAGGAGCTGGTGATCCCGGAATGGCCGATCCTGGCGGCCATCCCCGTCGCCGGGGTGCTCCTGGCCGTCGAGTTCGCGCTCCGGCTGCGCCGGGCCGGCGGGGGCGGGGACGACGCCTCGGCCGGGGGCGCCTGATGGACTGGCTGGCGGCACTCTGGCTCATGCTCGGCTTGCTTCTCGGGCTGATGGCGCTCGGGCTGCCGGTCGCCTTCGCCTTCCTCGGCGTCAACATCGTCGGCGCCTTCGTCTTCCTCGGCGGCGAGGCCGGCCTCGATCAGATGGCGCGCAACACCATGGCGGCGGTCAGCAACTTCGCCCTGGCGCCGATCCCGCTGTTCCTGCTGATGGGCGAGATCCTGTTCCACACCGGCGTCGCCTTTCAGGCCATCGACGCCGTCGACCGGCTGATCGCCCGCGTCCCGGGGCGGCTGTCCATCGTGTCGGTCCTGGGGGGCACGGTGTTCTCCTCGCTCTCGGGCTCGACCATCGCCAATACGGCGGTGCTGGGCAGCGCGCTGTTGCCCGAGATGCTGCGGCGTGGCTACCACCCGACGCTCGCCATGGGGCCGATTATGGCGACCGGGTCCATCGCCATGCTGATCCCGCCCTCGGCTTTGGCGGTGCTGCTGGGCAGCCTGGCCGGCATCTCGATCAGCAAGCTGCTGATTGCCGGCATCGTCCCCGGCCTGCTCATGTCCGCGGCCTTCCTCGGCTACATCGTGCTGCGCTGCCGGCTCGACCCCTCGGTGGCGCCGCCCTACGAGGTCTCGAAGCTGAGCGCGGCGGAGCGGTGGCTGCCGTTCTTGAAGCACGTTGTGCCCTTGTTCGGCATCTTCCTCGTCGTGGTCGGCAGCATCGTCGCGGGCTGGGCGACGCCGACGGAATCCGCCGCCTTGGGCAGCGTCGCCTCGGCCGTCGCCGCGGCCTGCTATGGCAAGCTGGACCGGCGCAGCCTGGTGAGGGCTCTCCGCGAAACGGCGAAGATCTCGGTCATGATCCTGTTCATCATTGCCGCCTCGGTCACCTTTTCCCAGATCCTCGCCTTTTCCGGGGCGAGCAACGGCCTGCTGGCCGTGATCGGCGGCATGGGCCTGTCGACCTTCGCGCTGCTCCTGGCCATGCTGGCCGTCCTCTTGTTCCTGGGCGCCTTCATGGACCAGGTCAGCATGATCATGATCACGCTGCCCTTCTTCATCCCGCTGGCCACCAGCCTGGGCCTCGACCCCCTGTGGTTCGGCGTCTTGATGCTGGTCGTCATGGAGATCAGCTTCACGACGCCGCCCTTCGGCCTGCTGATCTACGTCATGAAGGGGGTGGCGCCGGCCTCGGTCACGCTGCGCACCGTCTATCTGGCGGCCCTGCCGTTCATCTTCCTGGAGCTGGCCGTGCTCGGGCTGATCCTCGCCTGGCCCGGCCTGGTGACCTGGCTGCCCCTGCTCGTGCGACCACAGTGACGCGCCGGCCCCACCGATGTTTGCTCTGCAACACATTGAAATACATGACGTTCTTACTGCGCATGGGCTCGTTTGCTTTTTTCCGCCGCACGCGGCTCCTCAGGCCAGGCGGTCGACGGCGGCGGGGCCGAGTTTGGGCTCGGGCGCGGCGGCGACCGCGTCGAACACCGCCTCGACGCTCTCGACCACTTGGAGCAGGCCGCTGTGCGCGGGCTTGACGTAGCCGGCGGCGGCCTGGTGGGCGATCAGATGCACGAGAGGGTCCCAGAAGCCGGCCAGGTTTATGAGGACGACCGGCTTGTCGTGCAGGCCGAGCTGGCGCCAGGTGACGATCTCGAAGGTCTCGTCCAGGGTGCCGAAGCCGCCGGGCAGGGCGCAGAAGGCGTCGGACAGGTCGCACATCCGCATCTTGCGCTCGTGCATGGTGTCGACGACCTGCAGGTCGCCCAGCGCCTCGTGGCCGACCTCACGGGCCATCAGGTGGCCCGGGATGATGCCGGTGACCGCCCCGCCCGCGGCCAGCGCCGCGTCGGCCAGCACGCCCATCAGGCCGACCCGCCCGCCGCCGAAGACGATCCGCACGCCGCGCCCGGCCGCTTGGCGGCCGAGGTCCGCCGCCGCCTCCAGGTGGCGCGGGTCGACCGCGTCCGACGAGCCGCAGTAGACGCAGAGCGCGCGCAAGTCCGCCATGATCCGATGCCTCCCCAACCGAACAAACCGCCCCTGGTCCTAGCGCATCCCGCCCGCGAGGGAAAGCCGGCGCGGCCGCGAAGACGGATTCACCACAGAGGCACGGGAAGTACAGTGGAACGACAGCCCCTCTGTGGCATTCCCGGACGCGATCCGGCAATCCAGCACGGCGCCGGCTGCAGACACTGTCCTGGATCACCGGGTCACAGCCCGGTGATGACAGAATGGAAGCTTGGTGTCTTCGTGTCTTCATGGTCCCAAGGTGCTCTCGCGTTTCGGCGGCGCGCTTCCTCCCGCGCGGGAGCGTTGCGCGGGTCTGCCGGGCGTACTAGGGTGGGTTGGTGGCGGGATCGGAGTCGGTATCCTTGAATCGCATCGTCGTTATTGCAGGGGTCGTGGCGGTCATCGTCGCCCTGCTGCTCGCCTTCCTGTTCACCGGCGAGCCGTCGGACGAGGCGCCGATGGTCGCCGAGGCGCCGCCGCAGGCCGAACCGAATGCCATGCCGGATGCCGAGGCGCCGCCGCCGCCGCCGGCCGAGCCGGTCGCGCCCAGCTTCGACATCGTGCGGGTCGAGCCGAGCGGCGAGACCGTGATCGCCGGACGGGCGGCGCCGGGCGCCGAGGTCACCGTGCTCGATCGCGGCGAGGTCCTCGGCACGGTCACCGCGGACGATGCCGGCGAATGGGTGCTGCTGCCGGAGATGCCGCTCGCGCCCGGCAGCCACGAGTTGGGCCTGAGCAGCCAGATGCCGCCGGCTACGGCCCTGGCCGGCAGCCCATCGACCCAACCCACCGCGGCCCAACCCACCGCGACCCAGTCCGCCGCGACCCGACCGGCCGGCGAGACACCCGCCGCGACCCGGCCCGCCGGGACGGCGGCGCCCGCCGCAAAGCCGCTCGAGTCCGAGAACGTGGTCGTCGTGGTGGTGCCCGAGCCCAAGCCGGCCGCCACCGCCGAGGCCGGCGTTGTCGCGCCGGCGCCCGAGCAGCCGATCGCCCTGCTGACGCCGCGCGCGGGCGGCGGCGGCTCGCGGGTGCTGCAGCAGCCGGGCGAGGGCGGCATCGCCGACCGCGACCTGGTGTTGAACGCGGTCGACTACGACGAGACCGGCCGGGTGGTCATCTCCGGCCAGGCGCGCCCGGGGGCCCTGATCTACGTCTATCTCGACGACAAGCCGCTCGGCCGGGCGGTGGCCGACGAGGAGGGCCGCTGGGAAGCGGTGCCCGGCGAGCGGGTCGCCCCCGGACTGCACAGTCTGCGGGTCGATCAGGTCGACGGCGCCGGCTCGGTCGTGGCCAGGGTCGAGACGCCCTTCTCGCGGGCCACCCTGCTGACCAGCCTGGCCGAGGAGAGCTTCGTCGTGGTCCAGCCGGGCAACAGCCTGTGGCGCATCGCGCGGCGCAGCTACGGCCAGGGCATCCGCTACACGGTGATCTTCGAGGCGAACCGCGACCAGATCGGTGACCCGGACCTGATCTACCCGGGGCAGATCTTCCAGGTGCCGTCCCCCGAGTGATCCGCCCGAATGATCCGCCCGAGTGACGGTGTCTCAGGCCTCGGCCCCCGGGGCGGCCGGGGGGGCGGCCGGGCGGCGCAGGAAGGGGTTGGCCGCCAGCAGCTCGCCGAGCAGCGCCAGGCAGGGCTTCCACTCGAGCAGCAGCGCGGCGACCGTGGCCATGACGCTGACCGGGGTACGCGGCGCGGGCGGCACGGCCTCGGCGCGGAACCGGATCTCCTTGGCGGGCGTCAGCTCCAGGCGGCCGCGCTTGCCGGCCCCGCTGGCCGCGATCAGACGCAGGATCCAGCGCCGCGCCGCCGCGCACTCGATAGTGTAGGGCAGCGCGCCCAGATCGGCGGTCAGGCGGACCAGGGGCGTTGGGCCGGCGGTCACCTCGGCGGCGAAGGGCACCCCGGCATAGACGAAGCCGAAGCACAGCGGGACGTCGTGGTCGTGCGGCACCAGCCGGCCTTCGCGCGTGACGGCGACCGTGCCGACCTGGAGCGGCAGGGCCTGCTCACCGACCAGCCTTATGGCGTCCGGAATGTCGCGCGGTTTCGCGCCGGCTTTCTTCGCCAAGGCATCCTCCAGGGGTAAGGCATCCTCCAGGGGTATGGACTAGTCCTTTTATGCAGATCTTGCTTTATCACCGCCGCGCTTAACGATTGGTAAAGCATCGGGCGTACAGCTTCGGGCGGGCGCGAGGCTTTGCCTGGCCTCACGCCGGAGGTATGCTGCGCGCGCCGCGCAGTCCCGCGGCCTGTTTCGAGGAGAGCCAAAGGGTGCTCGTGCCGATCCATCGGGCCGGATGGCCCTTCATCGCCCTGTTCTTCGTGGTGTCCGTGGTGCTCGGCTTCGCGGCCCAGCCGCTGTTTTGGATCGGCCTCGTCGCCACCGGCTGGTGCGTCTACTTCTTCCGCGACCCGCCGCGCATGACGCCGCTGCGCCCGGGCCTCGTGGTCGCCCCGGCCGACGGGCGCGTGCAGTGGGTCGGCCGCGCCCGACCGCCGGCCGAGCTGGGCCTGGGCGAGGCGGAGCTCACCCGGATCAGTATTTTCCTCAACGTCTTCGACGTGCACATCAACCGGGTCCCGGTCGACGGCACCGTGACGCAGCTGGAATATCACCCGGGCAAGTTCCTCAACGCCGCGCTCGACAAGGCCTCGGAGGACAACGAGCGGCAGTCGGTGCTGATCGAAACCGGTGACGGACGGCTTCTCGGCGTGGTACAGATCGCCGGGTTGATCGCCCGGCGCATCGTCTGCGACCTGAAAGCCGGGCAGCAGGTGCGCGCCGGCGAGCGCTTCGGCCTGATCCGCTTCGGCAGCCGCACGGACCTCTTCCTGCCGGACGGCGTGGCGCCGCTGGTCGCGGTCGGCCAGCGCGCGGTGGGCGGCGAGACCGTGTTCGCCGACCTGACCTCGACCGAGGGCCCGCGCGAGGCCCGGGAGCACTAGATGGAGATGCAACCCCGCGGCCGGCTGCGCGGCCACTCGCTCAACCGGCTGATCCCCAACATTCTCACGATCCTGGCGCTCTGCGCCGGGATCACGGCCATGCGCTTCGGCATCCAGGGCGGCTGGGAGCACGCCGTCATCGCGATCGTCGTGGCCGCGGTGCTCGACGGCCTGGACGGCCGCATCGCCCGGGCGCTGGGCGCGAGCAGCCGCTTCGGCGCCGAGCTGGACTCGCTGTCGGACTTCGTCGCCTTCGGGGTGGCGCCGGCCTTCCTCGTCTACCTGTGGAGCCTGCAGACCGCCGGCGGCTTCGGCTGGGCCCTGGCGCTGCTCTTCGCGGTCTGCTGCGCGCTCCGGCTGGCGCGCTTCAACACGACCTTGGAGTCCGAGGTGCCGGAGCCGGCCTGGGCCAAGAACTTCTTCGTCGGCGTGCCGGCGCCGCTCGGCGGCCTGCTGGCGCTGATCCCGATGATCGTCGGGCTCGAGACCGAGAGCGAGGTCTTTGCGAGCCCGGTCATCAACGGCCTGGTCATCGCCGGGATCTCCGCGCTCATGGTCAGCCGAGTGCCGACCATCGCCATCAAGCAGGCCAAGGTCCCGGCCCGCTACGTGGTCTTCGTGCTGCTCGGCGTGGGCGCCTTCGCCGCCTTCCTGATCAGCACGCCCTGGGTCACCCTGGCGGTCTCCGCGGTCGTCTATCTGGCCAGCATTCCCTATACCGTGGTGCTCTACCGGCGGCTCGAGCGCAGACATCCCAGCGAGGCCCTGGAGGAGATCGAGGAAGAGGAGGAGACCGGGGCCTGAGCCGGCGGATTACTCGGCGGCGTCCGGCAGGGGTCTCGGGCCGCGCCCGGGCAATTCCGCCGAGCCGGTCGAGGAGCGCCGCCGCCGGTGCCACCAGTCGGCCAAGCGGCGCCGCCGCCGCTGCCGCCAGTCGGCCAGGTTGGCGCGCAGCATCAGGGCCGCGGGGGTGACCAACAGGGTCAGGACCGTCGCGAAGCCGAGCCCGAAGACGATCGCGGTCGAGAGCTGACGCCACCACTGCGTGGAGGGCGCGCCGATCTGCACGCTCCTGGTGAAGAAATCTATGTTCATGGCCAGGACCATCGGCATCAGGCCGAGGATCGTCGTGATCGTGGTCAGCAGCACCGGGCGCAGGCGCTGGGCGCCGGTGCGCAGGATCGCCTCGCGCACGGTCGGTGCGGTCCGCTTCAGGCGATCGAAGGTGTCGATCAGCACGATGTTGTTGTTGACCACGATGCCGGCCAGCGCGATCACGCCGATCCCCGACATGACGATGCCGAAGGGCTGGCCGGTCGCCAGCAGCCCGATCATGACGCCGATGGTCGACATGATCACCGCCGAAAGGATCAGGAAGGCGCTGTAGAAGCTGTTGAACTGGGTGACCAGGATGATCGCCATCAGGAACAGCGCGACCACGAAGGCCTTCACCAAGAAGGCCTTGGCCGCCTCCTGCTCCTCGTCCTCGCCCTTGAAGGTGATCGTGGTCCGCGGGTCGATCTCGGCGCCGGCCAGCCATTGGCGGATGTCCCGCACCTTGTCGTCGACCAGGATGCCGGGCGCGACCTCGGCCTTGATGGTCATCACCCGGATGCCGTCGACCCGGCGCAGCAGACCGACCTTCGGGCGGGCCCGGCGCTCGACGAAATTGGAGATCGGAATCCGGCCGACCGCGGTTTGCACCCGAATCTGGTCGAGGTGGTCGATGCTGCGGTAGGCCTCGGGCAGGCGCACCACGATGTCGATCTCCTCGTCGCTGTCGTCGGGGCGGTAGTCGCCCAGCTTCATGCCGTTGGTGATCATCCGCACGTAGCTGCCGATCAGCGAGATGTCGGCGCCGAACTTGGCCGCCTGGGCCCGGTCGACCGTGAGCTCCCATTCGATGCCGGGAATCGCGCGGCCGTCCTCCAGGTCGACGAAGTCGCCCATTTCCTCCATGGCGCGGACGATGCGGCTGACCGTGGCGTCGATCAGGCGCGGGTCCTCGGCAGCGACCTGGACCTGGACCGGCTTGCCCACCGGCGGTCCGGCTTCCTCCTTGCGCGGCTCGACGATGATACCGGCCAGGTCGGCCGTGCGCCGGCGCACCTCGGCGAGGATCTCGTCGGCCGGACGGCGCGAATGCCAGTCGGTGAGCTCCAGCTGGATGGTGCCGATCAGGTCCTCCGGCTCGTCGTCGCGCTCCGTGCCCGAAGAGGCGACGCTGCGGGCGTAGATCGCATGGAACTCACCCTTGTCGCGCTGTAGATCGAGGATCCGGTCTTCGACCTGACGCAGCAGCCGGTCGCGTTCCTCGATCGAAAGGTTGCCGCGCGCATGGACCTGAAGGGCGGCGTTGTCGGGTTCCACGTCCGGGAAGAACTCGACGCCGCGGCCGAAGGTCGCATAGGCGATCTGGACGGCGACCAACAGCGTCACCGCCACCGTCAGGACCTTGCCCGGGTGGTTCAGCGCAACCGTCAGGACGTGCAGATAGCGGCCGGTGGCGCCGGGCACGTGCTCCAGGTCGCCGTCCTCGCCGGCGGCCAAGGCCTTGACCGTATCCGGGTCGGCGACGCCGCCGGGCCTGCCGAAGATGGCCCCCAGGGTCGGCACGAATACGAGCGCCATGAGCAGCGAGGCGCTCAGCGTCGCCACCAGGGTGATCGGCAGATACTTCATGAACTCGCCGACCACGCCCGGCCAGAAGATGAGCGGCAGGAACGCGGCCAGAGTGGTCGCCGTCGCCGCGATGATGGGCCAGGCCATACGCTTGGCGGCCAGCGCGTAGGACCGTTTCTTGTCCAGGCCCTCGCTCATCTTGCGGTCGGCGTATTCGGTCACCACGATGGCGCCGTCGACCAACATGCCGACCGCCAGGATCAAACTGAACAGAACCACGATATTGACCGTAAACCCGAGCGTGGCGAGGACCAGGATGCCAGTCAGGAAGGAGCCGGGTATGGCGATGCCGACCAGCCCCGCCGAGCGTGGCCCGAGGGCGGCGACAATGACCACCATGACCAGCAGGACCGCGCTCAGCACGTTGTTCTGCAGGTCAGTCAGCATGTTGCGGATATTGGACGACTTGTCCTGGCTGTAGGTGACCACGACCTCGGCCGGCCACTTGCCGCGCTCCCCCTCGACCACGGCGCGGACTCGCTCGATGGTTTCGATGATGTTCTCGCCGGTCCGCTTGGAAATCTCCAGCGCGATGGCCGGCCGGCCGTTGATCCGGGCGAAGCCCTGGGACTCCTTGAAGGTCGACCGCAGCACCCCGACGTCGCGGAAACGCACCACCGCGTCGCCGTTTACCTTGACCGGCGTGTCGAGGATATCGTCGGCGGTCTCGAACAGGCCGGGCACCTTGATGGCGAAGCGACCTCGGCCGGTATCGAGCGAACCGGCCGCTACCAGCCGGTTGGACAGGGACACCGTCGCGATGATGTCCCGGGCGTTCAGGTTGTAGCTTTCGATCATCAGCGGGTCGAGGACCAGCTCGATCAACTCGTCCCGGTCGCCTGCGATCTGCGCCTTGAGGACGGCGGATACGGTCTCGATCCGATCCTGCAGGCTGTGCGCCAGGCGCAACAAGGTACGCTCCGGCACTTCGCCGGAGAGGGTCACGACCAGAACCGGAAAGAGGCTCAGATTGATCTCGTGAACCGTCGGCTCGTCGCTCTCCTCGGGCAGCTCGGGTTTGGCCAGGTCGACCTTCTCGCGGACGTCGGCCATGGCAATGTCGACGTCGAAGCCGGCGTCGAACTCCAGGACGATATTGGCACCGCCGAGGAAAGCGGTGGCGCGCATCTCCTTGGCCCCCTCTATGTCGCGCAGCTGCTTTTCGATCGGTTTGATCAGGAGCCGTTCGGCATCCTCCGGCGATATCCCCTCGTGGCTGACGTTGACATAGAGGATCGGGATGTTGATGTCCGGCTCGGCCTCTTTGGGGACGGTGAAATAGGTGTAGGAGCCGGCCAGCAGCACCAGCAGAAGAGTCGCCAACACGGTACGCGTGCGGCCGATGGCGGCGTCGATCAGGCTGGTCACGAGGTGCCTCCCTTGCCGCTGGTCCGGTCCAGCTCCTCCTCCTCGACAGCCCGGACCCGCTGGCCGGCGGTGACGAACTCCTGGCCGACGGTGATGAAGGTCACCTGCTCGGGCAGGCCGCCGACCCACATGCCGTCCGGGCCGCTCTCCAGGATGCTGACCGGACGGAAGCCGACCGTGCTGTCGGCCTCCAGGGTCTTGACGCCAAGCACCCCCTTATCGGTCAAAGTCAGGATGGCCGGTGAAACCAGGTGTGCCAGGACTCGTTCCATCGGGATGCGCAGTTCGGCGGTAATGCCGTCGGGAATCTTGCGGTCGGGGTTCGCGACTTCGAGCTCGACCCGGAAGGTGCGGGTCGCGGGGTCGGCCATGGCGCCGACGAATCGCAGTTTGCCGCTTACCTCCCGGTCGGCGATCAGGCGCGCCCGGCCGGGGGCGCCCACCTCGAGCTGGCCGACATCGCGCTCGCTGATCTGGGCCACGACAAGGATCGGGTCCAAGTCGACCACGCGCCCGATGCGGTCGCCCTTTTCCACGAAATCGCCGATATCGATCAGGCGTTCCTCCACGAAGCCGTCGTAGGGTGCCCGGATCTCGGTGTTGTCCAAGGCCAGGCGGGCGTGCTCGACGGCAGCCTGAGCCGCCTCCAGCGCCGCGCTCGAGCCGGCCAGCTGGGTCTCGGCGCGAAATCCCTTCTTGGTCAGGCGCGCGGCGGCCCGATACTCGATACGCCGCTGCTCCAGCAGGGCCTCCGCCTCCTTCAGCTTGGCTGGGCGGTCTTCCGGCGCCAGGCGCGCGATGATTTGGCCGCCTTCGACCCGGTCGCCCCGGTCGACAGGCAGCTCGATCACCCGGCCGTGGGTTTCGGCCTTGACCTCCACGGTGCGCCACGCCTCGGTGCGGCCGCGCAGCACGATTTCACTGACGCGTGGCCGGGCCGACTGACTGCGGACCCGAACCAGCGGTATCTTCTCGGCCGCGCTCAGCTCGGCTGGCGGCTTGCGCGCTTCGGGCGCGCCGCCGCCGTCCGCCATTTGGCCCGAGAGGATCCAGCCGGCGGCGCCGATCGCCAGCACGGCGGCTATGACGTAGGAGCGCTTCATCATCGCGGCGGCCTCTCCAAAGGCTTCTGCTGTGCTATACGCGGCCTGGCATTCGCAGGATCACGGCCGCTTCCCGATCACTCCGCCACCAGGGCCGGGGGAGCGTTTGCCGCGCCGCTCCGCAGCATCGCGCGATTCTCGAGCAGATACTGCACGGCGGCACGGTACATGGCGAGACCGAAGCCGTGCACGAGGCGCTGTCCTGCCGGGCGATCATCCAGGCAGCATTCCTCCATGCGCGCGATCTGTTCCTCGTAATAGGCGATACGCCCGTCGATCACCTCGGATAGCCGTGCGACCGGCAGCAGGTGCCCGAGGAAAAGGACGAACAAGAAATCCGACCGGTAGCGGTCCGGCGCCGGCGGCTCCATCAGAGCCTCGAGCAGAGTCTGTCGGCCTGTCTCCGTGATCGAATAGACCTTTTTGTCGGGGCGTTTTTCCTGGGCCATCGCGGTGCCCTCCACGAGACCCTCTTCGGTCAACTTGGTGAGCGCCGGGTAGATCGAGCCAAAACCCGTGTCCTGGAAGTGCCCGAGCGGCGGTTCCTCCAAGGCTTTCTTGATCTCGTAGCCGCTGGCGTCGCCCTTCGTCAGCACCGCCAGGCAAAGCGTTTTCGCGTCCATGCTCAAAGGTTCCTCTGAGTGCCTGGAACTGTTATATCGTTTCGAGATACACCGATTCAATATATTATTTTCCGATATAAAAAATCACGGGAGACACCCCTTGCCCGTTTCCCCCTCTTCGGTCCAAAAACTATATAAAAATCAAACAATTGCCCAATCATTCGCCAGCATGATATAAGTGTCTAGATCAAATGTGTAGGTGAGGTGATGAGCCTGTTTTCCGGCGCTACCTTGTCGAGCCTGGCGGCCCAGGTCCACAGCCTGGCGGTCTCGGCCGCGAACATCGCCAACATGCGCAGCGCAAATTACGTGCCGCAGCGGGTCGTTCAAACATCGGGTCCCGCTGGCGGGGTGCGCAGCGAGGCGGCCCCGATCTCGCCGCCCTCGATCCTCGTCTACGATCCGAGAAACCCGGCGGCGGACCAAGACGGGCTGGTCGCGCTGCCGAACGTCTCGCTCGAGGAAGAGTTCGTCGTGCAGCTCCAGGCCAAGCTGGCCTACAAGGCCAACCTTGCTGCCCTGAAGGCCCAGGACGAGGCGCTCGGCGACCTGCTCGACGTCGTCTCCTGAGAGACCGCCGGCCGGGGCGGAGACGGCCCGCGGCGGTGGAGCGGTCGACACTCCACAATTAAGCCTTGTTCGAATCGGCCTTCGAAGGTACAAATATCCGGCTTTTCCGGGTGTCCGGGGAGAGAGGATACCCGCGAGGGCCAGAAGGAACAGATTGTGAACACGTTCGCGACGGATAACCATTTAAGTTCGAGCCGGCGCAGCCTCGCGGCAGCGCTGCGTCTCGACGCGCCGTCGCATGCCCTCCTGTCCGAAATCCTCCTCCTTAGCTGCCCCTGAGCGCTACAGCCGCCGGACTGCGGCAAGCGAGCAGGGGATCGTGACGAAGCCACGGGCCGCCAGCGGGCGGCAGCCGGAACCAAGGAGGACTTTTCAGCCATGAACGACATTACGAAAGACGGCGAACGCGTCGTCATCTTCGATACCACCCTGCGCGACGGCGAGCAGTCGCCCGGCTGTTCCATGAACCTGGACGAGAAGATCCAGGTAGCCGAGGTGCTGGAGCAGATGGGGGTCGACGTCATCGAGGCCGGTTTCCCGATCGCCTCCAGGGGCGACTTCGAGGCGGTCAGCGAGATCGCCAAGCGGGTCAAGGAATCCACCGTCGCCGGCTTGGCCCGGGCGACGGCCAAGGATATCGACCGCGCCGGGGAGGCGGTGCGGCACGCGGCCCGGCCGCGCATCCATACCTTCATCTCGACCAGCCCGCTGCACATGAAGTACAAGCTGCAAATGGAGCCGGAGGCGGTGCACCAAGCGGTGATGGACAGCGTCGGCCAGGCCCGCAACCTGTGCGACGACGTCGAATGGTCGCCCGAGGACGGTACCCGCACCGAGCACGATTTCCTGTGCCGCTGCGTCGAAACGGCGATCAAGGCCGGAGCACGCACGGTCAACATCCCCGACACCGTCGGCTACACCGTGCCGGAGGAGTTCCATCGGCTGATCGCCATGCTGATGAACCGGGTGCCGAACATCGACCAGGCGGTGATTTCGGTGCACTGCCACAACGACCTGGGACTGGCCGTGGCCAACTCGCTGGCCGCCGTGCAGGCCGGCGCGCGCCAGGTCGAATGCACCATCAACGGTATCGGCGAGCGTGCCGG
>JAOUCL010000325.1 GCA_029859805.1 Rhodospirillales bacterium | reverse complement strand
ACCTGCAATCGAAAGAAAATCACCGCCACCGCAGTGGCTATGTGGATAACTCGCTGCCGCGAGTTCCCGCACATACCCACTGCGCAACAACAACCGCTCTTTCGTTACGAAATTCGATGGTAGACCCAAAGGAGAAGTCTGGTGGGCGAAGAGGAACGAAGCACTGCTCGAAGATTACGCTGCGCGAGAATCTGATCAAGATCGGCGCGACGGTCGTGCGTCATGGCCGCTATATCACGTTTCAGATTGCGGAGGTCGCCATCGTCAAGGAGCTCGTCGATGCGCACGGCGGACAGGTCGGCGCCGAGAGCGCCGAAGGCCAGGTCCGGATCTGGTTCACCCTGCCGGGCTGATACCCCTGGCGTAACGGCAACGTGATCGGCCTTTGCACAATCTTTAAGGCCTCGTTATCCGCGCTTTACATTGGCCTCCCATCTTGGGCACGCCGGACCAGCGTTCTTCGGGTCGCTGGCGAGCCGGCGAACCCTGAACCAAGTTGGGATTGAGGAGATGAAGATCATGTTGAAGAACGCTGCTTCAATTGCATGCGGGCTGATAATGAGTGCCGCGATCTCCGTGACCGCCTATGCCGGCGCGACGACCGCCAACGGCTGGTACGAAGGCGAGGAGATTTATTATATCCTTGGCGGCGTGGAAGACGTCTCTAGTCGGGGAAAGAACCAGCTCTACCTAATTGGTGGCGACCGAGCGTATCAGGCGAACGTCGCGCTTTTCATTCCTGGTGAGCGCGGCTACACGCCGCACTGGAACGTAAATGTCGTCCATACTGCGGAAGGAATAACGCTCGACGACATTCTTGGCTCCGGCTTAGTATCGGAACATTACCCAGAGGCCCTGTTCGACGACGTCGAAGACATTTTGGAGGCATGGGCAGTTGGCCTCGTCACCATCGAGAGGCCCGGTATCGTCGTCCTCTGCCCGATTATCAACGAGGAAGGCGCGGAAGCGCCGGGAAACACTGAACTATCGGAAGACTTTCCGCCGTTCCCCGATACCTTCTAATCGCGCGCCCCGCCTTCGGGCGGGGTTTTTTTCTAACGGTTGTCCTCTGTGGCACCAATCGCAGCCCACTGTGGGCCTGTTGAAAAAGTGGCGGTGGCGTGATTCCCTGGTGTCGTCGGCATGGCGGAGTCGCGGTTTTTCATGCTTGGCCGGCGCGTTGACCTCGCTACCTATCGTCGCCAATAGCCAGCTGCCGAGCGAAGCGAGGCCACTAAATCGCGCAGCGGTCCAGAGTCTGTCAGGGTACGAGGAGCGGCGTACGCAGTCAAAGTGCGGTAATGTTCCGGCTTCCAAAGCCCATCAATCGCCCGGTCATGGCTAGGAAGAGCCGACCTGAGATGCCGCCGGCCGCGACCGCAATACCCCTGATAGCTGAAGCACGAGCCTGAAGGTCAGCTTTCGACGGGTTCCTTCTGCTCGACCCCCGGCAGCCGACCCGTCCCGGGGCGAGTAGGCAGGGCCGGAGATGACCCCGAGCTGACATGGAGTCGGTGGGGTGTTCATCCGCTTGAAATCAAGACGGCTATATTCATCCTTCATATTTCAAACGAAAGTGCCTGGATCTCTCGGTCTAGCTGCGTAAGTCCGTGTCCAGAGTTAGAAAGAAGCGTGCAGGCGGGGGAAGTGCCATCGAGATCGGGATTCTCGTCGACTGGAGATTATCCGACTTTGGGTCATAGCGGTAGCGCGCGTTCACAAAGCAGTCCTCTAACTCCCTGGTGATTCCGTGCAATTCCATCTCGGCCACCGCCTCGGTCATCACACCGTGCAATTCGATCTCGGGCATATCGAGATAATCATTTATCTGCATCCAGTAAGAAATCCTTGGGATCGGAATCTTTCTGATGTCCTGGCGACCCTCCCGATCAAAGTCGCCGGACAACGCCTGCTCACGCACCTTCTTTGCGTAGGCCGGTGCGTCGCGCTGAAAAAATTCCACGCAGTTGGCTACGTCCGTGAAGTAGGCTGCCAGAACACGATACGCGAGATTCACGTCAGCGGCTGCCATCGCTTCATCATCGCTTAGCCCAATATTACCAAAGTTAATAGGAGGTGCCATGGTCCTCGTCCTTCGTTCGTGGGATTAGTCTTGGATATTCATATCTAACATGATCTGCGAAAGGGATACGAAGTCCCCTTTTGGCTAGTGGTGAAAATCAAACGCTTGAGTCCATGCCAAACGGCAGCGTTGCGCCAATTCCAAGTCGCCGCGAGGGTACGAAGTGTCTGATTCTATCCACTAGACCCGGCTGTCGCGAGGCGCCTTCCGCGACGGTGAGTTTAGAGCGGTAAGCAGAAGTTCTGCCCCGTTTCGTCGGCTCCACCCCCAACTCCCGACGTGGATTGAATGCGCCTCTTACGGCAAGGTGTGACCCTGAAGAGACATTCAGTATTCGTTGTGGCATGGTGCAAGAGTGCCGTATTTTGGGCGGGCCACATGGTGTGAAGGCGGCAGGCTTCTTAGCGACCGGTGACACAGCCGTTGCAATGATAATGGAGTGGAACATGAGGCACTTCTTCCTTTCGACCGCTACCCTCCTCAGCATGTTGGGGGCTTCGTCGGCTGCCTGGGCACAGCAGCAGCCCGGGCCGTCCTATGGGCCGCACATGTGGGGATGGATGTTCTTCGGGCCGCTGATAATGAGCGTTGTCATCGGGGCGGTTGTGGCCGTGGTTGTCATTCTGGTCCGCGGGGGCGGGGGACCCCCGCCCGGCAGGACCCCTCTCGATATCCTTAAGGAGCGTTTTGCGCGCGGTGAGATCGACAAGGAAGAGTTCGAGGAGCGGCGGCGCGTACTCGGTGAATAGAAGCATGTGTGGGCGGCGCGCGTCGAATGCCTGGAGATGGCTAGAACTTCCCGTCCTAGGGCGCGCGTCGCGACGGTGAGTTTGGGGCGCTAAGCTGACGTTTTGGCCCGTTTCGTCGGCTCTGCCCCTGACTCCGGACGGGGATTGAAAGCGCCTCTGACGGCAAGGTGTGACCCTTTTCGGTCCTCGTGTGCCGCAAGAACCGCCTTCATTGCGCCGCGCAAAGCTGAAACGTCCTTCTTGACTTGTGTCATAGCGTTTTGACCATGGGGGATCGATGATTGGCACCGTTCGGCCGGAGGCACCGCATACGGGCCGGAGGCTCCGGCCCTGGCCGAGATGTCGGCCAGTGGAATGAGGCCGAACGAACCGCAACGCGAGGCGTGGTCCTGGGCGTCATAGCGGTCTTGCCACGCCGGAGAGAGTCCAAATGCTGACCCTTACGTCAGCCCTTGCCAGGACAGCGCGGTTATACGGCGACTGCAACGCGGTCTTGGACGCTCGATGCCGCGTCACATGGTCCGAGTTCGCCGACCGCGTCGCGCGAGCCGGCGCGATCCTGCTTTCTCTGAGGATCGGGAAAGGCGATCGCTATGGGCTCATCTGCCGCAACAGCTTCCACCAAGCCGAGCTGATCCATGCCGGCTATTGGATCGGTGCCATCGCCGTGCCGGTCAACTATCGCCTCGCACCCCCGGAGATCGCCTACGTCCTCGGCAATGCGGAGTGCGAGCTATTGATTGTCGAGGACGTCTTCTCGGAGGTGATGAGCTCAGACGAACTCCTGCCGTGGTCAGACAAGGTCCTGCTCCTGACAGACACCAGGATCGATAGCCGTTGGCCGCAGTATGAGACGCTTCTCCAAGAAGCGCGGCCGGCCGAGATGCACGACAGCGCCGAAGCTGAGGACGCGCTGCTGCTCTACACCGGCGGCACGACGGGACGCGCCAAGGGCGTTCGCCTCAGCCACCTGAACATCGTGGCCAATGCCCTGCAGCTGGGCTTCGAGCTGAGGCCGCGCAGCGACGATGTCTATCTGCATGTCGCTCCCATGTTCCACTCGGCCGATCTGCTCGCCACACCCTACGCCATGGCCGGGGCGGCCCAGGTGTACCTACCACAGTTCTCCGGACATGCGGTTCTAGAGGCGATCCAACGCTATGGTGTTACGGTGTCCATGATGACGCCGACGATGCTGATCATGGCGATGCAGGATGCTGATATCGACCGCTACGACCTCTCCAGCCTTCGGCAACTGATCTATGGGTCTTCGCCCATGGCCGTCGAGTGGATCAGGAAGATGCTCGACCGCTTCGTGGACGTCGAGATCATTCAAGCCTACGGACTGACGGAGACCGCCCCCATTCTTACGCTCTTACCTGCGGCGGAACATCGGCAGGCGATCGCAACCGGAGACCACGATCTTCTGAAGAGCGCGGGCCGGCCGGTGCCCGGCGTCGATCTGCGGATCGTCGACGAGAGGGGCAAGGAGGTGGCCGCGGGGGCAGCGGGAGAAATCATCGTGCGCGGCCCCAACGTGACCAAGGGCTACTTGAAACGGCCGGAGGCGACCGAGGCGGCCTTCCACGAAGGCTGGTTCCATACCGGAGACATCGGCCGCACGAACGGGCGCGGCTACCTCTACCTGCTCGACCGCAAGAAAGACCTCGTCATCACGGGCGGAGAGATGGTCTTCTCATCCGAAGTCGAGGCGGTTCTCTACCAGAACCCCAAGGTCCACGAATGCGCGGTGATCGGAGTTCCCGACGAGACCTTTGGCGAGGCGCTGCTCGCGGCGGTCGTGCCCGCCCACGGTCACACGCCGACCGAGGAAGAGCTCATCGCGCACTGTCGCGGCAAGATCGGGGGCTACAAGATTCCGCGGCGCTTCGTCTTCCTCGACGCGCTGCCGAAGAGCGCGATGGACAAGATCCTCAAGACCGAACTGCGCAAGACCTACGGCGGCAAGGATTGAAAGGGATCGCATGGACATCGAGGGCAAGAACGTACTCGTGCTTGGCGGCGCCGGGCTGGTCGGCACGGCGGTCTGTCGCGAGATGCTCGCGCTGCGGCCGGCGTGCCTGGTCCTTGCCTCGAGGCAAAAATCCCGGGCGCAAGCTGCCGCCGAAGCGCTGAGAGCGGAATCCCTCGCGCCTGTACCGCGGATGATCCCGGTGTGGGGCGACGTCTTCATCCGGGCAGAGTGGCAGACGCCCGCGCAAGGTGCTCATCCGAGAGCCGCCGCCTTGAAGGATCCCGAAAGGCGCCGTCGGCTGATCGCCGACGTTCTCGATCCTCTCGACGAAGACATCAAGCGCTCCTCCTTGCTGACCCGGATCATCGAAGGGCGGGCCCCGGGTCTCGACGGGACTCGCGCGCAGGTCATCATCGACTGCATGAACACGGCGACCGCCCTGAGCTACCAGAACGTCTACGAAAGCGCACAACGCCTGGCCGATTTGGCGAAGCGCGGCCTAGCAGACCCTGAATGGACCGAGGAACTGGAGATCTTGTTGGCCTCG
>JAOUCL010000324.1 GCA_029859805.1 Rhodospirillales bacterium | reverse complement strand
GGATGATCGAATTCTGGTCGATGACGTCGGCGAATTCCTGGACCGGCGGTAACAGCGCCGTGGGATGTGCTTCGACCTCGGCGATGAGGTCGGCCACGTAGGCGCGTATGGCGCCGGGATCGGTCGGGAGCCAGCCTCCGACTCTCAAGGCCGTGTGGGGGGATGTCAGAATGCCTGTGTCGTCCGTCATGCTCGCTCTCCCTTCATCGTGCCCTGCCACCCACCGGGTCCGACAGCGCCAGTTGCGCCGCGCCGCGGGGTCCGGCGCGGCCGACGCGGGCGGACGCCCTGCGCGGCGATGCCGCTCAGCCGGGTGCCGGGGCGTTCCCGTGCACTTGTGTCAAGGCGGCTATCAGGGCCGCGTTCCACGCGACCCGTTGAAATTTCCCCCTTGGATCCCTGGCTTCTGGTCTCCCGGCTTGGTCGACCTTGTAAACGTAGCCTTTGCTCGGCGCGCAGTAGAACGCGATATCCGCCGATTCGATCACGTAGGGGAACGCCACCTCGTTGGTTTGGTTCACCTGCCCGTTCTGCGCATAGAACGTCGTTCCCGGCCCCGCGCGAAAGACGTAGGAATGGGCGTCGTAGCCCCAGAGTCTCCCCACGCCGCCGGGCTTGGCGAAATTCGCCGGCGGCTGTCCGCCGGCGGCGATCCGGAACGCGAACAGCAGCTTGCCGCCGCCGATCGGCAGCTCTGTTTCAGCATGGGTAAGGAATTCCTGCCCATAGTCCGGCGACAAGCCCTCGCGATGGGCCTTGACCGGCAGCACCGGCCCACCGTGCATTAAGTACATGACTTGATCCAATGTGCCCATCTGCCAGTTGCGCTTGATCTCCTGTCGCAGATGGGCGCCGGTGCCGGTGTAGGCATAGGCTTGCATGTGTTGCCTCCCTTTGCGGTCTTCGGGGATTTCGTTCCGGTCTGAAATCCGCCGCGCGCCGGCGCGGTGGGCGTCCCACGGCGTCCCGAGCCGATGCCCTACCTCTCTGGAGTCGCGATTCGGAACCATTCGATAGTCGAGGGTAGTAGGTTCATTTTCCGACTAAAACGACTATGACACAACCCTGAATATCCCTTCTTTGGTATTTTCACCATTTGGGGCCGCCGCAATCCCAGATCACCGGGGGCACGCCCCGGCGACGACGCAAAGGAGGCCTCCGCGCCTCCCGCCTGCGCGAAGCCCGCTCCCGCCTGCGCGAAGCCCTGCCTGCGCGGAGCCGAGGCCCCGCTTCGGCGAAGGCAGGCGTGGCTCTGCTTCGGCGAAGGCAGTTCGGCGGGCGAAGGGAGGCTGTGGTGAAAATTCTTAGTTTTCAATAGCTTATGTCGCGGCACCCCGTCTCCGGCTGGTCTGTAACTCGTTGAAATACAACGAATTTTTACTGTGCATGGGCTCGTTTGCTTTTCTTCTCCGCCGCACACAATGCAATCCTCGGTCTAAAGCGCGCTCGAAACTACTATCCGGGAGATCCCGGTTCATGTGACAATGCCCGACGCGCTTCCACGCCGGTTCGAGGAGCTGGGATTGGAGATCGACGCGTTGCGAGGCATTTTCGAGCAACGCCTTCCGCCGCAGGCGACCCGTGGGCGGAGCAGCCGATCGTGCCATGGGCGGTGCGGAATTTAGATCGGCAACCCTGGGGAGGGAACCATGAGCGATAAGGACTTTCCAACCGTCAAAGTGACGGGCGCAAACCGTCGTCTCAATGTCCGTAACGACCCGCCGGACATACGCGACCGATACTACGAACCCGCGCTCATCCAGTTGCAGGCAACGATCGATCACCGCGATCCGGCCATGGTGCTCGACCAAGGGCAGGAAGGGGCTTGCACGGGATTCGGCCTGGCCGCGGCCATCAACTTGCTGAACGCGGAGCGAGATCGGGGAGACCTTCGGGCCAGCATGCGGATGCTCTATGAAATGGCGAGGAAACACGACGAATGGCCCGGCGAGGACTACGCCGGATCAAGCTGTCGCGGCGCCATCCGGGGCTGGAAGAACATGGGCGTGTGTACGGACGGCGATCCGAAGGACGCCGCAAAAAACCCCTCGGAATGGGCGTACAAGGAAAGCGACACACTGGGGGGCCTGACGGTCGAACGGGCGCGGGCGGCCCGCGTCAATACGCTCGGCGCCTACTATCGCCTGCGGCCCGAGATCAGCGACTACCACGCGGCCATCAACGAAACAGGGGCGATCTACGTCTCCGCCCGGGTCACCGACGGCTGGAGCGCGCTCGGGCGGAAGCGCTACAGCGAGCTTCCCGTCATCCCGGTCAGCGACAAGCGGATCGGCGGCCACGCATTCGCCATCGTCGGCTACGACAAGGACGGCTTCATCGTCCAAAACTCCTGGGGCCCGAAATGGGGGCACGAGGGATTCGGCGTCTGGACCTACGAGGACTGGGTGGAAAACATAATGGACGGCTGGACCTTCCGTCTGGCCTTGCCGACACCCAGCATCTTCGGCCATGTGCCGCGCTCGACCTTGACCGGCGGCGTCGAGGGCCAGCGTCGGGCTCCGAAACGCTTCGAGATCGCCGGCCACTTCGTTCATTTCGACGACGGCAAATACAAGAAGCGCGGCGACTATTGGAGCACCGCCGAGGATATCGAGAACACCGCCAAGGTGGTCGCCAAGGAATACAAGCACCTCATGGTCTACGCGCACGGCGGACTCAATGCGCCCCCGGCTTCGGCGCGGCGCGTACATGCATTGAAAGAAGGGTTCAAGCGCAACGGCATCTATCCGTTCCATATCATGTACGACACCGGCCTGGTCGAAGAGATAAAGGACACGGTCAGGCGAGCCTTGCACTTGGCGGAGCAGCGTTCGGAAGGATTCCTCGACTTCATCAAGGAGAAGATCACCGACGTGACCGACACCCTCGTCGAAGACGCGGTTCGCAGGCCGGTGACGGCGATCTGGGATGAAATGAAGCGCGACGCAAAGGTGCCCTTCGAGCGTGGCGGTGATGGCCTGCATACCATCCGCACCTTCGCGAAGGAGCTCGGCGGTGAAGGCAAGAAGATCCACCTGGTTGGACACAGCACCGGCGCCGTGCTCTTGGGGCATCTGCTCGATGCCTTCGACGGGCTGAAGATGGCGAACCTGGTGTCCAGCTGCAGCCTGATGGCGCCGGCATGCACCGTCGAGTTCTACCATCGGCACTACCATCCGCGACTTGGCAAACCGGCGGGCAAAGACAAGGACAAGGTCGTGCGGCTGCCGAAGCTGGCCGTCTATTGTCTCAGCGATCAGCTCGAGCTCGACGACAACGTCGCCTACGCCTATCGAAAATCCCTGCTCTATCTGATCACCCGGGCGCTCGAACGGGAACGCGACAAACCCGTCCTCGGTATGGAGAGAGACCGCAAGGAGGTGAAAGCAGGACCGGGGCTGGAATTCATAATATCCAAGGGTGGAAAAACCGGGCGCAGCGTGAGCACGTCTCATGGTGGCTTCGACAACGATCCCAATACGCTGAATGACATCATGAAAGGAGTCCTGGGGGTCAAAAAACCGCCGCACCCCTTCACGAAAGAGGAAATGGAAGGGTATTAGCCGTATCGGCGGCGTCAGAGGAAATCTGCTGTAGATTCCGGGGACAGGCTCGCCCGACGTCCCGTGGCGCTCGAGAACGGCGGCTCCGGAAACAAGCGGCGCACGGACGGCCGGAGCGCCGTCAATGCTGCTTTCGCTTGATGTGTTCGCCGATCCTGTCGAGCCACAGCGCCATGATCTCGCAGGCCGCGTTTTTCAGATGTTCGGGACTGCGGCCCGATCGCCCCGCATCCAGCAGCGTGATCGCAAAGGCCTTGGCCTGGGCCATGTACATTTCGGAACGGCTGAACCTCTCTTCGTGGGCACAGGCTTCGAATATCATGTTGGCGAGCTCGGTGACCCGTTCGCTGTCGGCATCCTCCGCCATCTGGTTCACCCACCATTGGGCAGGGGTTTCCTCCGGCGCCATCGATAGTCTTCCCATCTATCCGGTCGAGAGGCGTCAGTGTGCAGAGATCAGCGTTCCGATTTCAACACCTGCGGCATTCAGCCGTGCAGAGGACCGACCGCCACCACCCTGTCATTGCGGGCGCGCCCCGGCGATCCAGGAAAGGGCCGCCGCAAACACGGCTCTGGATCACCGGGTCACGCCCGGTGATGACAGAAAGGAGGCCTCTGTGCCTTCGTACCTCCCGCCTTCGCGAAGCCCGCTCCTGCCTGCGCGAAGCCCTGCCTGCGCGGAGCCGAGGCCCCGCTTCGGCGAAGGCAGGTCGGCGGGCGAAGGGAGGTCGTGATGAGACTTCTTTGTTTTCAATGGGTTAGGCCGCGACACCCGTCTCCGACTGTGCCATAACCGGTTGAAATAAAACGAAATTCTACTGTGCATGGGCTCGTTTGCTTTTTTTGGAACCGGGTACCCGCTCGGGCGGCTTGCGGGGCGCCACCAGGTCCGACCGCGCCCCCGCCCGCCGCCGCCGCCGCCCCGTGCGCCCCGTGCGCCCCGCGCGCGGCTGTGCTAGGCTTGCGCCCGATCATCCGCGCAGCCGGGGAGCCTCGACATGCTGGACACGACGATCGCCGGGAGCCTGCCCAAGCCGTCATGGCTGGCCGAGCCCGAGAAGCTGTGGGCGCCCTGGCGTCTGGAGGGCGCCGAGCTCGAGCGGGCCAAGCAGGACGCCGCCCTGGTCTGGCTCAAGGAGCAGGAGGACTGCGGCATCGACATCGTCGCCAACGGCGAGCAGTTCCGCACCCACTTCGTGCACGGCTTCCTCGAGCGGATCGAGGGCATCGACTGGACGAAGAAGACCAAGATGGGCATCCGCGACAACCGCTACGTCGTCGAGGTGCCGACGGTGACCGGCCCGGTGCGGCGCGCGCAGTCGGTGCACGGCGAGGAGGCGCGCTTCACCCGGGCGCACACGAACAGGCGGCTCAAGTTCACCCTGCCGGGGCCGATGACCATCTGCGATACCATCGCCGACGCCCACTACGGCCGGCGCGCCGACATGGCCATGGCCTTCGCCCAACTGCTGAACGAGGAGGCGCGCGAGCTGGAGGCCCTCGGCGTCGACCTGATCCAGTTCGACGAGCCGGCCTTCAACGCTTTCATGGCCGACGTCAACGACTGGGGCGTGGCGGCGCTCGAGGCGGCGGCCGCCGGCCTCGGCTGCAAGACGGCGGTGCACATCTGCTACGGCTACGGCATCACCGAGAACATCGAGTGGAAGAAGACCCTGGGCGACGAGTGGCGCCAGTACGAGGAGATCTTCCCGGCGCTCAACAGGAGCCGGATCGATCAGGTCTCGCTCGAGTGTGCCAACTCCAAGGTGCCGCTGGCCCTGCTCGGCCTGCTCGCGG
>JAOUCL010000323.1 GCA_029859805.1 Rhodospirillales bacterium | reverse complement strand
GTCTTGGGCCTCCTGATCCGCCTCCTTGGCCTGTTCGAGGTCGATTTGGAGGTGTTGTTCCTGGGCACACAGGCCGCCACCTTCGCGGCGCTCAAGCTCCGGCGCCTAATCGAACGGCTGCGCGCGGCCTAGGCCGCGGACGCATGTAGCCAAGATGAAGCGCACATTGAACTTCCATACGTTTGATCCTGGTCATTGCATCGATCGCTGGCCACCCCGATCCTGCCGCCAGCCTCGGAGGGGCATGGCATGGCTTATCGAAGAGCGCTTGGCTGGTTTGCGGTTGCAGTGGCCCTGGTAATTTGGAGCGGTGGTGCTTCTGGCTCGTCGGACGTGGTCGAAAAGGTTCAAACCCATCTCTATGCCGGGAAGACCGTTGAGGCAGCCACGGCCGCGCGGGAGCGCCTCACCGATGCACCGGGTGATGGCCAGGCCCGCTTCGCGTTGGGTGCGGTTCAGTTCATGCAAGCCGTGGAGCATCTCGGTCAGGCGCTTCATCGGTATGGGCTGCGCAAGCCAGAGCGCCAACTGGGTTTGGGTCTTGCCGAGCTGCCAATCCTGCGGATCCCGGTTCCGGAAAACCCCCGTCCCTACAAACTGACCTATGAGAAACTTCGCGGCGTTTTGAAAGTCTTCGTTCGCGATCTCGAGACCGCGGAGGCGACGCTCGGCTCCATCGAGGACCAGACAATCGACCTGCCTCTCAATATCGGGCTGATCCGGCTTGATCTGAACGAGGATGGACGGGCTTCCGACGAAGAAGCCCTATGGCAGATTTTCAGAGTGGTGGCCAACGCCGGCTGGCTGGATGAACACGCGGCAAGCCAGCTTCTGACAGACTTCGATGCGAGCGATGCACCCTGGTTGCAGGCCTACTGTCACCTGCTGATGGCGATCGCCGAGTTCCTGCTCGCATACGATTGGAGACTCGCCTTTGAGACAAGCTTCCATGGTCTGTTTCCCAAACTGGATTTGCCGTCCAGTGTATTGGAGAAAAAGTCCGTCGAGGCACGGGCAAATCTAAGAGAACTGGGCAATCCGCAATTCAACCCCCATCATTTGCCACTTGGGGTATGGATGCAATCGCCCGAATACGAGGTGTGGAAGAAGGCCCACAAGTTCTACGATCATCTTGAATGGGTCAGTATTGCAGATCTGATCGCCTTCGTTCATCTGAACCACTGGCCGGTCATTGAACCGAACCGAATGAAGAATGTTCTGGAACACCTTGAGAAAATGGTTCGGTTGAGCCGGGAGAACTGGCGGCGTATCACAGCCGAGACCGACGACCGCAACGAGTGGATCCCGAACCCACGGCAGTCGGGCGCCCTACCGCGTATGCAGATCACGCCGGATATGGTCATGGGATGGCAGCGGTTTCTCGATGAGTTCGAGGCCCTCCTTCAGGGCGAGAAGTTGGTCCCACATTGGCGCTTCGACCAAGGTATGAATCTGCGCCGAATCTTTCTCGAGCCGACCACGTTCGACATCGTGCTCCTGATTCAAGGCTCAGCTGCGATTCATTATCTGGAGGATGGCGAAATTTCTACTGGTGAAACGTGGAACCAGATCACCCATCTCTTCGGTGGCGACTTCTTCAGATACTTTGTCTGGTTCAATTGAGCGGAACGTCTTCTAACCCGGGATACGCTGAAAGCAGACCTGCAGGGTACCAAGTCAAGAATTCCGGGACGACACAGTTCACGAGCCCCTGCTCCGGGAGCTGGGCATCGAAATATCCGCGCTCCCGCGCCTGTCCTTAGCGGAAAATTCAGGCTTTCCGCCCAGTGTGCCCGCACGCTGTCGGAGGCTGTGAACTTCTCTCGTTTGCGGCATCCAAGGGCATCGTCAAGAAACCCTCACGGCCGTCGTTACATCATGGAAAAGTCGCTCGTTTTGCTGCTGCCGGTCGTCGCCATCGTCGCGATCGGCTATCTCGCGGTCAGGGTCAACTATCTCGGCCCGGCCGCGATCGACGGCCTGACGCGCTTCGTGATCTCCGTCGCGGTTCCCGCCTTCTTGTTCCGGACCCTGGTGCGGGCGAACCTGCCCGCCGACTTCGGCAAGATCTCGGGGCTCCTGGTCAGCTATTACCTCGGCGCGATCGTGGTCTATCTGCTGGGCGTGGCGGTCGCGCGCTATGCCTTCCGGGGCGGGGCGGCCGAGCAGAACGCCCTGGCGGCAGGCGCCTCGCATGCCAACGTGGTGCTGCTGGGCCTGCCGGCCGTCGTTCTGGTTCTCGGCATCAAGCAGGCCGTGCCGCTCGCGCTGGTGATCGGGATTCACGGCCTGGTCATGGTCCTGCTGGCCACCCTCGTGCAGCACGTCCGGCGCCGCCGGGCCGGAGGCCTGCCCGGGGCCCTCAAGGACATCCTGCTGGACCAGGTGAAGAACCCGATCCTGCTGGCCTTTGTCGCCGGCCTCGTCTACGCGCGCCTGGAGCTGCCCCTGGCGGGCCCGGCGGACATCGTCCTTCGTTTCCTGGGCTCGGCCGCCGTGCCTTGCGGGCTCTTTGCGCTCGGCGGCACGCTGGTCCGCCACCGGATCGGTGGAGACCTCCAGCAGGCCGCGGCCGCCTCGGCCCTCAAGCTGATCGCCCACCCCCTGATCGCATGGACCCTGGCAAAGCCGATTTTCGGCCTCTCGGGGGCCTGGACCTGGGTCGTCGTATTGCTCGCGGCGATGCCCTTCGAAACGGACGCGAACGGCAGGTCCAGGCACGCGGGCGCCGGCGCCGAGGCCGCCGGCACGACCGTGGCCCTATCGACTGTCGCGGCCGCCCTCACCGTCTGGGCGCTGATATACATTATCGTCGCGGGCTGACGCGCCGGACGGCGGCTAGTACGCGAACTCCTGGAAGACCGGGTCGACGCTGCCGTTCCAGCGGCCGTGGAAGGCCTGCAGCTTCTGCTCGGCCGGGGTCAGTCCGCTCGCCACCGCCTCCTTGAGCTCGTTCAGGTAGTGAACCTCGTCCAGGCCGTCCCAGTGCTGGCGCCGGCGCGCCTCGAGTCCCGCCTCGGCGATTGCCAGCACGCGGCCCGCCAGCTCGCCGAGCGGCGCGCCGCGGATGGGGGTGGCAAGCGCCCGGCGCGGCACCTCGGCACGCAGCGCGGCATGTTCCTCCGGGGTCCAGTCCTTGATCAGGTCCCAGGCCGCGTCCAGCGCGCCCTGGTCGTAGAGCAGTCCTACCCAGAGGGCCGGCAGTGCGCAGAGCGACCGCCACGGACCGCCGTCGGCGCCCCGCATCTCGAGAAACCGCTTGAGGCGCACCTCGGGAAAGATGGTCGAGATATGGTTCTCCCAGTCGCTCGTGGTCGGAATCTCCCCGGGCCGGGCCGGCAGCCGGCCGTCGAGGAAATCGCGGAAGGACTGGCCGCTGGCGTCGAGGTAGGTGCCGTCCCGGTAGACGAAGTACATGGGCACGTCGAGCGCGTAGTCGACGTAGCGCTCGAAACCCATGCCCTCTTCGAACACGAAGGGCAGGGTGCCGCAGCGATCGGGGTCGGTGTCGGTCCAGAGGTGGCTGCGGTAGCTCAGGAAGCCGTTCGGCTCGCCATCGCTGAAGGGCGAGTTGGCGAAGAGCGCGACGGCGACCGGCTGCAGGGCGAGGCCGACGCGGAACTTCTTGACCATGTCGGCCTCGGAGGCGAAGTCCAGGTTCACCTGCACCGTGCTGCTGCGCAGCATCATGTCGAGGCCGAGCTTGCCCTTCGTCGGCATGTAGGCGCCCATGATCTCGTAGCGGCCCTTGGGCATCCAGGGGATCTGGTCGCGCGGCCACTTGGGCTGGAAGCCCATGCCGAGCATGCCGATGCCCAACGGCTCGGCGACACGCTTGACCTGGTCCAGATGGGTGTGCACCTCGTCGCAGGTCTGGTGGATCGACTCGAGCGGCGCGCCGGACAGCTCGAGCTGGCCGCCCGGCTCCAGCGTGATATTGCAGTCGGCCTTGTTGAGCGCGATGACCTTGCCGTTCTCGGCGACGGGATGCCAGTCGAAGTTCCGCTCCAGACCGTTGAGCAGCGCCTCGATGCCACGCGCGCCCTCGTAGGGCAGCGGCCGCAGGTCCTCGAAGGTGAAGCCGAACTTCTCGTGCTCGGTACCGATGCGCCAGGCCTCGGCCGGCTTGTTGCCGGCCTCGAGATAGGCGACCAGTTGCCGCTTCTCGGTGATCGGCTCACCCGCGGATTGGGGCGGAGCGGACATGGCGGTCTCCCTGTCTGGGCCTCTCAAGCGGGTTTCAAGCGGCGGGAGCCTAGGAGTCGCCCGGTCCCCGCACCGGCCGTTGCCGACCGTCGCCCAGGGCCGCCTGCCAGCAGGCGAGAGCAGCCAGGGCCGCCGTGTCGGCGCGGAGCACCCTGGGCCCCAGACCGATCGGCGTAACAAAGGGCAGTTTCCGAAGCGCGTCAAGCTCCGCAGGCGCATAGCCGCCCTCCGGCCCGGTCATGACGGCGGCGGGCCGGGGCTCCGGCGCCTCGGCCGCTTGGTCCGAAAGGGCCTCCGCGATCGGCCGGGCCTCGCCCGACTCGGCGCAGAGCAGCACGCGCCGCTCCGCCGGCCAGTGGGCCAGGAGGTCGAAGAGCCGTTTCGGCGCCATGACCTCCGGCACGGACAGGCGCCCGCACTGCTCGGCCGCCTCGCGGGCATTGGCCGCCAGACGCTCGGTGTTGACCCGGCTGACGGCGGTGTACTGCGTCATGACCGGCTGGAGCCGCGCGACCCCCAGCTCGGTCGCCTTCTCGACGAGGAAGTCGAGGCGCGCCCGCTTGATCGGCGCGAAGACCAGCCACAGGTCGGGGGCCGCGTCCTGCTCGCGCAGCCGGCGCTCGACGACCAGCGAGGCCCAGCCCTTGCCCAGGCCGTCGATCCTGGCGAGCCACTCGCCGTCGCGGCCGTTGAACAACGCCAGCTCAGCGCCGCGCGAGAGCCTGAGCACGGTGCGCAGGAAGTGGGCGCGGGCGTGGTCCAGGCCCAAGGTCCGTCCCTCGCCCAGGTCGTCCTCCAGGTACAGCCGCGTCTCGATTCGCGCCGCCATCGTCGGCCCACCCCACCCTTGCCGCTTTTCGAGGATCGAAAAGCCCTGGTATGATAATATCAAAGGTCATAGATAATGACGCATTTCACCGAGGCGCTTTTGGCCGCCAGCAAGGCGCGCGTTGCGCCGTTGTGCGGGTACAACAAGCAGCGTGCAACGCGGCTGGCGGCCAAAATCGCCCGGCCCTTCGGGTGGGGCGTATCGAGTCGCCGGGGGGCGTTGCGGCGCTTGCCCGATGCTAGGCATGGCGCTGCGCACCGCGCCTACCCGGGCGACCCGATACGCTCCCATGAAATGAGTCATTATCTATGACCTTTGGTATTAGGCCATGACAAGCGCCCCCGAGACAACGGCCAGCAAAGGGACC
>JAOUCL010000322.1 GCA_029859805.1 Rhodospirillales bacterium | reverse complement strand
CCGTGGAGGACATGCGCAAGGACGGTACCCTGGGCAAGCTCTCGGAGAAGTGGTACGGCGTCGACCTCAGCTCCACGGCGAGCGAATAGACTGGCCCTTCCATCGGGCCGTCCGGCCGTGCCGGACCATTGGATAGACCTCTGGGAGCAGCCGTGGAGCAAACGGCTGCTCCTGTTTTTCCTGCTCTTCGGGCTGATCTTTGCCCTCGATCCGAGCGGCACGGGCCTAGCCCGGGTGGTCCTGCCGATGACCGGCTTCGGGACCGGCGAGGAAGCCGGCTTCGGCCCGCGCGTCCTTCTCGCCGCGATCCTCGCGGCTGTCCTGGCGATCAATCTCGTCCTGATCCTCAAGCTGCCGTTGAAGCTGCAGATCCTCGTGGTCTGGGCGGAGCTTCTGGGCATGTTCCTCGGATTCTTCTACTCCTTCGACCTCAGCTTTCCCTTCATCGTCGTGCGCCTGCCGATCCTGATCCTGACCGGCGCGTTCACCACGATCTACGTGTCGATGATCTCGATCGCCTTCGCCTGCGTGCTGGCCATGGCCGGCGCGCTGGCGCGGCTGTCGAAGAACGGGCCGGCCTTCGGCATCGCCACTTTCTACATCTCGTTCTTCCGAGGGACGCCGCTGCTGCTACAGGTCTACGTCATCTACGCCGGCCTGCCGCAGCTCGGCATCATCCTGGACGCTGTGCCGTCGGGCATCATCGCGCTGTCACTCTGCTACGGCGCTTATATGGCCGAGATCTTCCGCGCCGGCATCGAGGGCGTGCCCAAGGGTCAGGCCGAGGCGGCCACCGCGCTCGGCCTCAAGAAGGGGCTGATCATGCGCAAGGTGGTGTTGCCCCAGGCCATGAAGCTGATCGTGCCGCCGACCGGCAACCAGTTCATCGCCATGCTCAAGGACTCCTCGCTGGTCTCGGTCGTGGGCGTGCAGGAGCTCATGTTCCTGGCCCGCACCCAGGGCCGCTCCGAGTTCAAGCACTTCGAGATGCTGATCACCGCGGCCGTGATCTACTGGATCATCAGCTTCTGCTTCGAGCTGATACAGGCCCGCCTCGAGGCCTACTACGGCAAGGGCGACGTGCGGTGAGGTGCTCGAACGCTGGTGCCGGCTTTCTTTTCTATCATCGCCGGGCTTGACCCGGCGATCCATACTTGCAGTGGCTACAAATGTCTCCTGGATTGCCGGATCAAGTCCGGCAATGACAAAAGGAGCAATCAGATCGGGTCGGCAGCACCCCCGTCCTTGACGACGACCGAATTCCTCATTCGGTCGGTGTTTCGGCTTCGATCTCGATCACCAGCCCGTCGTAGCCCGGCTCCACGTCGGGCGATCAGCGCGCGGCCAGGGCGTCGCAATCGGCCCGCCCCTCGGCGAAATCTTCACATCCACCAAAAAAGCCGAAAACCCCGGTTGTTCTTCTTATGTATGTCCCTGAGCACTTGCTGATAATGCTCTTGCTCCTCCGGACACTCCACCATCACGTGGTCCTTATCCACGCCGTTGGCGCGGCTGTAGCGTTCGTACACCTCGCAGGCCACGCAGCCGTGCTCCTTGTCGGCATAGGATGCCTGCACCTTGCCGCCGCACAACGTGCCGGCGATCGCCCAGCAGGAGTGTCCCATGGCCTGATTCGAGGCGGGGCATTCGCCGAACTCGGCCACCTTGCTGCCCCCTCTCTCGCGGCCGCACTTCTTGATTTCCCAGCATTGAGGTAGAGTCATGAAATCACCTCTATCATCAATAGAATTCAAATAAATTATACAATAAATATACTAACATAATTTTAGCAATCATGATTAAATACAAGTAAATCATACGATAAATATGCTAGTATATTCTGCAATACTTAATTTACCATCCCGGCCAGTCAATGGCCGATTGGGGCGATTGCGCGGCCTGATGTGCGCTTCTCGAGGCCTGTATGGCCGGTCGTTGGATTCGCGACTCCTCGCTGGTCTCGGCCGTGGGCGTCCAGGAGCTCATGTTCCCAGCCCGCATCGAGGCCTACTAAGAGAAAGGCGACGTGCGGAAGGAATTGCGCCCCTGCCCGCTTCATCGCACTACTCCGCCGAGCTGGGCCGCGTGCTGCTGCGTCGCCGCTCGGTTTGCCGCATCAACAACAGCCGCCCGCCCCAGGCCAGAAGCCCGAACAGCGCCGCCAGGCCGGCCGTCGCCGCCGCGGCCTCCCACTCGGGCCATTCGACGTAGCGCAGCTTGTCCGCCCGATCGACCAGCCAGTGCCAGGCGGTGTGCGCCGCCAGGGCGGAGGCGACCACCACGCCGATCCGCCGGGCCGCGGCCTGTTTCAAGAGGAGGCTCAGGGCCGGCACGACGAGGACGAGCACCAGGATCTGCCCGAGTTCCACCCCGACGTTGAACGACAGCAGCGAGAGCAGGAAGTGCGTGCCGGCGAACTGAAGGTCCTGCTGGAGCGCGAAGGAGAAGCCGAAGCCGTGCACCAGCCCGAACAGGCCGGTGACGAGCCATCGCCGGTGCAGGATCGCCTCCGCGGCGCGCTGGCGCAGCGTCGCGACGATGTTCTCCACCGCCATGTAGAGGATCGACAGCGCGATCAGGGCCTCGACGAGCGGCGGGAACCATGTGCCCGCCGGCACCATGCCCAAGGCGGCGGCGATCAGCGTGACGGAATGCGCGACCGTGAAAGAGGTCACGACCGCGAGCAGCCCCCAGAGCTGCCGCAGCCCGAAGGGGATTACCAGACAGAGCAGGAACAGCAGGTGGTCTAGGCCGTCGAGGATGTGCGAGAAGCCGAGCTTTACGAAGGTCCAGGCCGCCTGATACCAGTATGGGTCCAACGCCACGCGGCCGAACCCGCCGTGGATATCGTAGGCCAGAACGGCGCCCTCCGGCGGCATGAACCGCAGGATCATCTTGAGGCGCCCCGAGAGGCCCGGCGCGACCTTGAAATCGAGAGCGAAGCGCGACCGGTCCGAACGGATCGGATACTCGTAATGGACGTCGAAGTAGCCCTGGTTCCAGAAGACGTCGGTGGCCTCCGGAAGCTTGGGGCCCGCGATCAGCGCCACCGCGCCCTCGTAGCTCTCGAACGCCTTTTGCGAGGGCTCCGAGATACGCGCCGTGGCGCGCGCGTGCGTCAAGCGCTTGCCGTCTTCGTAAAGCTCTATTTCTTTTGCAGTCGCCTCCAGCGACTTCTGCAGCGCTTCGTCGATCCGGTCGAGCGCCAGATATCCGGGTCCGCGCTTCGGCAGGTTCATGCTGGTCAGCATGATCAGGGGGACGCGCAGAATGAAGTGCAGCCTCTCCCCGTCCGGCTTGACGAATCCATTCAGGACGATCTCGTTGGGTATGTCGTGGGCCGGTGCAGCATTCGACAGCAGGGCGAGTCCCAACGCGGCGGCCATCGCCGGGCAGGCCAGGCCTCGAACGACCGAAAGGATCCACTGCACGACCACCACATCCCAAGGAAAGAAGGTTTGAACCAAGCGCCTCCCGCGCATGGCATATAAAACCACAAATGCCCCGCATGTCGCCACGCGGAGCATTGTGGTCGGCTGACGTTTCGACCCCGGCCCGTGTGCCCCCTGCCCTTTGGCGCCCGTCTAGCCGAAGAACCGGGTTCCCGAAAGCATGGGTCGGGGGCCGTTAGGGGCTGGAATGCTTACTCACACTTCAGTCGTCGTCGTCATCGTTGTCATCGTCGTCGTTATCGTCGTCGTCGTTATCGTCATCGTCGTCGCGCATCTTACAACCCTCGGAGCCCTTGCGCCGGAATTTCTGGGCGCGTTTACCGGTGTCGACTTCCGCGGTGTAGATGTTGCCCTCGGAGTCGACAGCCAGATTGTGCACCCAGTGGAACTGACCGGCGGAACGTCCGCCCCGGCCGAAGGCTGCGAGGAGTTCGAGGGATGCGCGGTGCAGGGTATCGATCTGCTGGTTGGAGCCGTCGACGTTGTGCAGACAGCTTTGCTTCCTGTCGGAAGAGGTGTCGAGATCCCACACCGAACCGGGACCCAGGGTATTCGCCCTGATGAACTTCTCGCGCAGGAAACCGCACTTGCCCTCTTCCTGGCCCAAATTGGCGCACGGCAGGCCCACGACGTTCTTGTCGAAGACCTGGATGCGGTCATTTACACGGTCGCAGACGTAGACTAGGCCGTCCTTGGTGACACGCGCGCAGTGCACCGGGTTGCGGAAGTAAAGCGGAATGACACCGGCATCCCGGTCGTCGGAATAGGGTCCAACAGCATCCGCCGCGGCATCGTTTACTGGATTCTGACCATAGGCTCCCCAGTGCCGACGATAGAACCCCGTCGCGGCATCGACCACGAGGACGCGGTGGTTGCCGTAGCCGTCCGCGATGTAGAGCTCGTTGGTCTCGGGATCCACCTCCATGTCCGCGGGCCGGTAGAGCTGGGGTGTGCCATTGGCGGCCCCGTCCTGGTCATTGCTGACCGGGAAGGACTGTCCCGCATCGCCGATCTGGAACAAGAAGGTCCCGTCGTTGGAGAACTTGAGCACCATCGAGTCCGGACCATGGGTCCCGGCCCAGCGAGCGGGATTACCCGCCACAAGGCCATTGCCATTTCCGTTTCCGCCGATGTAGACGAAGTCGTTGTGATCCACGTAGATCCCGTGCTCGCCGGCGGGCCACTGACACCCTGCGGCTGGATCGCAATTTCCCCCCGGGTCAAGGAAGCCGGGGTCAGCCGGGCCGCCCCACGCCTGGAGCAGGTTACCGTCGGGGTCGAACTGCATCACCGCAGGTGCGGGAAAGCAGCACTCCGAAATGGCCCCCGCGGGCCTGGCCTGTCCGAGTTCATTGACGAGGTTTCCGTCGGGATCAAGGATGAGGTTTCCGTCGTCGTCGTACTGATCCAACGCACCGGCCTCGTCACTGGTCAGGGTGCGCTGGCGCTGGAGGATCCAGATGTTGTCGTGTCGGTCGACCGCGATGCCGCCCACCTGGCCGATCAGCCAGTTGTCGGGCAGCGGTTTCGGCCAGTCCGGGACCACCTTGAACTTCGGGGCCGATCCGGCAAATGACTCGCTCGAAGCGAACCCGAGGGTGAGCGCAAGCGCGATGGCCGTGCCCGCCAAAATAGACCGTGTGTTTATGAGGGTCTTATGCATTGATTCCTCCCTCTCCCTTGAGGATTGAAGTCCAAACCAGCCATTCGACCCCGGTGTCGGCAGTGCCAGGACAGCGATGCCGAACAGCCGCTACGCGGGCGAGACTCAACGAACCGCAGGGATAAGAAAGGTCCCCCGAGTCTCTTAACAGGTCGTGGCGAGCGGTGACATCTTGCCCGCATACCGCCTCGTCCCCTGCCCTAGAAAGGAGATGACTACCTGTCAGAAAATTCGGAGATTTCGCGTCTCGGTTCGAGATAGAAACCAGCACCTAACTGTCGCTCGACT
>JAOUCL010000321.1 GCA_029859805.1 Rhodospirillales bacterium | reverse complement strand
TGCTGGCCGGCCTGCAAGGCGGCGAGCTGGGGCAGTAGGGGCCCTGTGGGCAGCACGATACCGGCTGCGCCGACAGTGCCGGCCGCAGTGGCCCTTTGTTCCGTTACCTGATCTTCCGATGCCATGAGGGCTCCCGATTCGCGTGGATCGTCACGGCGCCAACCTACCCGAGTCGGCCCGGCAGACCTATGGCAAAGTTGCGTCAAGACGATGTCCGGCGGTCCGCCTCGTCTTCCGGGAACACCTTGGCGGTGATCACCCGCTGCAGCCGCCCCGCCTCGGGTCCGGGCGCACGCGGCGCCTCGAACGGCGGAAAGACGTCGCGCAGCTCGTCGAGGAGCGGCCGCAGGCGGGGCGGAGGCAGCCGGTCGGCGGCCTGGAAGGCCTGGCTGGCGACCGCCGCGAGGCAGGCCAGGCCGGCGTCGAGACAGCGCCCGGCCTCGGCCTCCTTGCGCCAGGCGAGAAAGGTCGGCACGGCGACGTCGTTCTGGCCGAAGCCGCCACCTTCGCTGCCGGGCAGGAAGCTGCGCTGGGCCGCCTGGCGGGCCTGCTCGGCGTAGCCCGCCGCGGTGAAGCCGAGGCAGCCGAGATAGCCGCCCTCGCCCGCCAGGAGTTGATCGGGCAGCCCCGAGACCTTGCCGTCGAGCAACTTGGTCGTCTGGCGGTCGCAGAGCAGCGCCAGGTCGGCCCAGGCCGCCGCCAGATTGTCGAGCGCCGGATAGGCCTTGGCATTGTGATAGCCGCCGGTGGAAACCGCACGGCCGTTCGGGTGCGCCTCGTCGGGCGGCAGGAACAGCGGATTGTCGGAGACCGCCTTGAGCGAGGCCGCCGCGACCTCCTCGCCCTGCCCCAGGGCCCGCTGCGCCTGGCCGAGCACCCGGGGAAGGATGCGCCAGGATACCGGCGCCTGATAGGGCCTGCGGTCCCCTTCCGCGCCCTCGAGCCACGTCCGCAGTTGGCGCAGAACGGCTGCTTCGTGGGGGTCCTCCCACAACCCGTCGAGCGCGGCGTCGTAGGCGCCGAGCGGCGCTTTCAGGGCATCCGTGGACAGGGCGAAGACCTCGACCGCGAGTGCTAGGCGCTGCCGTGCCGCCAGCACGGCGTCTGCGATCAATGCGCTGGCACAGGGACTGCCGTTGACCAGCGCCAAGCCGTCCTTCTCGGCCAGGTCGCGTCGCCCGGCGAGTTCCAGGAAGAGATGGCTGAGCGCCTGGATCTCGCCAGGACAGCCGTTGCCCAGTTCCGGCACCGGGGGCAGTCGACCGCCGCCCAGCATGGCCGCCACCGCCTCGGCGAGCGCCGGCGAAACGGCCGCGTGGCCCTCGATGAAGTTTGCCAGGCGCGCCAGCACGATGCCCCGCGCGACCCGTTCGGGCAGCGGCTCGCCGAAGCTGGACGCCGCCGCCAGCGGCGGTCGCGCCGCGTGACGCCTGCGCTCCTCCGGCGTGAAGCGCAGGTGGGCCATCTGGCCATAGCCCGAGGTTACCCCGTAGACCACGATGTCCCGGTCGCTGTCGATAAGCCTCAGGAAGGCCTCGCGGCACGCCGCCATCTGTGCCATGGCCTCCTGGTGCAGCGTGACGGATTCGCCCTGCCAGGCGACCCGGTAGAAGGCGTCCAGGGTAATATCCTCGCGCAGATGAAGCGTCACGGTCATCGGTCCAAGCCTTCACAAGCCGTCGAAATTTGCGCTAAGCAACGCGCATAGACGCCCCGGCACCCGCCGTCAATAGCAGGCGGTCCGGGCCGTTATCGGAAGGCACAGTCCGGTACGATGCCTTGCGCCCGGGCCGCAAACTTGCTCCTATCGGGCTCGGGTCGCCTTGGACAAGGGGAAGCTGTCATGAATTTGGCCAAGATAGCGGTCGGTCGGAATCCGCCGTGGGACGTCAACGTCATCATCGAGGTGCCGCTCGGCGGCGAGCCCGTCAAATACGAGCTCGACAAGGATTCCGGCGCCATGTTCGTCGACCGCTTCCTGCACACGGCGATGCGCTATCCGTGCAACTACGGTTTCATCCCGCACACCCTGGCCGCCGACGGCGACCCGGTCGATGTCCTAGTCGCCGGCCGCACCCCGGTGGTACCCGGCGCCATCGTGCGTGCCCGCCCGATCGGCGTGCTGATCATGGAGGACGAGGCGGGGCTAGACGAAAAGGTGCTGACGGTGCCGGTCGACGATCTGCACCCCTACTACTCCCACGTCACGTCCTACCGCGAGCTGCCTAAGATCCTGCTCGAGCAGATCGCGCACTTCTTTCAGCACTACAAGGACCTGGAACCGGACAAGTGGGTCAAGATCCAGCGTTGGGGCGAGGCCGAAGAGGCCTGTCGCCTGGTCGAGTCCTGCATCCTGGACAAGTAGACGTGCGTCCTATGAGAGCTTGCACCGCAGGCGCCTCGGCGCCGACAGCCGGCTGTCCCTCCTTGCGGCCTCGGGTCCGGCCGCTATGCTCCGGCGCGGCCGTTCGGCCAGGCTGACAGGGAGGAGGTCATGGAGCAGTCTCTGGAGAAGCTCGAGGGCTTTTGGTCGCTGGTCGTCGACGTCTGGCAGCAGGGGTTCATGGGCGTCGATATCGGACGCCTGCTGGTGGCCCTCGCGATCTTCGTCGGCTTTCTGATCCTGCGTCGCGCCTTCACGCGCTTCGTGGTCGCAAGGATCAAACGCTGGTCGGAAAGATACACCACCCGTATCGACAACAAGATCATCACGGCGCTCGAGAACCCGATCCGCTTCATCCCCGTGGTCATGGGCGTCTTCTTCGCCATTGAATACCTGGACCTTAGCGGTCTGACCGCCTCCATCGCCGCCAACTTCGTGCGCTCGCTGGTCGCGTTCACGATTTTCTGGGCCTTCTACAACGTGGTCGACCCCTTGAGCGGCCTGCTCGGCGGGTTGGAGAAGGTCTTCAGCCGCGCCCTGGTCGAGTGGCTGGTGAAGGCGATAAAGGTCGGGGTCGTGTTCATCGGCGGCGCGACGATCTTGGAGATCTGGGGCATCCAGGTCGGCCCCTTGATCGCCGGCCTCGGCCTCTTCGGCGTGGCTGTCGCGCTCGGTGCCCAGGACCTGTTCAAGAACTTGATCGCCGGCATCCTGATCCTTGCCGAGAAGCGCTTCGCCGACGGCGACTGGATCAGGGTCGACGACGTGGTCGAGGGCACGGTGGAGAGCATCGGCTTTCGCTCGACGCGCGTCCGGCGCTTCGACAAGGCGCCGGTCCAGGTTCCGAACTCGCAGCTCTCCGACCGGGCGGTGACGAATTTCTCCGGCATGACCCATCGCCGCATCTACTGGACGATCGGCGTCGAGTACCGCACCAGCGTCGACCAGCTGCGGCAGATCCGCGACGGGATCGAAAGCTACGTCCTGAACACTCCCGATTTCGCCAAGCCGCCCGAGGTCGCCACCTTTGTACGAATCGACAAGTTCAGCGACTCCTCGATCGATATCATGCTCTATTGCTTTACCGTGACTACGAACTGGGGCGAATGGCTCGAAATCAAGGAGCGGCTCGCCTACAAGATCAAGGAGGTCGTCGAGGGCGCGGGCAGCGCGTTCGCCTTTCCAAGCCGCTCGCTTTATGTCGAGACCATGCCCTCGGAGGTGCCGGAGCCCTTCGTCCCGCCAGCGGCTTGAAGAATTCGCGCCGCCGAGCCCAAAGGGGTCCCTTGCTGCGCTAGACGATAGCTTAAGATCGGCGCAATCGCCGACGCGGTCTTGGAGAAATCATCCAAGATTTGGGAAAATTATACGCGCGTTGCGCGATTGTGACTGTACAATCCCAAGAGAAGCATGTCTTAATGCCGTTCCTTGTCTTGCAGTCTGCAGGGTGTGAGAGAAGGGGCGGAAGCCTGCGATTGAACAAGGCCCGTGACAGAGAGGCACATGGCGCAGGTAAGGACTAAACGCGACTCGCTTGGCCGCCGGCGGTATGGTTCCGTACGGTCGCGTGCGGCTGTACCGACGGGCAAGACGCTGCCCGCACTGACCATGATCCGCAACACCCTGTTGGACAGCGACGGACCGGTCGAGGAGCTGACCGACAGGCTGAATCAGACCCTGCCAGGCGACACGTCTCCGCTCTTCATTGCCGATCCGGATGGCGGGCTGCTCTATTCGAACCATGCCTACCGGAGGATAGCAGAGGCTCACGCGTCCGGCGGCACACACTCGACAGGAGAAGACCTGGAGACTGTCCTCAGCTCGACCGGCGCGCCGTCTCGAGGGGAGATCACTGTCGAGTTGGACGGTAAGGCGCGATCCTACGCAGTCGAGCAGCATCACCTGCACGACCACGACGGCAAGCTGCTGGCCGTGGTCGGCCGGCTCACCTCGATCGACGAAACCAAGCGCATGCGCGAGGCCCTTGCCCTCTCGGAAGAGCGCTTCAACGACATCGCGCGCCTGGTTTCCGACTGGGTCTGGGAGACGGATCGCAGCCTGACGCTCACCTACGTATCACCGCGGGTCATCGAAGCGTTGGGCTATCATCCACGCGAACTCCTGGGTCAGCGTCTCGACGAGTTGGCCGTCGAGCCCGGCGATTTCCACCAGGGGGCTAGCATGGCCAAAGTCCAGGCTCCGTTCCGTGGTGCCAAGGTGACCTTGCAGCATCGCGATGGGGCGAACCGGACCTTCAAGTTGAGCGGGCTGCCAGTCTATTGCCTGGAAAGCGGCGATTTTATCGGCTTCCGTGGCACCGCACAGGACGTTACCGCCCTTCTGGCGCACGAAGCGGCGCTTCAGGAAGCGGTCGACGCCGCGGAGGCGGCGAACCGGACCAAGAGCGAGTTCCTCGCCAATACCAGCCACGAGCTGCGTACGCCCTTGAACGCCATCATCGGCTTTTCCGAGCTCATGTATTTGGAGAAGTTCGGAGTGATCGGCAATGAACGCTACAAGGACTACGCCGGCAATGTGCTTGAAAGCGCCCATCACCTGCTGACGCTGATCAACGACATCCTGGACGTCGCCAAGATCGAGGCCGGCAAGTTGGATCTCGACGAGGCGCCGATCCACCCGGCCGAGCTGGGCCGCCAGGCGCTGCGCCTGGTCGCCGACCGGGCCCGGCGCGCCGGCGTCGCGCTCGAGGCGGCGCTGCCCGGCGACCTGCCGCGGCTCCTGGTCGACGGCCGCAAGATGAAGCAGATCCTGCTCAACCTGCTGTCCAATGCGATCAAGTTCACGCCCAAGGGCGGGCGCGTCGAGCTCTCGGCCGGGCGCAGGGCCGACGGTGGCTTCGCCTTCGCCGTCAGCGACACCGGCATCGGCATCGCGCCCGCGGACCAAGCCACGGCGCTGGCCCCCTTCGGCCAAGTCGACAGCCAGCTGAGCCGCAAGTTCGAGGGCACCGGCCTCGGCCTGCCGCTGTCCAACGCACTGGCAAAACTGCACGGCGGCACCCTGGAGCTCGAAA
>JAOUCL010000008.1 GCA_029859805.1 Rhodospirillales bacterium | reverse complement strand
CCACCAGGTGGAGGACGCCGCCGCCTGCCGGCGAGCCTCAAGATACCATATCGCGAGAAGCCCCGAAATGGACCGGCGGCCGGCCACCGATGATTTGCCACCGATAGCCTTCAAAACTAAGAGCCACGAAGAATTCACCCCCGCCACTGAACGGCGCACAGTGGCGCGATGATTTCAGGAGTCGCGGGCCCGCCCCCTGCCATCTTTGCGGCGGCCCGGCAAATAGGGACGGGCACATCTTCATTGCCCGAAGACGAGCCGGTCCCGGTTTCCCTCCAAGAGACCTGATACCGAAGGTTCTTATCAGTGACCTGTGAGTATCATTCAGGCAGTCTCAGGTTGCACAGGATAGCGAACTCCGTCTCGCCGAGAACGAGCAGACCTTTCGGCGTGGGCAGCGTTGGCCTTCAAACACGTAAATTTCGGCGAGACCTCGGCACCGGAAACCATTACACCAAAGGCCATTGATAATGACCTTTGGTATAGTCCAGCCGGATCCATGGGGGCACTGTTGTAACGATGGCCGACGGCGACAGCACCGATCCGACCGAACCGGTTCGCTCCGGCCAAGCGTGGCTCCTGCTGCTGCTCCCGCCGCTGGTTCCCCTGCTCGGCGCGGCGGCGATCCTGCAGTTCATCACGCATCCCGAACTGTCGCCCGCCAATCTCACGGGGGCCTTTGCCGAGGGGCGCGACGTTCTGGGGCGGCACATGGCGGACCGAATGATCTACGCGGCGGCCGGCTTTTTCCACATCGTCGTGTGCCTCGGGGCGATCGTCTATTTCCTCGATGGGCTTCGCCGCATGCCGACGCCACTGCGGCGTCGCGGGCATCTCTACATCCTCGCCGCCTTGGTCGTCCTCACACTGACCGTTGTTCTGCTCCGCGCGCCGCAGTTGGACTTCGCGGTCTACAAGCTGACCTACGTCAACATCCGCGAGATCTTGCGGCTCAGTTTGGCCGAGGCCGACCTGACTCGGTACGTGGTCGGTGACTTCACCAAGCTGTCGATCCTCGTCTACATCCCGACGCTGTTCGGCATGGTCGCGGTGATCACGGCCGCGGCGCTCGCAACCGCGGCGGCCGGCGAATTGCCAAGACGGTCGGACGGGGAATGGCGTCGGCAGTTCGTCGTGCGGGTGCGCATGCTGCAACAGGCCTTCTATGTGCTTAGCGCAGTGCTGGTGACCAGCACCATCACCATCATGCTGTTCTTCCAGCTGCCGGTGGCGTTGGCCGGCGACGACGCCACGAGGATGGCGCTCAGTGCCTACGCGCAAGGGCTCACGGCGTTCTGGGGCACGGTCTTCACCCTAACGCTCATCGCAACCTTCGTGCCGGCCACGCTGATTCTTCGCCACAGGGCGCAGCGCTATCGGGAGCGGCTGAAGGCGCCACAGGAATTCCAGACCTGGCTGACCGATCAAGTGCCCGTCACCGTGGAGAAACAGATCCGCAACCTTGCCGCCATGTTCGCGCCATTGATCATTGGTCTGCTCGGCAACGTCCTGCAGTCCGTGGTTCGTTTCGGTTGAGACGGAGCGAAGAAGGGGATTGGCTCGCATTCGCGTCAGCGAATCCGTGCCGGTCTCCTTTTCGCGGGCCCGATGGCCGCGATCTTGCGGCGGCACGGGCAAGCGGGGCAGGCACCTTTTCGCTCGCGCGAAAACGAGCCAGTCCCGGTTTCCCTCCGGTTCACCCGCCCTCCGGCATGGCCGGGATCCACCACGACTGGCCGCGCTCTGTCGTGATGTACTCCGGCCAGGGGAAGTGGATCGGCGGGTCGTAGTCGCAGAGCGGCGCCAGCCAGTCCGTGCCGCCGATGCCGCCGCCGGTGCGCTCCTCGAACTCGGCCCAGGCCTCGGCGACCATCGCCGGGTCGCTCAGGAGGTCGACCAGGGTCGCGGCGATCGCCCGGCTGGCGCTGTAGATCGTCGGGTCGATCGTGGCCCGGATGCCGCCCAGCGCGTTCGCCACCCAGTCCGGGGTGCGGACGCCCGGCGGCGCCTTCAGCATCGGCCGGCCGACGTAGAGCCGGGCGGTCGGCGCGTGCCAGGCCATGTCCGTATAGTCGTCGGAGGTCGAATGAAGCTGCGCGGGCGGCAGGGACTCCCGGACGATCGCCTCGGCCTCGCGCGGCTCGATCAAGGTCTCGCAGGCTTCCAGAAACGGCCGCTCCATGGGCTCCTGGCCCAGGTTCGCCTGGATCTCGCGCGCCGCGGCGACGGCCTCGGGGCCGAAGACCGGCGGGCCGGCCAGCTCGAGGTTGCGGTAGGTCAGCTCCGCCATGACGTGGTTGGCCAGGCCCGGGCGCGACTTGGAGACCCAATGGCGCCGCCACGTGCAGTGCGCGGCCTGGGCCGCGGCGGCGGCGTTGCGGTCGAGCACCCGGACGACGTCCTCCGCCATCTCCACGGTCGGCGTCCGAACGAAGTACTGGATCTGGGCGACTTGGGCCGGCAGGTTGTCGGCCGTCGCCTGGCCGGCCAGGAGGATCGCCTCGTTGACCGACCAGCCGCCCGAGAACGGCAGCATCGACTCCTTGGTCATTTTGCTCGTCATGTACATGGTGACCAGGGCGTCATTGGCGCCGGGTGCGCGCGCCGAGCTGTGCGCCTGGGGGATCGGCGCGTCGCCGGGCGCGGCCAGCCAGGTCTCGGGCTGCTCGCAGCGGAACTCGTAGATCACCCCGTATCCGGCGCCGCAGTGGGTATCCCAACGGGTCGTGTTGGAGAGCGGCAGCATGAAGCAGGGGTGGAAGCTGATCAGGCCGTCGATGCCGTCGTAATAGCCCTGCGCTGCGTGGATCGGCTTGGAACCGCGCACCTTCTCGGCCGGTTCGCCGAAGAACTTGAGGGTGCCGGCGAGGCCGTGCTCTTCCATGGCAGCCTTGGCGGCTAGGATGCCGCCCAGCGCCCCGATGCCGAGCGCCGAATGCGGGTCGGTGTGGCCGCCGGCAAAGGGGCTGAGCCCCGCGCGGGGCGCCTTGCGCGTGGCCGCGGCCTGGCAGTTGCCGGGTACGCCGTCGTATTCCGCGTAGCCGGCGACCACCGGCCCCGCGCCCTTGCGCCAGGTCGCCGCGAAGGCGGTCGGCATGCCGCCGCTCGCCGCCTCGACCTCGAAGCCCTCGGCGCGCAGGCGCGCGACGTACCAGGCGGCGGATCTGTATTCGCGCCAGGCGGTCTCGCCGTAGTGCCAGATTGTCTGGTTCCAGTCAGAAAGCCGCGCGAAATTAGCCTCGATCCAGGCGAAGGCGCTCTGTTTCGCCGGCGTCATCTCCCGTTTCATCGACTTCATTCCCCTGGCTGCCTGAAAGCTTTCAGCTCATATACGCGCCATCTTCCCGCCAGGACGAACACAAGGCTACCGGCCGTGACTCTCGGTACCGATCAGTCCCTCACGCTCGAGCACATACCATTCGGCCGGATTGCGCCCGAAGGCAAAGCCGACGTGTTCGCGAAAGGCGGGTCGGTCGCACAGCCGCCTATACCATTCGGCCATCCTCGGTAGATCCGGTCGTTCGATGTCCAGGTTGAAGTACCGGTGCGCCATCGGCCCGTAGGGGATGTCCGCCATGGTCAATGCATCCCCGGCCAGGTACGGATGCCGGGCAAGCTGCGCCTCCAGTATCAGCAGCTTGTCGCCCAGGGATGCCGTCAGGCGTGCGATGGCGCCTTTGTCGCGACGCGCCGGCTCGGTGCGGACGATCGACCAGAAGAGGTCAATGTAGAGCGGATAGGCGGTGGACTTGAACCACTCCATCCACTGGTCGGTGACCGCGCACTGCTGCTCGGAGTCCGGCCACAGGATGCCGTCGCCGTAGCGTCTGGACAGGTAGCGCACGATCGCGTTCGATTCCCACAGGACGAAGCCGTCATCGCGAACCGTGGGTATGCGGCCGTTCGGGTTCAGGGACAGAAACTCGGGTGTATCGACGCCGCCGAACGAGCCGCCCACGTCGTGGCGCCGGTGCGCGATGTTCAGTTCCCCGACCGCCCACATCACCGGCATCACGTTGCTGGCGTTCCGCCGGCCCCAGATTTCAAGCATCGCGAACTGTCTCCCAAATACATTCGCCCGGTTCTCAGACGCGGTTGCGCGCCAGGTGGGCCTCCAGCGCCGCGAGCCCTTCATCGAGACCGCTGCGACCGAAGCCGATGCGAAAACGGTCCCTCGGCGTCTCGGTCAGGTCCGACGCGAAGATGCTGCCGGGAAGGAGCAGCACGCTGCTTTCGTCCACGAGGCGCCTGGTGAAGTCCTCGACGCCTTCCGGTCCTTTGTAACGCGGAAAGGCCGTGCAGGACCCATCCGAGGCCTTCCAGCCGAAGAGATCCGAGTGGCGGGCGAAGAAGGCATCGAGCTTGATCAGGTTCTCGTCGATGAGCGCGCAATTGCGCGCTAGAAGCTTGTCGCGGTTGCGCAGCGCGATCCTGGCCAGCCTCTCGCTCGGGCCCGAGTTGCAGATCGACAGGTAATGCTTCATGCGCTCCAATCTCGAGAGCACGTCCCGGTCCGCGCAGGCGATCCAGCCGATCCGAAGACCGGGCAGGCCATAGGCCTTCGACATGACGTTCAGCGAAAGCCCGCGCTCGTAGAGGTCCGCGACATGGGGGAGATGCTTCGTGCCCGTTCGACCGAGGCCTTTGAAGATCTCGTCGCTCAGAATGTAGATCCCGTGTCTCCGGCACAGATCGATCAACGCCTCGAAGCGATCGCGGGCGAGGATCGCGCCTGTGGGGTTATGGGGGACGTTGATCGTCACGAGCCTGGTGTTGGGTCGGATCGCTTCGGCAACCCGGTCGATATCGAGCGACCAGTTGTCGTCGGGGTCCAGCGGCACGCCGGTCGCCGCACAGGTCGCCAGGGGCAGGGTCTCGTGAGACTGATAGTTCGGCGTGACGACGATCGCGTGGCTGTCCTTGTCGAGCAGCACGGCGTTGGCCGCGAAAATCCCCTCGCTGGCGCCCGCGAAGCACAGGATATCCGCGACGCTGCGGCGCTCGAAGGTCTCCGCGATGACCTCGCGCAGGTCGGGGGCGCCGAAGGTCTCGGTATATCCGAGCCACAGTCCTTCGAAGTCCTCGCGCTCCTCCGGCGTCGCCATGGCGAGCAGGTCGCGGAGAGAGAGGCTCTCCGCGTCCGAAGCGGTCAGGTGATAGCGGACCTTGAACTCCCACCGCGAAAAGTGGGTTTCCAGCTTGAAGTCAGGCAGTGCCGTCATGCCGCGTTCACCTCGGTCCCATCCGTGCCTTCACCCAATGCATTCCCCCGGTCCGCTTCGCGTCTCACTGCTTCTGGCCGAATTCGGCGATGATCTTGGCTGTCTCCGGGTGCAGGAAGCCCTGCACCGTCGCCTCGGTCTCGAGCGCCATGGCGCCCTCGGCGTCGAGCATGCAGGCGCGGTTGAGCACGCGCTTGAGCGCCGTGACCGCGTGCTCGGGCAGCTCGGCGATGCTCCGCGCCGCCGCTTCGGCCTCGGCCATCAGGTCGTCCTCGGGCACGACCTTCCAGGCGAGGCCCATGTCGAGCGCCGCCGCGGCATCGAAGCGCTCGCCGAAGAGGATCATCTCGCGCGCCCTCTGCAGGCCAACCAGCCGAGGCAGCAGGGTCGTCACCGCGCCGGTGACGAAGACGCCGAGCGAGATCTCGGGGAAGAAGCAGCGCGTGCCTTCGGCCAGGATCGCCAAATCGCAGTTGATCACCCATTCCAGGCCGCCGCCCACCGCCCAGCCGTGGATCGCGCCGATCACCATCTTGTCGCCCAGCACGATCTCGCGGGTGATGTCCTGGATCGACTCGATATAGGCCCGGGTCTCGGCCTCGGTCCCGGCCTGCCGGTCGAACTCCTTCAAGTCGTCGCCGGCGCAGAACGCCCGGCCCCGGCCCTGCAGGATCACGACCCGGGTCGCCGGATCGTCGTTGCCCTCGGCCAGCGCCAGCCGCAGCGCGGCCAGCAGCTCGGGGTTGATAGCGTTGAGCCGCTCGGGCCGGTTGAGGGCGATCTTGCGGATGCCATCCTCGGCCCTGCTGGTGATCACGGTGTCGGTCATGGGACCTCCTTGCGGACGACGCGCCGGGTCTTGCCGGCGCTGCGCGGCAGGGACCGGGGCGGGGTAAGCGTGACCTGGGCGGTGACGCGGATATGCTCGCGGATCGCCGCGGCGAGACGCTCGGCCAGCGCCTGCGAGGGCGCGACGCCCTCGGCCAGCTCGGCCTCGAGCGGCAGGCGGTCGTAGGGCCCGGGGCCGGCCAGCACGATGCGGTACTCGCCCGACAGCTCGGGAAAGGTATTGACCACCGCGGCCACGGCCGTCGGGAAGACGTTGAGGCCGCGCACCGTGACCATGTCGTCGCTGCGCCCGATCACACGAAAGCGCGGCGCCGTGCGGCCGCAGGCGCAGGGCCCGGTCGCGCTCAGCGCGACGATGTCGCCGGTGCGGAAGCGCACCAGGGGCTGGCACTCGCGCGCCAGATGGGTCAGCACCAGCTCGCCTTGGCTGCCCGCGCGCCAGGGCAGAACTTGACCGCTCTCCGGCTCGATCACCTCGGGGTGCAGCACGTCGAGCGCCAGGAAGTGCAGGTCGGTGTCGTGCGCGCACTGGCTGGCGAAGTTGCAGAACACGTCGGAGAGGCCGTAGTTCGCGTTGCGCGCCTTGAAGCCCCAGGTTTCCTCGAGGCGCGCCCGAAAGCTCGCGTTGTCGAGCCCGGCCTCGCCGCCGAACAGGCCGAGCTCGAGGCCCAGGTCGCGCGGGGCGAGGTCCGGAAAGTGCTCGGCGATCACCTGCTCGAGCACCGCCGGGTAGGATGGCGTACAGGAGATGGCGGTCACGCCGAGCTCGCGTATGGTGCGTACCAGAAGCTCGCTCGACCCTACGCCGAAAGGGATCACCGTGGCGCCGGTCTCCTCCAGGGTCAGGTGGTCGCTGACGCCGCCCATCCACAGCTGGTAGTTCAGGCAGTGCACGACCCGGTGCCCGGGGCCGAGGCCGGCCGCCCGCTGGGCGCGCCCGCCGACCTCGGCGGTCTGCCGGGCGTCGGCGGCGCCGAGCGCCAGGTTCATGGCCTGCCCGCTGGTGCCCGAGGTGCGGTGCAGCCGGCGCACGGCCTGCTCGGGCGCGGCCAGGTAGTCGCCGAAGGGCGGGTGCGCCGCCTGGCTCTCGCGCAGCATGGCCTTGTCCGAAAGCGGCAGGTCCGCAAGGTCCTCGAGCCGCTCGGGCACCGCCCCGCCGTCCCAGAGCCGCCTGTAGAAGCCGGAGCTTTCCATGACGTAGCGCCGCTGGGCGGCCCAGCGCTCCGCGCCGAGGGCAGCCAGGCGCTCCAAGGGCAGGAAGTCGGCGGTGGTCGTCATCCTCGGGTTCGTGCTCCGGTCTCGTGGCCGGGTCATGTTCGGGGCACGGCCGGCGAGTCACAAGACCTTTTCGGCCCGCGGGTTCGAAGGCGTCCCGCCTTGCCAAGGGCGCTAAAGGCGGCGAGACTTCGGCCTGTGTTCGCCTGCTTTCTCGGATCCTGTCGGAGCGAAGGGCATGAGGACGACGCGGGCCTGCCGGAAGACCGCATGCGCCGGGCCCTGCTAGCGTCCGGCCTCTGCGCGGTGCTGGCCGCCGCCGGGCCCGCCGGGGCCGGGCAGGCCGAGGGCCCGGGCCTCCGGGTCCAGCTCGCCGAGAACCTGGACGAGGCGCCCGGCTTCGAGCCCGAGCCGAAGTTTCCCGAGGAGCGCGACTGGGCGATCAGCGTCGGCATGATCGGCAGCATCGGGCCGGAGTTTCCCGGCGCCGACAGCTATGAATTCGGCTACGCGCCCAACTTCAGCATCGTCTGGCGCGACCGGCTGTTCCTGAAGAACGAGACCGCCGGCGTCAACCTGATCAAGAACGAGACCTTCCGGGCGGGCCTCGACGTCAGGCGCGACCACGGCCGCGGCGACGAGGACGAGCTCGAGGGCCTGGACGAGGTCGACGACGGGGTCGAGGTCGGCGGCTTCCTGCGCTACGACCCGGGGCCGTTGCGCCTTTACCTGTCGTTCCGCCAGGACGTCGCCTCGGGCCACGAGGGCGCGCTCGCCGTACTCGGCGCCTCGACCAAGGTATCCCTGGCCGGCACCGGCTGGGTCCGGGTCAAGGGCGAGGCGACCTGGGCGAGCGCCAGCTACATGCGCGCCTTCTTCGGGGTCGACGCCGCGGGATCCACGGCCTCGGGCCTGGCGGCCTACAAGCCGGACGCTGGATTTCGGGACCTCGGCGTCACCCTCAGCAGCGGCTACCGCTTCTTCCAACACTGGACCATCGGCGGCGTCCTCATCTACCGGCGCCTGGTCCGCGGCGCGGCCGACAGCCCGATCGTCGAGGACCGCGGCTCGCCAAACCAACTCCAGGCCGGCCTCGGCCTGTCCTACAGCTTCTGAGCGCGGGTGCTCGCGGCGGGCGACGACACCTCCCGCTGGCCGTTAAGCGCTTGTCAATCACTCTCCTCTTAGATGCGCCGAACCGTACACCTATAGAAGAGGGTATTATGCGAACTTTGAAACTACCGGTGATTGCCGCGGCGTTCCTGCTTCTCGGCATGCAAGGCGCCTCGGCGCAGGGCATGTCGGCGCAGGGCTTCTATGTGGGCCTACAGGCGGGAATGAATATCGCGCACGACACCGACATCGGCGGTCTCGATCTGGATTTCGATGTTGGAGCCGCGGTTGGCATCATCGGCGGCTACCGCATCAACTCGAACTTCCGGGTCGACGCCGAGGTCACTTACCGCAATAACGATCTCTCGGATTTTTCCGGCGACATCAGTTCCTGGGCCTTCATGGCCAACGGCTACTATGACTTCCAGACCGGAACCAACTGGGTCCCTTACATCGGCGGCGGCATAGGCTTCGCCAATGTCGAAATCGACAGCGGGGGCAGCGACGACGACAACGTCTTCGCCTATCAGGCCGGCGTCGGCGTCGCCTACGAGATCACGCCTCAGCTGGCGGTGAGCCTGGACTACCGGTTCTTCGGCACCGCGGATCCCGAAATCTTCGGCGACAAGCTCGACTACCTGAACAGCACCATCATGACCGGGCTGCGCTACACCTTCTGAGCGCCTCGCTTGCGACGGTTGAAGGGCCGGGCCTCAACGCCCGGCCCTTTTTGCCTGCGCCCGACACCGCCCGCTCACGGCGTGCGGGCGGTGACCGGGCGGACCTGGAAATCGAAGTCGCAGCCCTGGGGCGCCTGCAGCACCGTGTCGTGGTAGAGCCGGCGGAAGCCGGTGAGGCCCTCGCCCATGACCGGCGGTGTCCAGGCCGCGCGGCGCCGGGCCAGCTCGTCCTCGGACACCTCGAGCGTGAGCGTCCGCCCGGGCACGTCGAGGGCGATCGTGTCGCCGTCTTGGACCAGCGCCAGCGGGCCGCCGGCCGCCGCCTCGGGACTGGCGTGCAGGACGATGGTGCCGAAGGCGGTGCCGCTCATGCGCGCGTCGGAGATCCGCACCATGTCGGTGACGCCGGCTTGCGCCAGCTTGCGCGGGATCGGGACGTACCCGGCCTCGGGCATGCCGGGCGCGCCCTTGGGCCCGGCATTGCGCAACACAAGCACATCGGAGGGTTCGACCGCCAGGTCGGGGGCGTCGATGCGCGCCGCCAGGTCGTCCAGGGAGTCGAACACGACGGCACGGCCGCTGTGCCTCAGCAGCGCGGGCGTGGCCGCCGACTGCTTGATGATGGCCCCGTCGCCGGCCAGGTTGCCGCGTAAGACGGCGATCGCGCCGCCTTCGTGCAGCGGGTCCGCGAGCGGCCGCACGACGTCCTGATCCCAGGCCGGCGGCAGGGACTCTATCTCCTCGCCCAGGGTGCGTCCGGTCACCGTCAGGCAGCCGAGGTCGAGCCGCGGGGCGAGCGCGCGCAGGACGGGCGCCAGGCCGCCGGCGCGGTGCAACCCGTCCATGTAGTGGCGGCCCGAGGGCTTGAGGTCGACGAGAAGAGGGATCTCGCGGCCGAGGCGGTCGAAGGCGTCATAGTCGATCGCGATGCCCAGGCGTCCCGCCACCGCCGCCAGATGCACCAAGGCGTTGGTCGAGCCGCCGACGGCGAGCAGCACGCGGAGCGCGTTGGCGAAGGCGGCGGGCGTCAGGATCTGGCCGGGCGTCGGCCCGTGCTCCGCCAGGGCGACGGCGCGCGCGCCAGCCGCCTCGGCGTGGCGCAGGCGTTCGGCCTCGACCGCCGGAATCGCCGCGCCGCCGGGCAGCATCATGCCGAGCGCCTCGGTCAAACACGCCATGGTGCTGGCCGTGCCCATGACGCCGCAGGTGCCCGCCGTGGGCACGAGCTGGGCGCCGGCCGCCGCGACCTCGGATTCGTCGAGATCGCCCGAACGAAAGCGCGCCCAGAGCCGCCGGCAGTCGGTGCAGGCGCCCAGGCGCTCGCCCCGGTGGCTGCCCGGCAGCATCGGGCCGGTGACGACCAGGATCGCGGGGATATCCGCGCTGGCCGCGGCCATGAGCTGAGCCGGCACGGTCTTGTCGCAGCCGCCGATCAGGACCGCCGCGTCCATCGGCTGGGCGCGGATCATCTCTTCGGTGTCCATGGCCATCAGGTTGCGCAGGTACATCGAGGTGGGCCAGGAGAAGGACTCGTGCAGCGAGATGGTCGGGAAGGAAACCGGCAGGCCGCCGGCCATGAGCACGCCGCGCTCAACCGCCTCGACGATCCGCGGCACGGTCGCGTGGCAGGCGTTGTAGCCGCTCGACGTATCGGCGATGCCGACCACGGGGCGGTCGAGCGCGTCCTCGGAATAGCCGAGCGCCTTGATGAAGGCCTTGCGCAGGTAGAGCGCGAAGCCCTCGTCCCCATAGCGGGTCAAGCCCCGCCGCATGCCCTTCGCCCCGTCGCCCATGGCGCGCCCTCCCCTTCGTGCGCCCCATGGTTCAGCAGGCCGGCCCCGAAAGCAATGCCCCTGGGCGGCGCCGTCAAAACGGGGACACAGTACTGGGCGGCGCCGCGCCGTCAAAACGGGGACACAGTACTAATTTCTCCCGGGCGGCGGCAGCCAGCCCTAGCGAAATTAGTATTATGTCCCTTCATTACCAAACCAGGAGACGGCCAGCGCGGCGGCGACCGCGACCGCCGCGAGGCTCGCCACCAGGACCGCGCCGGCCGCCATGTCCTTGACCGCCCGGATCTCCGGGTGCAGGTCCGGGTGCAGGTGGTCGATCAGGGACTCGACCGCGGCGTTGAACAGCTCGGCGACCAGGACCAGGGCGACGGCGAGCAGGATCACGCCCCACCACGGCGCCGCCGGGCGGAGCGCGACCAGCACCAGCCCGACCAGGCCGGCGATCCAGACCTGGGTGCGGAAGCTGCGCTCGCGCCGCCAGGCCGCGCCCAGACCCGACGCGGCGAAGGCGAGACGCTGCAGGAAAGGCTTGTTCTTCACGCCGTCCGGTCCCGGGTCAAGGGAAGCTCACCCGTCGGCGCGGGCGGCGCCCATGCCGCATCCGCGTGCACCGGCTTGATCGCGCGCTCGATCGCCGCGGCGCTCTCGACCTTGGCCTTCCAAAGATCGTGCGCGGCCTAAGGTTGATCCAGAACTGCGGCGTGGTGCCGAACAGCCGGGCGAGCCCGAGCGCAGTATCCGGCGTCCTCGGCATGTTGAACCCTTGTGGGTGTCGACGATTTCCACGTTACGGCGTCGCCCGCCGCCCACGCGAAGCAGAGGCGTCACCGGGGCGAAGCCCCGAAAGCGGGGGACGGTCCGGCGCATCACTCGCCGATCGGCTCGACCTCGGCCCCGCGGTCGCCGATGTACTTGACCCTGAAGGTGGCGTTTTCGCAGCGGAGGATCCATGCCTTCTGGTCCCGCGAGGAGTTGTCCGGATCCGGCCGCGCGCTTTCGGGCTCGGTACAGTCATGGCCTCTCTGACGAACGGCCGCCGCGATGATATCTTTCGGGTCCTCCTGGCCCAGGCCGGCATCGGCCCAGACCACGGCCGCGACCGGAAGCCATGCCAGAGTCCGCGTCGCCGGGGTCGCGGCTCGCGGCGACGGTTCATGCAGACGGGGCATTTCGAGCGTCTCCTCCACCGCGTTTCGCCACAGACTATCCGAGATGATCCGGCGGTGCAAAAGCCCGGCGTTCGAAGACCGAAGCTGGAAGTCCACCTCCCCCGAACGCCTAAAGGCGTGCCGCCGCGACCGGCGAGGTGCCTCTGGAAATCAGCGGCGGCGGCGCAATACTGCAAGGAAGCAAGCTCCGGGCTCACGAGACCCTGCACCGGCGCCTTCGTTGCGCCGCGACCGGAGTAGGTGAATGCAAACGGGTATAAAAAACATTAAAACAGGACCTGACCCCTTTTCCCTTTTCCTCGCTTGACAGCAACACAGTCGCTGACCCCATCTCGAAAGCTGGAACCCCGAACACGCTTGACAGCAACACAGTCGCTGACCCCGTCTGCTATTAGGCGTCCAGCGCTCGAACTTGCGCATCCCAATCGTCGAGCACCTTCTCAATGTAATATTCTGGGTCACAGGCCGTGTGCAAGCCCACCCGTATCCACTGCTCGCGTGGTCGCAACGCAGCACGAATCTTTGTTGCTTTCATGCCGATCTGGCGACCGATCGCAACGACTTGAGCCGCTCTTATGGCGCCGTTGCAGGCGACCCACGGGAAAGGTTCGACATCAGAGAGGAGAAGTGCATGGAATTCTGAAAGTCCCCTTATGCTTTGGATCCTTGGCAGCAAGACGTCTTCGATTTCCGACTTCAGTCTCTCCGCGAGCCCCGAGCCCGAAAAATCGGGCGTGTTGAGAGACCACCTCCTTACAGGACTTCTGAGTCTTCCAAAGGAAAAATTCATGGCGCAGTCGAAACGCTCATCGTGTCTTATTAGGCGATAGAGCTCTCCACCATAAGAGCGAATCGACCTGAGGCTAAAAAGTTCAGCAGACAGATTCCGAAACCCAAAACCCGCCGTAAGGAGATGCTTCGGTGTTCCATAAAATTCCAAATAGAGAAAGTGCTCGACCCCCGACGTGCTCCAAAGCGCCCTGTACGTGAAACGCTTCATCCGCTTGTACCCGAGATCACTCAAGGTCTCATTTATTGCTATTTCATCAAACACAAGTGCTCCACGCCAACTGCATTTCTAATGCGAGATTCTGGCTGATTTCAGCCGATTTCGATCTTCATGGTGGACGTCCCAAGCCGAGGCCAACATCGGCAAGCTTCTGGACAACGGCAGAAGATCTATTTCGCGTCGGAATTCTCTCCGTCCGTCCTAATATCCATAACTACCCGGATAGCTGCCATGCCGAAACGGCACATTCGCTTGTTCTAACATAGCACGCAAAGGCAATGATCTGAAGGCGGTGTCCAGGGGCCCGCACGCGGAGAATTCCGGGGACAGTATACTTATCTCCCGCCACCCTCGCCGCCCTTCGGCCTGGGCCCCGGCTTGCCGGGCCGCAAGCGCCGGCCGAGGCGGGCCTCGAGGCGCGCGAGGAAGGCCGGGTTGCCGAGCGGGCGGCCGGTGCGCGTGTGGCGGCGGAGCGCCTCCAGCGCCTCTTCCTCCAAGCCGCCGGCCAGGAAACCCCGCCAGTCGGGCACCCGCTCCAGGAGCGGCGCGACCGCGACCAGGGCGTCGTCGTGCCCCGCCAGGTGCGCCCGCGCGCTCGACCAGCGCCAGTCCCGCGCCCGGCGCTTCAGCTTCGCGCGCACCGGATTGAGCTCGACATAGCGCGCCGCGGCCAGCAGATGGCCCTCGTCCAGGGCAAAGGAATGAAACCGCTCCTGCCACAGATGGCCGCGCCAGCCCTCGCGGAAGTTGACCCGCCGGGTGTAGCGCCGGTGCGCCTCGCCCAAGGCCCGGCGCAGGCCGTCTTCGTCCCGCGGCACCAGGATCAGGTGCACGTGGTTCGGCATCAGGCAGTAGGCCCAGACCGCGACCTCGGCCGCCGCGCAGTATTCGGCCAGGAGGTCCAGATAGGCGCGGTAGTCCCCGTCATTGAAAAAGGTCTCGAGCCGACGATTGCCCCGCTGGGTCACGTGATGCGGGACGCCGGGAACCACGACGCGGGCGAAACGGGCCATGAGGCGAGGTTAGCGCGGGGGTGCGGGGGTGTCGAGAGATAAGTATACTGTCCCTGGAATTGAAATGGCCAAAAAAAAACATTAAAACAGGACCTGACCCCTTTTCGCATGACTCCTTTTCGGCCCTCAACCGCTACAGCGCGCTGCTCCTTGCAGACAAGGAGGCTCAATACCCTCCACGCAGCTTCGGGCCATGCGTTCAAGCCAATCCTCGTCCTGGCCTCCGATGACAATTTGAGTCTTGCCGTCATGAACAAATCTGACTGTAGGGCGGTGTCGACCAAACTTCGCTTTCACCGTGACAATTCGAAGCGGCCCTATTGTGCTCTCTTCGATGACGTCTTCCTTGGATGGGTCGGGCGGACCGTACGGCTTGATTGATATGGTCCCAAAACCAAAGGTCCGGTAGAAGTAGAACGGTTCGGCGTCCGCCCGTAGAATATAATTCGGCGGCAACGGCATGACACAACCGAAGAGCTTAAGAAACATAGTGCTTTCCGATGAACCGGCCACAGCGACCAAGTCCGGATCCGGGGCGCGTTCGCCTGCGCGAATAGGCGCCAAATGGCCACCGGTAAGCATCAACAATCCGGCCACTGCCGACGTCAATAGGATCTTCGCACAACGCATGTTTCACCCCGATCATCCGGCTCGAACTAGTACTTGAAGCCGCCCTGTGGCGATGTGCCCGCACAAACCCCTTCGGCATTACAGCCAAATGTGTATGTAGGACTGCTTTCTAGCCAAACAACAGCCATCTCCAGGCTGGACACGCTCAGATAGAATTCGGCCCATGGGGCCACAGTAGAGGAGACACTTAGTGGGGCCATTACGTACGGCATCACATAAAGATTTTGGAAGGCTCCCCACCCGTAAACTTTCAACTCGTCAACAACGATCGCCCTGACACTATAGAGTATGTTAAGCCGGACAAGATCTGCGATCCTTGGGTTGACCTTACCGCCAAGATCGAATTTCCGATATATCTCCTCGTCGGACATACCTTGAACGCCTGACAAGAAGGCTCTCGCAGTTCGACCGAAGATTATTTTCTCCTTTCTCGTTAGATCCTCCAGGCGTCGGTACCGGTGCGCCGCGTTCTCCTCATTAAACAACCGCGAAAACGCCCCGGTGATCGCGCCGTTCTTGAACTTGCCGCCGCCGAGCACGGCGCCGAGGCCGCCGGCGACCGCCGCGGCCGCCGTCCGCGCCATGATGTTGCTCTGGCTGTAATAATCGGCCGTGCCCTCGCCGATGTAACCGATCGCCGGCGCGGCGAGCTGGGCGAAGGCGCCGGCCAGGAAGCCGCCGACGGCCTTGCCGCCGCGCAGGGCGGTCGAGACGGCGCCGACCACGCCGTGCGCGACGATCTTCTTGACGTGCGCGGCAGACAGGAAGCCCACCTTATCGCCGAAGGTTTTCCCGATGCCATGGAACGCCAGCGCCGTGCCGGCGGCGATCGCGGACTGGGTGACCACGTCGGTGAGGCTGCCGCCGTAGGACGCCGTCCACATGCCCGAGGTGAACGCGGCAACGAGCACCGAGCAGCCCAGATTACCCCCGCAGCCCGCCGCGGCGGCCACGGACATGAGGACCCGGCCGTACCTGTGCAGGAACTTGGTGAACTTCCGCATCACCTTCTTGATCGCCCCGATGATCCCGAAGCCGCTCGGGTCGGTGAAGCTCAAGGGGTTGTTGAGCACGTAGCTGTAGCGGTTGAAGCCCTGCGTCGTCTTCGGGAACTGCACGGTGGGATCGGCCGAGAGGAAGCGCCCGAGGACGGGGTCGTAGACCCGGCCGTTCATGTGGATCAGGCCCAGCTTGTCCAGGTGCTCGTGGCCGGTGAAGCCGCGCCACGTCTCGAGCGGCACGATGAGGCCGCCGGCCGGCTGCCAGTCGGTCAGGCGGCGCTTGCCGTGGGCGTCGTAGGACAGGCGCAGGGCTGATCCAGATCATTGACTTTCGACCCGAGAGGCTCAGCCTGTCGGGGATATCGCGACGCCCGCCGCGCCGGGCGGCGGCATGGCGCGCGAGGAACAAGAAGTGAGGATCGGGCCAACGGAACGCGGTCTCGTCGGCACGTGACGATCCGGCCAGGTCGCGGTCCTCGGCCGGTTTCGGCCCGATACCGCCGGCAAGGAACAGCGCGGCCCTGCGGACCCGACCCCGGTTCGGATGAGCCCGAGCGGCTTCGTCCGCGCCCGAGCGAAGGAGGACAAGCCAATGCCGATCAGCGCTCAGGATATCTGCGGGATGTTGGGCGAGTGTCTGGACGTCACCTATTCGGTGGAGCCTGCCGCCGGTTTCGCGGCAAGCCCGCCCGAGGACTTCACGCTTCACCTGAAGGTCAAGAACATCGCCCACTCGCAAACGAGTGGTCCGTTCATCGAGTTCCACGATCTGGAGGTCAAGGTCACCGAGGTCTCGGACGGCGAAACCAGCTATGCAAAGCTCAAATCCGGAAGATCCGAGGAGCTGTTTCAGGTGACTCCCAAGGTCCTCGTCGAGGGCGCCACGGGCTCGGTCGACGTGCCGATGCACGCCGTCGGCGGCAAGGCCGGCGGCAAGGTGCCGATCGCCAAGGTCACGGTCGCGGCGGGGTTCACGCCCGCGCGTCTGGACATGTGCAAGGTGAGGTCCAAGACTTTCGAGATGGACCACGAGATAACGGAGTCGGCCGACGAGGCCATGGCGGGCTGATCCCAGAGCCGCCGACGAGGGCCCATTTCACCGCGGTGGCGGCCCGGCGGGAAACAACAAGGTTCACCACATAGGCACAGAGAACTAAAACACCCACTTCAACACGAAGACACCAAGGCACGAAGACACAAAGAACGGTTTGTTTGCGCGCTGCGCGCGCGAGAACTGACCTTCGTGTCTTGGTGTCTTCGTGGTTCAAAAGTTGGTTCATCGGTTCGTGCGGCTTGCGCGGCGCCACTGCCGCCATGATCCGCTCGAACCTCTACGTCCTTATGGTAAGATCTATTTGTTTTCAATGACTTATGCCGCGCCACTCGACCGCGAACGACCTATAACTCCTTGAAACAACACGACGTTTTACTGTGCATGGGCTCGTTTGCTTTTTTCGCGCCCAAGCCCCTGACCGCCACGGATTCCGCCTGCACCCGCCACCCCCGCCGATTTGCCGTGGACCTCGCGGCCAGGGCCTGTAAGCTCTCCCCCATGCGACGCCGCCGCAAAGCCAAGATCATCGCGACCCTGGGGCCGGCCTCCTCGGACGCCGCCACCATCAAGGCGCTGTTCGAGGCCGGGGCCGACGTGTTCCGGCTCAACTTCTCCCACGGCAGTCACGAGGACCACCGCAAGCGCCTCGAGATCATCCGCGCGCTCGAGCTGGAGGCCGGCCGGCCGATCGGCGTGCTGCTCGACCTGCAGGGGCCCAAGCTGCGCGTCGGCGAGATCGCGGGCGGCGAGACCGAGCTCGTGGCCGGAAAGCGCTACCGCTTCGACCTGGACGAGATGGCCGGCGACCGGGTGCGCGCACCGCTGCCCCACCCCGAGGTCTTCGCCGCTCTCAAGCCCGGCACCCTGCTGCTGCTCGACGACGGCAAGCTGCGCCTGCAGGTCGAGGCCTGCGGCAAGGACTACGCCGAGGCCCTGGTGCTGGCCGGCGGCCCCTTGCGGGACCACAAGGGCGTCAACGTGCCGGGCGCCGTGCTGCCGCTCTCGCCGCTCACCAAGAAGGACCGCGCGGACCTGCGTTACGGGCTCGACCTCGGGGTCGACTGGGTCGCGCTCTCCTTCGTCCAGCGCCCCGAGGACCTGGCCGAGGCCCGCCGCCTGATCGCCGGGCGCGCGGCGGTGATGAGCAAGATCGAGAAGCCGGCGGCGCTCGAGCGCCTGACCGAGCTGGTCGAGCTCAGCGACGCGGTCATGGTGGCGCGCGGCGACCTGGGCGTCGAGATGCCGGCCGAGGAAGTGCCGGGCCGCCAGAAGGACATCATCCGGTCCTGCCGCCTGGCCGGCAAGCCGGTGGTCGTGGCAACCCAGATGCTGGACTCGATGGTCCACGCGCCGACGCCGACCCGGGCCGAGGCCTCGGACGTCGCCACGGCGGTCTACGACGGCGCCGACGCGGTCATGCTCTCGGCCGAGAGCGCGGCCGGCGACTACCCGGTCGAATCCGTCGCCATGATGGACCGGATCGCCGCCAGCACCGAGCAGGACCATTCCTACCGGCGCCTGCTCCACGCGCTCCACCCGGAGCCCGAGGCGACCGCCGCCGACGCGATCACCGCGGCCGCCGCGCAGGTCGCCGCCACGATCGGCGCCGCGGCCATCGTCAGCTTCACCATGTCGGGTTCGACCGCGATCCGCGCCGCGCGCGAGCGGCCCGACGTGCCGATCCTGGTGCTGACCCCGAAGATGGAGACGGCGCGGCGCCTGGCGCTCCTGTGGGGCGCCCACTGCGTCCACACCGCCGACGTGCGCAGCCCCCAGGAGATGGTCGACAAGGCCCAGCGCCTCGCGGCCCAGGAAGGCTTCGCGAGCACGGGCGAGAAGATCGTGGTGACCGCCGGTGTCCCCTTCGGCACGCCCGGCACCACGAACCTGCTGCGCATCGCCTGGGTCGAGGACTAATGGAGGGCCCAGGCGGCGGCGACCCGGCCGGCATGGTTCGAGACGGCCGCCAGCGGCGGCCTCATCACCATGAGGTGGGTGGCGGTTTCAAACATATACCCTCGTCCTGAGGAGGCCCGAAGGGCCGTCTCGAAGGGCGGCGCGGTCTCCAAGTCTTCGATTTCCGCGATCAGCCGGCGGCCCGGGCCACCGCCCGGCGGCGGCGCGCCTCGAGGGCCGAGCGCGCGGTGACGATGGCGAGCGCGCTCCAGATGCACAGGAAGGTGATCAGGTGCGCCCCGGTGAAGGACTCGCCGTAGACGAGGACCGCCAGCAGGAACTGGCACGACGGTGCGATGTACTGGAAGAAGCCGACGGTCGAATAGTCGAGCCGGCGGGCCGCCGCGGTGAACCAGATTAGCGGCAGAGCCGTGACCGCCCCGGCCAGGAACAGCAGCAGGTCGGTCTCCAGGCCGACGGCGCCGAAGGCGCCGCTGCCGGCGAAGGCCAGCCAGCCCAGATAGGCCAGCGCCAAGGGCAGCAGCAGCGCGGTCTCGACGAACAGGCCGTCGACCGCCTCGATCCGGACCGTCTTGCGGATCAGGCCGTAGAGCCCGAAGGTCAGCGCCAGGGTCAGCGACACCCAGGGCAGGCCCTCGGCCCGGACCGCCAGGTTGAGCACGCCGACGGTCGCGAGCCCGACGGCGAAGCCGCGCCAGGGGCCGATGCGCTCGCGCAGCACGACCATGCCCAGGACCACGTTGACCAGGGGGTTGATGTAGTAGCCCAGGCTGGTCTCGAGCACGCGCCCGGAGGCGATCGCCCAGATGAAGACCAGCCAGTTGACCGAGACGATCAGCGTGGAGAGCACGAGGAGCAGCCGCGTGCGCCGGTCGCCGAGCGCCGTTCGGATCACCGGCCAGTGGCGCGTCAGGGTGACCAGGCCGGCGAGCAGGACCACCGACCAGACGACCCGGTGGGCCAGGATCTCGGCCGCCGGCACGTGGCCGACCGCCTTGAAGTAGACCGGGATGCCGCCCCAGAACAGGAAGGCGGCCAGCGCGTAGAATACGCCGGCCGTGGTCCGGGCGCGGTCGCCCTGGCCCGCGCTCCCCGCGCTCCCCGCGCTCATGGCCTTGCCCCCTTGCCGGCAAATTCGGCCGCGACCTTACACCGCCCCGCGCCGCCGGCCCAGCCCCGCCGCGGCATGGCAGGCATGCGCGGAAGCAGAGAAGAACGGCGTTAATTCACCTTTCAAAGTACCCTGCTCTTTGTGGTCTACTGTCATTTCGTAGCGACTTGCAGGCCGAGGGCGAGCGATTGATGCTCCCGCGTGTGGATTAGGAAAGTCGGGTGAGTTTTGACATTCACTATTGCCTGGCCGCACCTGCAACCGGCGATCTGCCGGACGGCGAAGTGCGCGGATGGGCCGATCAGTTCCCGCAATTCACCAGACGACCCATCGATGACGGCAGCGTAGAGTATTGGTACGAGAACGAGGACACGGATGTCTCCTTTGCGCTGACGCAGGAAGCCGGTCACAAGCCGCCGGGCGGCGACGATGAGGTGCGGGCTCCCCTGCCTCCGCCCTACCGCTATACCGGTTGGCACGGCAACTTGAACTACTGCCGACCGTCGTTCTTTGCCTATGAAGCCATGCCTGTATTGGCGGATTTCGCCGCCAGATTCGGATTGACTATCTTCGACCGGCAGGAATTCGACGACGGCCGCAACGGCTTGATGACAGTGCCTCACGCGCCGCTGCTTGTTTCAAGCTGGCGAGAACACAATCAGCGCGCCGTCGACGCGCTGTTTGACCATTACAAGAAGCATGAGGCCGAAGGCGTTCCATCCCTTCCTATCCTGGACGAGGCGTGGCTGACGTCGATTTGGCGCCATAATTTTCACCGGGACGCGATCCAGGCGGCACATGGCGCGGACGCTTTCGTCATGCGCATTTCCCTGGTCACCGGGGTCGGTGACGAAGCTCTCCACAGTGCGATCCTCTGGGGTGAGGGGATGCCCATCATCCTGCCTCGGACGGATGGTATCTTGTTGGTGGACGTCGACCGGTCCTTCTTCGGACGGAAACCCAAGAGCAAATACTATTTCATCTCCACCGAAAACGCCCTGCCCTTTCTGGAGAAACACATGCGCGATTACGATAGGGACCGCGGTCTGTATTTCCTGGAGGATGCCCCCGGGACATCCCTGGTGAGCACATTCAAGAGGATTACCGCATCGTCAATCGCGTCAGACGTCACCGTTCCTGTGAAGATCATCAAGTTCGGGCAGGGCACCGACGCAGCGCCTCGAACCTCTCGCGGGATGGATCCGGGAATGCGAGTGATCGTCACGGATCCGGACTATGGTGGCCATGCGTAACTGGCGCGCGATGACCGCCGTTGGCGGGGGCCTCTGAATTCGGGTCGCTGGCCGGCGCCCGAAGCTCCGGCTCAAAACTTGTAGCCGCAGGCGAGCAGGTGGTCGCGGAAGCGGTCGTCGAGGCAGCCGGCGCCGAAGGCGATCTGCGGCAGATTGAGGTCGCCGCCGAAGTTGGCCTCGACCAGGACGGGGCCCTCGCTGGTCAGCGCGATGTCCCAGGACTGGGTCCTGATGGCCGGCAGCGAGGCGGCCGCGGCCAGGCAGAGGTCCAGCGTGGCCTGCCAGTCGGGCAGCTGCAGGCCGACGATCGGCCCGCCGGTATCCGGATGCTTCGGGCGCTCGGCCTGATCGTCGCCCGTGCCCGAGACCGCGCGCAGGATCGTCCCGCGCTCGAGGTCGATGGCGCCGAGGATGTTGCCGGCGCGCCAGTAGTTGTCGGCGATATTGCCGTTCGCGCAGATCTTGCAGACGCCCCGGAAGATTTCCGGGCCGCGCTCCGAAATGAAAGTAAAGACCCTGATCGTCGTAAGCCGGTCGCCCCAGGCCTCGGACAGCGTCCGGTGCGGGCGAAGCCGTTCCTGGAAGAGGTAGCCGCTCGACCCACGGCCCTCGACGTAGCGGCAGAACTCGGCCACGCCGACCCGGCTGCCGTCGGAGGAGACGAGCGTGTCGTCCTCGGCGGACAGCGCCTCGATGCTCCAGCATCCGAGGCTGAACATCCCGTCGACCGGTTTGGCGAAGAAGGGATAGACGGCGGCGTCCCGGAGAAAACCTTCCAGTTCGCTCCCGCTCCGCAAGGGCCGCGCCTGCCCGGAGCTTCGAAACGGATGGTATACCGCCAGGAGGCGCGGGGTCGGCAGGCCCAGGCCCTGCATGGTGGCCTGGAACTGCACCTTGTCGTGGACCAGGGAAAACCACGTGGTGTCGTTGCAGGCGAGGTGCATGCGTTCCTGCGCCTTCTTGCCGATGAATTTCAGCTTGTCGGCGAAGCTGAGCGCGCCGTCATAGAGCCGGTAGTAGAAGTATTCGTGATGCGACAGCTTTCCCGGGCCGCGCCCCAGCCGCCATATCTCCGAGACGACGGCCGAGGTGTGCGCTCCGGCCTTGGTCGCCGCCCGCAAGTGTTTCGCCAGGTCGATCTCCGGCGGAGCGAGCAGGCGCTTGGAGAGCTTCTCGTCGGCCTCGAGCGCCGAGTCGACAGCAAAGGTCGTGGTATCGGTCATCTCACCTCGAAGGCAGCTGTTGTGCGAACCGTCGCCACCGCGCGGCCGGCTGCGGCGCAGGCAGGCGCTCACGACGGCCCGGTCAGACACACGTCGATATCTCAAATTGGCTAACGAAGGGTTACGCCACGCGTTGGCGCGATCCCGGCGCGATCCCGGTTGCAGGCGACCTAGATCTCGCGGTCGCGGAGCGTCTTGCGAATCGCCTCGGCGTTGAGGCGCGCGCCGGGCATCTGCGGATTGACCGCGAGCGCCGCCTCGAAGGACCCGAGCGCCAGCTCCCATTTCTCGAGCGCCAAATAGACCAGGCCGCGGCCCGACAGCGCGCCGAAGTGGCGCGGCTCGAGCGCGAGGGTCCGCTCGATGTCGGCCAGCGAATCCGCGTGCCGGCCCATCAGGTAATAGAGCGTCGCCCGCGCGTTCCAGCCCTCGGCGAAGTCCGGCGCGATCTTGACCACCTGATCGAGCGAGCGCAGCGCGGAGCCGTGGTCCTGCCGGGCCATGGCGGCGCGCGCCTGGTGCATGAGCAGCACGATGGCGTTGTCGTCGTGCTCGTACCAGAGGCTCCAGATCCGCGCCTCGACGGCCTGCGCGGTCCCGATGTCGGAGGCCCCCAGCAACTGCGCGAAGAGGTCCGGAAGCCGCGCGTCGCGCTGGTCGGCCAGGGCCCGCCCGCCGGCGAGGAGGACGGCAAGAGCCAAGACTGTTGCCCGGAACGCGCTCATGCCTCTAAGTATGACGCGGCGGTCTCCGCAGCCCAAGGGGATTGTCCGCGCCCGGCAGTCACGATTTCACGAGGCCAAAGGCGCCGGGGCACCACCACGCGAGAGCGACATGACGGCGAGCCGGCACTTTTCGAACGACTATGCCGAGGCGCGCGGCCGCTTCCTGGAGGCCAGCCGGCGGGCCGGGGCGGCGGTCGAGAGCCACGAGAACCCGACCCGCGGTCCCGGCGGCGAGGCGCTGTTCGCCGATGTCGCCTGGCTGGGCGCGGCCGAGGCGGAGCGGGTCCTGGTGACGGTCTCGGCGACCCACGGCGTCGAGGGCTTCTGCGGTTCGGGCGTCCAGTGCGGCTGGCTGGAGGCCGGCCTGCACAGGGACCTGCCGGACGGCATCGCACTGCTGCAGATCCACGCGATCAATCCCTACGGCTTCGCCTGGCTGCGCCGGGTCACCGAGGACAACGTCGACCTCAACCGCAACTTCGTCGACCACGGCGCGCCCTATCCGGTCAACGAGGGCTACGAAGCGCTCAAGGAGGCCATCTGCCCGCCCGAATGGAACGACGCGGTGGTCGCCGAGACAGGCGCCATTCTCGACGCCTACGCCGGGGCCAAGGGGCCGCGCGCCCTCCAGAAGGCGATTTCCGGCGGCCAGTACAGCCATCCGCAAGGCATTTTCTACGGCGGCAGCCGCCCGACCTGGTCGCACCGTCTGTTGAAACGGGTCTTCCGGGACCGGCTCGCCGCCGCCCGGCAGGTCGCGGTGATCGACTACCACACGGGGCTCGGGCCCCACGGCCATGGCGAGCGGATCTGCATCCACGAGCCGGGCTCCGAGGGCCTCGCCCGCGCGCGGCGATGGTTCGGCGACGACGTGACCTCGCCGGCGCTGGGCGATTCGGCCTCGGTCGAGATCTTCGGCTTCAACGTGATGGGCATGGAAGACGCCCTGCCGGGGCCGACCGCGCTGACCGCCGTGGCGCTGGAGTACGGCACGATTCCCTCGCCCGAGGTGCGCCTGGCGCTCCGGGCCGACAACTGGCTGCACGCCCACGGCCGGCCGGACTCGGCCCAGGGCCGCGCCATCAAAGAGCAGATCCGCGCCGCCTTCTTCCCGGACGAGGACGCCTGGAAGGAGATGGTCTGGGAGCGCGCGCTCGAGACCCAGCGCCAGGCCCTCGAGGGCCTCGCCGAGGGCTGAGGCGGTCCCGCCGGGGTCACGCAATTTCCCAGAAGCGGTGCCTTGAACACGACCGCCGCAAGCATTTTATCCGGCATCAACAAGAAATCACGGCGCGATTTTGGCTAACCGGCGGGATTTATCCTGTCCAAATATTCCTAACATTTCTGCAATTGCCTTGAAATTGCCTAAAATTTTGCAAATTGAATCTTATTTACGTAAATAGTATACTTTTATAGTAATTTAATTGTTGTTGGGGGGCGCTGACGACACCGACCCGAATCGGGAGGTTGGAGATGACAGCGCACAGATTGGCGATCGCCGGCGGCATGGCGATGGTGGCCATGGGGCACTTCGGCCACGCCGCCGCGGAGGAAGGACCGGAGGCCGCCGCGTTGGAGGCCGCGGCCGTGAGTCAGGCCGTGGACCGCCCAAAGGCCACCAGTGCACCGCGGCCGGGCGTCCAGATCCACCTCAAGAGCCCGAGCGACGCGGGCGCCGCCATGGCGGAGACCGTGCCGCCGTGGCAGCGCGCCGAGCTCGAGGCCGAGTCGCAGAGGATCGAGGTCGATTCGATTGATCTCGGCAGCCTCGGCGGCCTCCGCCGCGCCGGCGACGGCCGGGGCGGCTTCCGCGCCTACGCCGGCCTCGGCATGGGCAAGCTCAAGCTCTCGATGGACCTGGACAGCGGCAATCTCAAGCTCGGCAAGGAGAAGCGCAGCGGGAGCAGTCGGGTGTTCCTCGGCATGCGCTACCGGATGGCGCCCCGCACCAGCCTGGCGCTGGAGTACCGGGCCATGGCCGGCGACAACCCGCTGTTCGAGCTCGATCTCGGCGGCCAGACCTTCTCGGCCGACCGGCTGAGCGTCCACGACCTGCGCATGAGCCTCCGCTACCGGTTCTGAAGCCGCGTCCCCGGGATGACCGGGCCGCGGCGACCTGTTCAATCGACGGTTTTGACCGCGACCGGGTCGCCGTCGCGCACGGCCTCGAGCCGCCGGACGTCGTCGGCCGTGCAGCCCCAGATGTTGGTCGGCGCCGCCAAGCGGATCTCGTCGCCGGTCGAGATCGGCGTCGGGCCGAAGCCGATCGCGATCGCGTCGCCCTCGACCCAGAAGGCCATCTCGCCGGCCTCGACCAGGGCCCGGGCGTCGGCCTCCCGCGCGACCCGGACCGGGGTCGAGAAGTAGACCTCCTCGCCCCAGGTGTTGGCCCGCGACTCGAAGGGCGCCGCCGCCAGGACCGCGCGCCCGGTCAGCGTATCGAAGACCTCGACCCGCAGCGAGACCTCGCCCGCCGTGATTTCGAGCTTTGCCATGCCTCTCCTCCCCTGCCGGCCGTCCGGCGGGCGCTGCCCTATTTCCGCCACAAGATCGTCCGGCTCCGGGCCAAGTTACGCCCTACATCAGGTGAAAGCCAAGCCCCGGGGCGGGCCGGCGCGGACCCAGGCAGGGACAAGCGGAGATGGCAATGCGGACCTTCGACAGGACGGCGAAGCGGGTGGCGGCCGTGGGGATCCTCGCCGTGCTGGTCGCGGCCGGCGCCGGCACCCTGGGGGCCGGCAAGTGGCTCCGGCAGGCCTTCGAGCAGCTCTTCTCCGATCGCGCGGCCACGGCCGGGCTGGACCTGACCACCGATAGCCTGGATCACGACGCCGCCGCCGGGACCCGGCCCGCCCGCCCCAGCGTCGCCCAGCGCCACGGGGCGCGGGCGAAGTCCGGGCCCCGCCTGCTGCTCCTGCGCAGGAACGAAGCCTGGGGCACCGGGACGCCGGCCACGTCCTCCCCGCTCGTGCCCTATGCCGGTTTCGGCATCGGCGTGTTCAAGCTGTCGATGAACCTGGCCGAGCGCGACCTGGGCCTGACCAAGGAGAAGAAGCAGCGCAAGACCCGCGTCTTTGCCGGCCTCAGCTACCAGGCCGCGCCGAACCTGACGCTGAACCTCGAGTACCGCGCCCTGCCGGCCGGCGATCCGCTGTTTACGCTCGACCTCCGCGGCCTCGCCTTCGACGTCGACAACCCCTTCCAGGACCACAACGTCAACCTCAAGGCGCGCTACCGCTTTTAGCGGGCCGGGGGCGACGACTTGGCGCCGCTACTGCGCCGCCTGGGCCGGGGCGGCGGCGGCTTCGACGCCTTCCAGTGCCTTGGGCAGGGGGCCGCCGGTGGCCCAGTCGAGCAGCTCGGCCGTATGCACCAGGGGCAGGCTCGTGGCGGCGGCGATCTGGGTCAGGCAGCCGATGTTGCCGGTGGCCACGGCGTCGGGCGCCAGACCCTCGATATTGGCCACCTTGCGGGCGCGTAAGGCGCCTGCGAGGCCCGGCTGAAGGATGTTGTAGGTGCCGGCCGAGCCGCAGCAGAGGTGGCCCTCGGGCACGTCGAGCACCTGGAAGCCGGCGGCAGCCAGCAAGTCCTTGGGTTCGCGCGTGATCTTCTGGCCGTGCTGCATGGAGCACGCGGAGTGGTAGGCCAGGCGGAGTCCGGTCGCGCGCGCCGGCGGCTTCAGGTCGAGCTCGGCCATGACCTCGCTGATGTCCCGGGTCAGCGCCGAGACACGCGCGGCCCTGTCCGCCCAGGCCGGGTCCCCGCGCAGCAGGAAGCCGTAGTCCTTGACCGTGGTGCCGCAGCCCGACGCGTTGATGACAACCGCGTCCAGGCCGCCGGCCTCGAGCTCGGCGCTCCAGGCGGCGACGTTGGCCCGCGCGGCGGCCAGCGCCGCCTCCCCCCGGCCCAGGTGGTGGACCAGCGCGCCGCAGCAGCCGGCGCCTTTCGCGACCACGACCTCGACGCCGTGGCGGGTCAGCAGGCGCACACTCGCCTCGTTGATCTGCGGCGCCAGCACCTGCTGGGCGCAGCCGGTCATCAGCGCCATGCGTGCCCGGCGCGGCCCCTCGGCCGGAAAGACCTGCGGCTTGTCGAGCGGGCTGGGCGGCTGGACGCGGCCGGGCGCCAGCGCGAGCATGGCGCCGAGGCTGCCCGGCAGGAGGCGCCGGATGGGCCGGGCCAACGCGGCGCCCGCCAGCGCCAGGCGGAAGCGCCCGGGATAGGGCAGCACGAAAGCGAGCAGGCCGCGCAGCAGGCGCTCGAAGAGCGGGCGTTTGTACGTCTCCTCGACGCGCAGGCGGGCGTGGTCGACCAGGTGCATGTAGTGCACGCCCGAGGGACAGGTCGTCATGCAGGAGAGGCAGGTGAGACAGCGGTCGAGGTGCTTGGCGACCTTGGCCGAGGCGGGCCGGCCGCTCTCCAGCAGGTCCTTGATCAGGTAGATGCGCCCGCGCGGGCTGTCGAGCTCGTCGCCCAGCAAAACATAGGTCGGGCAGGTCGCCGTGCAGAAGCCGCAATGCACGCAGGCGCGCAGGATCTTGTCGGCCTCTGCGATGTCGGGGTCGGCGAGCTGGACCAGGGAGAAGTGCGTCTGCATGTCAGAGCCCCGCCACCATGCGCCCGGGGTTCAAGACCCGGCGCGGGTCGAAGCCGTCCTTGACCCGCCTGGTCAGGGCCGCCATGGCCGGGTCCTGCGGCTGGAACACGGGGACCGCGGCGCGCAGCGTCTCGGGCCCGCGGACCAGGGTCGCGTGGCCGCCGCAGTCCGAAAGCGCCGCGCGCAGGCCCACGTGCCCGCCGTCCTTCGAAGGCGGCAGGGCGAGCCAGAGGAGCCCGCCGCCCCAATCGTAGTAGGCGAGCGCGTCCTGGCCTTGGGCGAGCGCGCCGGCGACCGCCGGGCCGGCCTGCGGCGGCACCGAGACCCGCCAGACCAGGCGCTCCGGCCGGGTGACGAAGGGCCGGACGTCGCGCACCTCCTGCCAGAAGACCGCGGAATTTCTGTCGTGCAGCTCCTCGCTCTCGCCCAATTCCGCCAGTTCGCGGCGCAGCGCGGCGCAGCGGTACTCGACCGAGGGGCCGGTGCCCTCGACGCGCAGCGCCGTGACCGCGCCGCCCGCCTCGCGCACGTAGGAGACCTCCGAGTCCGCGGCGAGCGCCGCCGGCAGGTGGGCGGCGCCCGAGACCTCGTGGGCCGAGCCGAGCGCCCGGGTCATGGCGGCGAGCGCCTTTCCGTCGTCGAGGCCGAGCAGCAGCACGGTGCGCGTCTTCTCGGCCGCCGGCAGGACCTTGACCGTGACGTCGGTCATCGCCGCCAGGGTGCCGTAGGAGCCGGCCATCAGCTTGCACAGGTCGTAGCCGGTCACGTTCTTGACCACGCGGCCGCCGGACTTGAAGGCTTCGCCGCGGCCCGAGACCGCGGAAACCCCCAGGAAGTGGTCGCGCGCCGCGCCGGCCTTGATGCGCCGCGGGCCGGCCAGGTTGCAGGCCAGCACGCCGCCGATCGAGCCGGCGCCCGCCTCGCCGCCCAGCAGCGGCCCCAGGTCCGGCGGCTCGAAGGCCAGCTCCTGGTTCTTCTCGGCCAGCGCCGCCTCGATCTCGGCGATGGGCGTGCCGGCGCGCGCCGAGAGCACCAGCTCCTCGGCCTCGTAGAGCGTGATGCCGGCAAGCCCCGAGAGCTCGAGCCCGTGGCCCGCCTGGACCGGCCGGCCGAACGCGCGCTTGCTGGCGCGGCCCAGCACCTCGAGCGGCTCCTCCTCCGCCGCCGCCCAGGCGACCGCCTCGACGACCTGCGCCGCATTCTCCGGCCTGAAGATCCCGGTCATGGTTGTCCCGGCACCTCGCCGCTCTATCCCCTCCCCCCTTGCGGGGGAGGGTTAGGGTGGGGGGTATGGTTGCGCAGCGCCAGTCGAATCGTTTCGGTCACGCCCTCCAGGTTCCCGTCCACCTCGTTGTTCCAGAACCGGATCACCCAATAGCCCTGGCTTTCCAGCCACCGAGCGCGTCTGCCGTCGCGGGCCTGCGACAGGTTGTGCTGTCCGCCGTCGACCTCGACGACGAGACGGTGGGAGAAGCAAGCGAAGTCGGCCACGTAGGGACCTAGAGGCACTTGACGGCGAAAACGGGCGCCCGCCAGCTGACGGCGGCGCAGGACCGACCAGAGTCTCTGCTCCGCCTCCGTCGGGGTCTTCCTCAAGTGTCTTGCCGTTTTCGATGCCATTGCTCAATCGTACCGTCGCAAGCCTCACCCCCCACCCAAACCCTCCCGCGCAAGGGGGGAGGTCTTCAGTGGCCCGATCCGCTCCTATTTCTATGCCATAGCACCCGGTTCAAATCTCGCGTTCCTCAGAAGCGCGGCAGGTCGGGGAAGGGGATCTGGCCGCGAGAGATGTGCATGCGGCCGAGCTCGGCGCAGCGGTGCAGCACGGGGAACATCTTTCCAGGGTTAAGGAGCGAGTCCGGGTCGAAGGCGCATTTGACCCGCTGCTGCTGGGCCAGGTCGGCCTCGGAGAACATGGTGCCCATCAGGTCGCGCTTCTCGACGCCGACGCCGTGCTCGCCGGTCAGCACCCCACCGACCTCGACGCAGAGCCTGAGGATCTCGGCGCCGAAGGCCTCGGCGTTCTCCAGCTCGCCGGGATTGTTGGCGTCGTAGAGGATCAGCGGATGCAGGTTGCCGTCGCCGGCGTGGAACACGTTGGCGACGCGCAGGCCGTAGCGCGCGCTCATCTCGGCCATGCGCTTCAGCACCTCGGGCAGGCGGTGGCGCGGGATCGTGCCGTCCATGCAGTAGTAGTCTGGCGAGATACGGCCGACCGCCGGGAAGGCGGCTTTGCGCCCGGCCCAGAACTTGAGGCGCTCCTCCTCGCTTTCCGAGGCCCGGCTGGTAACGGCGCCGCAGTTCGCGGCGATCGCCGAGATGCGCGCGATCAGGTCGTCGACCTCGGCCTCGGGGCCGTCCAGCTCGACGATCAGCAGCGATTCCACGTCGAGCGGATAGCCGGCCTGGACGAAGTCCTCGGCGGCGTGGATCGCCGCCCGGTCCATCATCTCCATGCCGCCCGGGATGATCCCGGCGCCGATGATCGCGGCGACGCAGTTGCCGCCGGCCTCGTTGGTCGGAAAGCCGAGCAGCAGGGCGCGCGCGGTCTCGGGCGCCTGCAGGATGCGCACCGTGACCTCGGTGATCACGCCGAGGAGGCCTTCCGAGCCGGTCATGAGCCCGAGCAGGTCGTAGCCCCCGGCATCCAGGTGCCGGCCGCCCAAACGCACCACCGTGCCGTCGATCAGCACCATCTCCAGGCCGAGCAGGTTGTTCGTGGTGAGCCCGTACTTCAGGCAATGCACCCCGCCCGAGTTCTCGGCGACGTTGCCGCCGATAGTGCACGCGATCTGGCTGGAGGGGTCGGGTGCATAGTAGAAACCCTCCGATTCCACCGCCTTGGTGATGCCCAGGTTGGTGACCCCGGGCTGCGCGACGACGCAGCGGTTGGCAAAGTCGATGTCGAGGATGCGGTTGAAGCGAGCCATGCACAGCAGGACGCCATCGGCCAGCGGCAGCGCGCCGCCCGAGAGCGAGGTGCCGGCGCCGCGGGGCACGACCTTGATGCCCTCGGCGTTGCAGTAGGCGAGAATCCGGCTGACCTGCTCGACGGTCTCGGGCAGCACGGCGACCATCGGCCGCTGCCGGTAGGCGGTCAGCCCGTCGCTCTCGTAGACGGCGAGCTCGTCCCGGTCGGCGATCACCCCCTCGCCGGGCACGATGGCGTTCAACGCCCGGGCGATCTCGCGCCGGCGCGCGAGCACCGTGGCGTCGGGTTCCGGCATCTTCATCGGCGCCCACCTCCCCGCAGGGCCGTGCCAACTATGGTCAGGTCCGGCAGACGGGTCAATGGCCGGGCCCGAGGGCGGGACCCGGGCACGGCAAAGCCGCGCCTCCCGGCCGGGGGGCGCGGCTTTGCCGGCGAGATTACGGCCTTGCGCGGGCGCGAAAGCCCGGCGGGACGGCTCAGCCCTGGCGCGCCTTAAAGCGCGGGTTCTTCTTGTTGATCACGTAGACCCGGCCCCGGCGGCGCACGATGCGGCAGCCCTTCTCGCGCAGCTTCGCGGTCTTGAGCGAATTGACGACTTTCATCGGAACGTTCCCAAACTCCAGCGGCCGGCCCGGCCGGCCCGGTCAAGAGGGCGCGAAGATAGGCAAGCCTGCAGCGCCTGTCAATCGCCCGCTGGCGGCCGGAATCGGCCCTGTGAAACGGGTACGGGTCACCAGTCGGACAACAGCCCGTCCCTGGGTTTCTTCACGCCGAGGATGCGGCAGACCTTTAGGTCGCCGGCCTTCATGAGCTTGACCCGGCGAGTCCACAGCTCGACCTCATCGACCAGGACGGACCCGGCCTCGCTGTCCAGGGACGCCTGGTCCACCCGGGCCATGTAGTTGGACCAGCACTCGGTGATCTGCTTGCCCGTCTCCTTGGTGATGTCCTCGGTGATGCGGATGTCGAGCTTGTAGTGGGTCAGGGCCTTGACATAGTCCTCCATGGCCCAGGGATGGGGCGTGACCGGTTCCGAGGCGCTCCAGTGATCCAGACCGTCCGTCTTCCGCTTCGGCTCGGCCAGGACGAAGTCGGTGAACAGCAGCTGGCCGCGGTCCTTGAGGGCAAGGTCGACCATCCGGAACAAGCGGTCCTTGTCCTCGACGGTGAACAGGAACTCTTTGGAGAACACACAGTCGTAGGTCTTGGGCTGCAGCTCGAAGTGTTCCGGGTCGAAGCTGTTGACTGGCGCCTTCTTGCCCAGACCGGCCATGTTGGACAGCTCCATGCCGGCTTCGGCCAAATGGGTCTCGGCCTCGAGCCCGGTCACCCAGACACCGAAGTGGTCCGCCATGACTCGCGCCGCGCCGCCCAGGCCGGCGCCCAACTCCAGCAGGCTCATGGCCGGGGTCAGGCCGAAGGGTTTGACCAGGCTGAGGATCGCCTCTTCGCCGCCGGGCCCGACGAGTCCGTTGCCCCAGACTTCCTGGACGAGCGCGATGCGCGCGGTCTCCCAGCGCATCTCCGGGCGCTCGTAGCGAACCTTGTGGTGCGCTTCGCCAGAGTCCAGCGGCGTGCCCTCGGATTCCTTCTGGTGCAGTTCGAGGTCGTAACCCTCCCACCAGGCCTTGAGACGCCAACGGATGGGGATCTTGGCGCTATGAGACCCGGTCGTGTTGGCCACGTGAACCCCCCTTCGACTTGGCACGCCGTCCTTCCCCGCGGCAACGGCGGGAAGGACTTCCACGGTAGTTTTCCTACAGCAGCTAGGTAAATCGCGCGTTAAACTAGCTTCGTTTACCTAGATCATTTCGCTGGTTTGCTCGGCGACCGCGAGGTCTGGGGCTCCCCGTTGGCCAGCGCGTTCAGCGCCCGTCGGTCGGCGCCCGAGGGCAGCGGGCGCCGCGGATGGTCGATCCAGGCGGCGATGTCGGCCAGTACCCGCGCGGCGCCGAGGTCCTGCAGCAGCATGTGCCAGCCGTCCGCATAGAGCGCCGGGCGCTGTTGTGCGTCGGGTCCGTTGGGCAGGTGGCGCCAAAGCGCCAGCGTGGGTTTGCGCGGAATGATCTCGTCCTTCTCGCCATAGAGCAGGAGGGACGGCGCCTGCAGGCGCCCGGCGCTGTCCAACGCATCACCCATCAGGTCGGTCAGGCCTTCCAAGGTCCCAATCCGCGTGCGCTTGATGAACAGGGGGTCGCGGCCCATCTCGCGCAGCCGCTCGATGTTGTCCGAGGCCTGGATATCGAGCCCCTCGCCCGAGACCTCGGCCCAGGGCACCAGGCGCGCGCCAATCCACAGGGCGGCGCGCATGTAGAACGGCATCTGCGAGCGCGCCCAGACCGCTGGCGCCACGAGGATCGCGCCGTCTGCCTCCGGCGGGTCCGCTCCGGTCATCGCGACCAGGACGACGGCCCCGCCCATGCTGTCACCGACGAGATAGAGCGGCGTCCCAGGGTAGCGGGCGCGCAGCAGTCGAGCCGCGGTCCTCGCGTCGTCGACCAGCGTCTCGCTGCCCGCCCAGAGGCCGCGGTAGGGCGCCTCGCCGAAGCCCCTCTGGTCGTAGGCGTAGGTGGCGATGCCGCGCGCGGCCCACCATTCGCCCGGCGCCTTGAAGGCCCGCGAGTAGTCGTTGAATCCGTGCAGGGCAAGCAGCACCGCCTTCGGCTCCTCCTCGGGCAGCCAACTGCGCAGGGCCAACTCCATGCCGTCGGGCGCGATCAGGCGGTCGTCGGTCAGGCGCGGCTCCGTCGGGCCCGGCCCGGGCGGCATGCGACCGGCCGTGCAGGCGGCCAGGACCGCGGCCAGGCAGACGGCCAGAAACGACGCCAGCCGACGCGCCGGCACACTGTCCGGGGAGTGACGCCTGTTCTTCCGCGTCCGTTCCGCAGGCTCTGTACCGGGCAACAGGCGGGTTTCCCTCCGGGTGGTTTTCGGATCGTCCGGACCCCGGCTCCCGCGAAGAGTCCGGCCGAACGGAAGATCGCCCGACCTTGCCAAATCCGCGTCCGGGCGTAAACCGCCTGGATGTACCCGAGCGGCGATCCCGCGTCCTAGCGCTCAGCGACGATCCTGCAGGCGCGCAGCTCGCCGGTCCTGAGAAGCTTGGCCCGCCGGCTCCAGAGCCTGGCCTCGTCGAGCAGCATCTGCGCGGCCCTGCGATCCAGGGAGGGCCGTCGTCGTCTGGCCAGAAAGTCGGCCCAGGCCCCGTTGATCGCCCTCCGGGTTTCCCCGGTGATGTCGTCGATACGGAGGCTCAGGCCAAGCCCGGTGAGCGCCTCGATATAGTCCTCGACCGACCAGGGCGTGGGCCGTGCCGGATCGGCGGCCACCCAGGCCTCGACCCCCGGTGTCTGCCGGCCGTCCGCCGCCACGACGTAGTCGACGAACAGCATCCGGCCGCCGTCGGCGAGCAGGGCCTCGGCCACGGCCAGGAGCCGCGCCTTGTCCCGCACGGTGAACAGGACGTCCTTCGAGAAGATCCGGTCGAAGGCGCCCGGCGCCAGCACCTCGTGCCTCTGCGCCAGGGAATGAATCGACGCCTTGCTCGGCAGGACGGCCCGGGAGGAGAGCGCCCTGCCCGCTTCGGCCAGGCGGCGGTCCGCCTCCAGGCCGGTCACCCGGGCGCCGAACCGCTTGGCCAGAACGCGCGCCGGGCCGCCCAAACCGGCACCGAGGTCGAGCACGCGCATCCCGCGCTTCAGGCCGAGCGGCTCGACCAGCCCGAGGATGGTCTTCTTGCCGCCGGGGGCGATAAAGCCCTTGCCCCAGACTTTCTGGACTACGTCAAGTCGCGTCTTGTCCCAGCGGAGCTCCGGCGCCTTGCCCACGGGCCGCCCGGGGGGCCGCTCGGGGAGCTGCTCGGGGAGCTGCTCGGCCTCCGGCCGGACCGCGACCAGCTGCACCTCCGGCGCGGTCCGGCGCATCGGCACTCCGGAGTCCCGCAGCCGCGCCAAGAGGCGCTCGCGCTGGGAAAGGCCGATCTCGGCCGGTCCTGCCGTCGCAAGCACCGATGCGCCCCTTGCCTTAGACAATCCGGTCCTCTCTCGCGGCCACGATGGGATGAATTCCGCCAAGCCCTTGGTAAATGCACAAGGTAAAGGAGGTGTTAACGCCTGTTAACCATGCCGGGGCAGGATATGCGCGACCGGCGCCCCCGTCGAGGCCCGAGACGGGCCCGGAACCTGCCGACCGCTGGGGAAACTGGTGGGCGCGGCTGGGATTGAACCAGCGACCCCTACGATGTCAACGTAGTGCTCTCCCGCTGAGCTACGCGCCCTTCCGCCGGAACCGGCGATGCTTGGTCCGGCCTGCCCAGCGTCGCCGCAAGGCGGATCGCCGACAGGCGGGGCGAGATAACATCATCCCCAGGGCTTTGGCAAGACTCGGAAGCTGTCCCGATTCGCGCCCTAGCGGGCGCTCAGCATCACGTCGATCTGGCTGACCAGTTCGCGCAGGTGGAAGGGCTTTGACAGCACCCTTGCGCCGCGCGAGGTCTCCTCGCGGGCCTTCAGCGCGACCGCGGCGAAGCCGGTGATGAACATGACCTTGATGCCGGGCTGCTCCTTGGCGGCGCGGCGCGCCAGCTCGATGCCGTCGAGCCCGGGCATGACCACGTCGGCCAGCAAGATGTCGACCCGCTCCTCGGCCAGGGTGGTGAGCGCATCGAGGCCATCGCCCACCGCGCGCACCTCGTGCCCAGCGCGGGTCAGCGCCTTGGCGAGGAAGTCGCGCATGGAGTCGTCGTCTTCGGCGAGCAGAATTTGCGCCATCTTGCCCTTCACTCTCGCGGCGGCCGCTCGGGCGGCCATGTCCGGCCGCGCCCAAGGAGGACTATACCCTATGCGGGCCGGTCTAAAATAGTGATTAACGATTATGTAGGACGGAGGGGCGAAGAAAGTCTCATGACAGGCGCGGCGCTTTCCCGTAAACACCTGGGAAGCACGGCAAGGGACCAAGACCCATGGACGCAGACTCCCCGGTCGCCGGGATCGCCGGGATCGAGGCCCCGCACGAAGTGGTGGCGCCGGCGCGCCAGACTCTGCCACTGGTCTTCGCCTCGCCGCACAGCGGCAACCGCTACCCGCGGGACTTCCTCGCCGCCTCCAAGCTCGACCACCTCGCCCTACGCCGCTCGGAGGACAGCTTCGTGGACGAGATCTTCCAGGCGGCGCCCGGTCTGGGCGCGCCGCTGATCCGGGCGCTCTTCCCGCGGGCCTTCGTCGATCCCAACCGCGAGCCCTTCGAGCTCGACCCGGCCATGTTCGAGGACGACCTGCCGAGCTACGCCAACACGCGCTCGCCCAGGGTCGCCGCCGGGCTCGGCACGATCGCGCGGGTGGTCGCCAACGGCGCCGACATCTACCGCCGCAAGCTCGCGGTCGGCGAGGCCCTGGAGCGGATCCGCAACTACTATTGGCCCTATCACGAGGCGCTGCGCGACCTGGTCGAGGCCACCCGGGGGGCATTCGGCTATTGCGTCCTGATCGACTGCCACTCCATGCCGTCGGTCGGCGGGCCGGCGGACCGTGACCCCGGTGCGGCCAGGGTCGATTTCGTGCTGGGCGACTGCCACGGCACGGCCTGCGGGGCGGTGGTGATGGAGACCGCCGCGGCCGAGCTCGCGCGGCTCGGCTACAACGTGGCCCGCAACGCGCCTTATTCCGGTGGCTTCGTGACCCGCCACTACGGCCGGCCGGCCCAGTCGGTCCACGCGCTGCAGATCGAGATCAACCGGGCGCTCTACATGGACGAGGGCCGGATTCGGCGCGGCGCCCACCTGCCCCGGCTGGCCGAGGAGATGCACGGCGTGATCGCCGCCCTCGGCCGCATCGACGGGACCCTGCTCGGCGCGCAATGACCGGTCCGGGGGCGCCGCCGGACGGGGGCTTGCTGCTGCGTGACGCGGCCCCGGCGGATCTCGGCGCGGTGCAGGCGATCTATGCCGAGCACGTGCGCCACGGCCTCGCCTCCTTCGAGCTCGATCCGCCGGACCTCGAGACCATGACCGCGCGCTTCGACGAGGTGACGGCGCGAACCTGCCCTCGATCCGGCTGCACGAAGCGCACGGCTTCACGCGGGCCGGCCTGATCCCCTCGGTCGGGTTCAAGTTCGGCCGCTGGGTCGACTGCGTGCTCCTGCAGCGCGCCCTGGGCGAGGGCGACGCCACCCTACTCGGGCCGAACAGCATTACCTGATCTTGGCACGGGGTTTGCTTCGCTGAGGGGCAGGAGGCTCCTCTGATGTGCCTGCCCGGCGCCCGCCGCACGATCGCCTGCCTCGCCCTCGGCCTCGGCCTGCTGGCCGCGGCCCCAGAGGGCCTTCGTGCCGGGGCGCCGGATCCCTGGGCGCTCTGCGCGGAACACGCCGGCGCCGCGGCCCGGCGAAGCGGCCTGCCGCACCACCTGCTGGGCGCCATCGCCAAGGTCGAGGCGGGCCGCTGGAACGCGGCCGAGGGGGCAGTTATTGCCTGGCCCTGGACCGTCACCGCCGAGGGCCGGGGGCGCTATCTGCCGAGCCGCGCGGCGGCGCTGGCCGAGGTGCGGACGCTCCGGGCGCGCGGGCTCAGCAACATCGACGTCGGCTGCCTGCAGGTAAACCTGCGCTACCACCCCGAGGCCTTCGCCAGCCTCGAAGACGCCTTCGACCCGGCGCGAAACGCCGCCTATGCCGCCGGCTATCTCGCCCGCCTGCGCCAAGAGACCGGCTCCTGGACCACGGCGATCGGCCGCTATCATTCGCGGACGCCACGCCTCAGCGGCCCCTACCGCCTCAAAGTGTTCCGCGCCTGGCGCGAGGCCCGCCGCCAGGCCGACCGGGCCCGGATCGCGGCCAAGCCACCCGCCGGAACCCAGCCGTCCTCCCGGCCCCAGGCGGCGCCTGGCCAGATCGCCCGGCGCCACGCCCTCGCCTCCGGCCTGCCCCTGCGGCCCTGACGCGCACCCAGAAGCCGGAGCAAACGAGCCCATGCAAAGTAAATCGTTGTTTGATTTCAAGAGGTTAAGTGTGGTCGCCGGGTCAGAGGTCGAGGCGTAAGTCCTTGAAAAGAATAGGTTTACGCTACAGGGACTTTTGGCACCTTCGCTCGGTCCCGCCGCCCTCACGGAGCGCGGGCCGGGATTGTTGTCGCGGTCGCGCTGGCGCCGGCCGGGGCCGCGCTCTGGGCGCCGCCTTTCGCGCAGGACCCAGCCCATTGCGCCTTCGCAGGCCGGCGGGCGGTCTGATGCGCCAGGATGCTGCGCAGCTGGCGCTCGCAGACCGGCATGGCCGCGCCGGAGGTGAACGCCCGCCACAGACAGGCCTTGGGCGTTCCGGCATAGGCCCCCGGCATGTCGTCGCGGCGCCGGTCGCGGTTCCACGAGGTCCCGGCATAGCGCACCGTCAGCCGATGCACCTCCCGGGCCAGCGCGGTCGCCGAACCGTCGCTGCACAGGCATTCGGCGAGCTCCCGCAGGGCGGCGTTGCGCTTGCGGATCGCGGCCTCGAGCCACCAGGGCACTCCGCCCTGCGCGCCGCGCAGCCCGAAGGCCTCGCCCAAGCTTGTGCGGCGCTGGCTCAAGAAGTCTTCCAGCCTGCTGCCCAGCCAGCGCGAAAGATCGTCGTCCAGGGGCTCGCCGGCCTGGCAACAACGGGCGATCTCTCTGAGATTCTCGATTTCCGTCAACATGGCGTTCGTCTCCCAGACTCGTGCAATCGCCGCACCTCTCCGGCTCACCTGGTCCGGCGTGGTTGCCCGTGGCCGGTTTCCATCAGATACTCGTCAGTATGTCACTCTCAAAAATTTTTCTACTCGGGGGCCTCCGTCCGTTCGCTCGCTGCCTCTTCGGCCATCGGGCGGTCCTCTGCATCGGCATCGCCGGGTGCCATGCCGCGCCACATGACTTGGGCCAGGCGCGGCGCCATGGCGTCGAAATCGAGGCCGTCCGGGTCTTGGGTCATCCACAGGCCCACGCCGAGAAGGATACAGCGCCAGACGACGGCGAGCGCCTGGGGGTCCAGATCCTTCGCGACGACGCCACTGTCGATCAGCCATTGAGCCACCGGCAGGGTGTCATCGTAGAACTTCCGCGCCAGCTCCGCGTACCTGTGGCGCAGGGCCGGGTTCCGGCTGCGTGACACGAACTCGAGCCCGAGCCGCCGCCAAGATTCACCCTTGCGTGCCTGTTGGACCTCGTGGGCGACGAAGGCCACCAGGGCCCGCTCGCCCGCGCCGTCACGCACCGCGTCGCGAATATCATCGGGAATGCGCGCTGCTTCGCGTCTGAACCGCTCTTCGATGAGCGCCATACAGAGGTCGTCCTTGCCGGCGAAGTGCCAATAGACGGCCCCCTTGGTCAGGCCCGCGTCGGCCGCCACGTCGTCCAGCGTCGCGCCGGAGTAACCGTGCCGGGCGAAGGTCCGGAACGCGGCCTCGAGGATTCGCGAGCGTGTGTCGGCCGCCTCGGCCCCGACGCCCTGGGGCCCGGCCGTATCCGCGCTTGCGGCGCCGATCGCCTCCAGGAACCGCGGCAGGCCGTCCCGGCCGCCGACGTGCCGACGGACCGTCGGCCAGCTCACCCCCGAGGCGCGCGCAAGCTCGGCGAGGCTGATGTCCTTGGCCGGCTTCTCGCCGGCGAGCGTGCGGGCGGCGGTCATGATCCTGTCCCGAACCTTCATGATTTCGCTCACAGTGACATACTACTCGGTATGCTACCACATACTTGTCGGTATCGCAAGTGGTAATCCGGTCTCGGGCGGCCGCGGGCCCGGCGCCGGCGAGGCCGGCAAGGCCGGACCGCGCCTCAGCCCAGATCGCGCAGGCGCTCGATCCGCTCCGGGGTTGGGGGATGGGTCGAGAAGAGCGCGCTGGCTCGGACGCCGAACTTGCGGAAGGGATTGGCGATGAAGAGGTGCTGAACGGCGCGGTTGGCGCCCTCGAAGCGCTCCGTGGTCGTGTCGATCTTCTCAAGGGCGCCGATCAGGCCGAGCGGATTGCGCGCCAGCTTGACCGCAGTGGCGTCGGCCAGATACTCGCGCTCGCGCGAGATCGACATCTGCACCAGCCAGGCCGCGAGCGGCGCCAGGACCGCGAAGACCAGGACCACGACCAGCGCCAGCGCCGCGCCGCCGCCCTTGGAACGCGAGCGCCCGCGCGAGTGCAGGCCGCCGCGCATTGCGCCGCGCAGAACCGCATCCGAGACGAGCGCGATCAGCCCGACGACGACCGCGACCGCCGTGGCATAGAGGATGTCACTGTTCGCGATATGGCCCATCTCGTGCGCCACCACGCCCTGCAGCTCGGGGCGAGTCAGGCGGTCGATGAGGCCGCGCGTGACGGCGATCGCCGACTTCTCGGGCTTGAGCCCGGTGGCGAAGGCATTGAGCGCCGGGCTCTCCAGCACGAAGACCCGCGGCTTGGGCAGGCCGGCGGCCAGCGCCATCTCCTCGACCACGTTGTGCAGGACCGGCTCGCTCTCGGACGAGACCTCGCTGGCCCCGGCCAGGGCGAGCAGAATCCGGTCCCCGGCGAAAACCGCCACCAGGACCCAGACGGCGCCGACGACAATCATGACGCCGGCCCCGTTCACGCCCCAGGGACTCCGGTAGGCCAGCGCCTCGACGACGCCGAGCGGCGCGCCGTCGCTGAGCGCGCTCAGATAGACGATCTCCGCCGCCCAGCCGATCACGTAGCCGAGCCCGCCGGCGATCACGATCATGATCGTGCAAAGCCAGAGCGTGTTGCGCTCGTTGCGCCGGATCGCGGCGTAGAAGTCGGTCCGCCGGAGGCCGGGCGCCGGGGCTGTCGATTCGGAGGACCCTCCGTCCGGAAGCTCGGCCATCGCCCGGCGGCCGCTAGCGCAGGTCGACCTTGACCGGCTCGGTCTCCGCCTCCGGCACGTCGAAATAGGGCGCCCGGACGAAGCCGAAGGAATTCGCCACCATGTTGGACGGGAAGCTTTCGATCCTGGTGTTCAAGCTCAGGACCGAGTCGTTGTAGTGCTGGCGCGAGAAGGCGATGCGGTTCTCGGTGGTCGCGAGCTCCTCCATGAGGCGCTGGACGTTCTCGTTGGCCTTGAGGTCGGGATAGTTCTCGACCAGGGCGAAGAGCCGGCCGAGCGCAGCGCCCAGCATGCCCTCGGCGCCGATCGACGCCTCGCGCGACTGGCCCTCGGCCGCGACCGCGCTGTTGCGCGCCTGGATCACCTGCTGCAGGGTTTCCTGCTCGTAGTCCATGTAGTCCTTGGCCACTTCGACCAGATTCGGGATCAGGTCGTGGCGGCGCTTCAGCTGCACGTCGATCTGGCCCCAGGCCGCCTCCACCTGATTGCGGCCCGAGACCAGGCCGTTGTAAGCGGCGATGCCGTAGAAGACGAGCAGCACGACCGCTGCCAGGACCACGATAAGGACGATGCTTCCCGTTTCCATGCGGGGGCTCCGATCAAAAGATCTCGACCGGCGCTGGCCGGCCGACTCCATCACGTGGGCGCGAAGCTTATCACAACCGGCCCGAGTCGGGCTCCGGAAATGGCGGGGCGCGCTGCTTTACCGCCCGCCGCTTTACCGCCCGCCGGCCTGCAGCAGGGCCCGGATTTCGACGGCGTTCGCGGGCCACTCGGCCCAGTCGGCGGCGCCAAAGCCCCACTTGTTGCACTGCGCCGGGTCGGCGCCGGCCTGGAGCAGGGCCTGGACGACTTCGAGGTGGCCGCGCGCGGCCGCTTCCATCAGCGCGGTGTTGCCGGCCTCGCCGCTGCGCTCGACCGACGCGCCGTGGCCGAGCAGCAGGCGCAGGGCCGTCAGGTCGCCCCGCGCAGCGGCATAACCGAGCGCCGGCTGCCCGCCGCGGCCGGCCGCATCGGCGTCCGCCCCAGCCGCGAGCGCGGCTTCGAGCCCGGCGGTGTCGCCGCGGTCGATCAGCTCGAACAGGTTCGGGTTCGTCTCGGTCACCGCCGCCGCTCCTCGCCGTTCCTCCCGCCGCAGTATTGGGCCGTCGCGGGCCGGCGCGTCAAGGGGCCGCCCGAGAGCCGGTGTGCGAGGAAGGAATCCGACACCCTTTTCAGAGGGGGACGAGAGATTTTTCCCGGCCCTCGTCCGGCAGAAGTTCCAGGGTGCCGCCGGTCTCGAAGGGCACGCTCACGCGCGCGAGGCCGGTCAGATAGGCCCGCCCCGAAAGTCGGTAGCTGAGCGCCTCGCCCTGGCCCAGGGCCATCACTTGGCGGATGATGCCAAGCAGGGAGGTCGAGGCGAAGACCGCCAGCCTGGCCTCGCCGAGCCGGGGGATCACGACGGACTCGTTCGTGAAACCTTCGACCAGGGGCCGGTCGTTCAGCTCCAGCGTGAAGGTCAGCCCGTCCAACGGCAGGTCGAAGTTGTTCGGGTTGCCGATGTCGAGCTCGACCCGCATCTTCTGTTCGAGCAGGCCGCCCTCGAGCAGTGTGATGTCGGCCAGTCGAACCCGCGGCGCCAGCGTCGGCTCCAGCGCGGCGCAGGCCGTCAGCAGAAGCAGGAAGCCGAGGGCGACCTGGGGGAGGGCCTGGCGCATCGGTAACGGTCCTTTCGATAGAGCCGGCGAAGCGCGTCCTGGCCGGCAAACGGCGCCGGCGGCCGGCGCGCCGGAGACTCGCGGAAACGGAGCGCTAGGCCAGGTCGACCCCACCCTTTACGGCCAAGGTGCCGCTAGAATCGGCAATCCAGAGGTCGGCACCGGCACCATCCCGGACGAGACGGCCGCCGACGGTAAACGGCGCCGTGTCGAAGACCGGCCGCATGGCCCGGTACCGAAAAGCGGTGACCTGGCGGTCGGGGGCCTGCCGGCGCACCAGTCCCGCCATCAAAGTGGCGAGCAGGGGGCCATGGACGACCAGCCCGGGATAGCCCTCCTCCTCGGTCGCATACTTCAGATCGTAGTGGATCCGGTGGCCGTTGAAGGTCAGCGCGGAATAGCGGAACAGCAGCACGGGGTCGGGCGTAACCTGCTGGCGCCATGGCAGAACGGCCGGCGCCGCCTCGCGCCGCGGAATTTCGCCCGGCTTGGCCAATTCGCGGAAGACGACGTCCTGCTCCTCCTGGATGCAGGGGCCGGTCTTGTCGGAAATCTCGTGCTCGATGGTGACGAAGACCAGCTGGCCGCTGCTCCCCTGCTTCACGGCCACGTCGGCGACGGTCGAGCGGCGCTTGGCCATGGTGCCGGCGGTCAGCGGCCGCAGAAACTTGACCCGGCCGCCGGCCAGCATGCGGCGAGGCAGGTTTACCGGGGGCAGGAACTCGCCGCGCGCGGCATGGCCGTCGGGGCCGAGGGTGGCCTGCGCCGTCGCGTTCCAGAAATACAGCCAGTGCCACAACGGGGGCAGCGGATCGCCGGCCTGGAGCGACGGAGCCGGGTCGTCCAAGGTCCCCTGCAGGGCGCGCGCGCGCAGCAGATCGACGACCTCGCCGGTCTCCTGGGTGCGGCCGATCCAGCGGCGCAGATGGTCGAGCGTTTCAGTCATGCTCAAACTCCTGTCCAATCAATGCGCGCCGATGGTTGAGATCTGGTTACCGGCCGGGACCGGCTCAAGGGCTGTCGCGTGCATCTCGGGAAAGGGGCCGATGTCGGTCCGCCAAAGGTCGATCATGGTTAACGGGAGAGACTCCTACGTCATTCCGTGGCCTCGGGGAAGCCCGATCATGCCACTCACCTCGAGTTCGCACTACTCTGCGAATTCCTCGCGGATCGAGGCCCCGTGCTGGTCGAACGCCGGTACCGCGCCGAGCGCGACCGTCTCGCCCCCGACGCGGGCGGGCGGCGCGACCAGCTCGACCGCGCCGCCGGGCGTATCCACCGCCGCGCGGCGAAGCTGGGGGTGGCGGTCCAGCTCGGCCACCGAGTTGAGCGCGCCGTAGGCGATGCCTGCGGCGCGCAGGCGGCCGATCAGCGCATCGCGGCCGAGCGTCCCGAAGACCGCGGCGATCTCCCGATCGAGGGCCGGCCGGTTGGCGACCCGCGCCGGGTTGTCGGCGAAGTGCGGATCCTCCGCCAAGGCCGGGCGCGCCAGAACCTCGGCGCAGAAGCGGCGCCATTCGCGCTCGTTCTGGATCGACAGCACGACCTCGCCGTCGGCCGCGGCGTAGGCCCCGTAGGGCGCGATCGAGGGGTGGTTGAGCCCGGCCCGCGCCGGCGCCCGCCCGCCATAGGCCTGGTGCAACAGCGGCACGGTCATCCAGTCTGCCATGCCATCGAATAGGGATACCGCGATCGCCTTGCCG
>JAOUCL010000320.1 GCA_029859805.1 Rhodospirillales bacterium | reverse complement strand
CGGATTCGCGACGCACGATTTCTCTTGGATCGAGCAGAGCATCCCAGCGGGCCTGCGGGCCAGCCTCGTCGACGTCACCTCGGGTTTCGCCGTGCTCTCGCTGATGGGCCCGCGGGCGCGGGACATCCTGGCCGAGGCGACGCCGGACGACGTTTCCAACGAGGGCTTTCCTTTTACCGCCTGGCGGGCGATCACCATCGGCGGCGCGCCGGTCAAGGCGCTCAGGATCACCTATGTCGGCGAGCTGGGCTGGGAGCTGCACGTGCCGACCGAACACGCGATCTCGGTCTACCGGCGCATTCGCGACGCCGGCACCGCCCATGGCCTGGCGAACGCCGGCTACCGGGCCATCGAATCGCTGCGCCTGGAGAAGGGCTACCGGGCCTGGGGCAGCGACATCGGCCCCGACTACACACCGCTCGAGGCCGGGCTCGCCTGGGCGGTCAAGCTCCGCAAGAACATCGACTTCCAGGGCCGCGTGGCACTGGTCGCGCAGCAGGCGCAGCCGCTCGTCAAGCGCCTGGCCTGTTTCACCGTGGACGATCCAGAGGTCGTTCTGCTGGGCCGTGAGACGCTCTACCGCAACGGCGAGCGCGTTGGCTGGCTGACCAGCGGCGGCTGGGGCTATACGGTCGAAAAGAATATCGGCTACGGCTACGTCCGCCACGCCGGCGGCATCGACGACGAGTTCCTCGAGGGCGGATCCTACGAACTCGAGGTGGCTAGCGAGCGGGTGCCCTGCATCCTTCATCTGGGCCCGCTCTACGACCCCAGGATGGAACAGGTAAAGGCCTGAAAGGACGAGGCCATGAAAGACACGGCGGAAATCGTCATCATCGGCGGCGGGGCGATCGGCTGTTCGATCGCCTACCACCTGGCGGGAATGGGCAAGCGCGACGTGGTCGTGCTGGAGAAGAGCGGGCTGACCCACGGCGCGACCTGGCATGCCGCGGGCCTGATCGGGCAACTGCGCGGCAAGCGCAACCTCACCCGCATGCTGCAGTACAGCGTCGAGCTGTTCGATCGGCTGGAGTCCGAGACCGGCCAGGCGACCGATTGGCGCAAGGTCGGCAGCCTGCGGGTCGCCTCGTCCGAGGCGCGCTGGCAGGAGATCAAGCGCACGGCGACCACCGCGCGGTCTTTCGGCTTCGAGCTGAACCTGATCTCGGCCAAGGAAGCGCAGGCGCTCTTTCCGCTGATGACGACCGAGGACGTGGTTGGCGCAGCTTACATTCCGAGCGACGGCTACATCGACCCGAGCAGCCTGACCCAGGCGCTCGCCAAGGGCGCGCGCCAAGGCGGCGTCGCCTTTCACGAAGGCGTGCTGGTGACGGGCATCGAGGTGAAGGACCGCCGGGCCGTAGCGGTGGTCACGGACCACGGCAGGATCGCCTGCGAGATTCTGGTCAACGCCGCCGGCATGTGGGGCCGCGATATCGGCGCCATGGCGGGGGTCCGGGTGCCGGCGGGCGCGGTCGAGCACCAGTACCTGGTGACCGAGAAGGCGGGCGTGTCGAGCGACCTGCCGACCTTCCGCGATCCGGACAAGCGCTTCTACCTGAAGCCCGAGGCCGGCGGGCTCGCGGTCGGCGGCTGGGAGCCCGATCCCCCGTCCTTCGGCGAGACCGGCGTGCCCGTCGCCTTCGGGCGGGAGCTCCTGGGATCGAACTTCGAGCGCTTCGAGCAGATCGCCGGCCCGGCGGCCGAGCGCATTCCTCTGCTCAACGAAGTCGGCGTGCGCAACCTGATCAACGGCCCGATCCCGGTCTCGGCGGACGGCGAGCCGGTCATGGGCAAGGCGCCGGAGCTGGACAACTTCTACGTTGCCTGCGGCTTCACCGCGGGGATCGCGGCCTGCGGCGGGGCCGGCCGGGCCATGGCGGAGTGGATCGTCGAGGGGGCGCCGGGCATGGACCTCTGGGCCTTTGACATCCGCCGCTTCGGTCCGCACCATTCGGGACGGCGCTATCTGAGGGAGCGCTGCGCCGAGGCCTACGGCGCGTATTACCAGATCCACTGGCCGGGCGAGGAAGCCCACTCGGGCCGCGGCGCGCGGCGCAGCCCGCTCTACCGGCACTTGGCGGAGCGGGGCGCGGTCTACGGTTCTAAATCAGGCTGGGAACGGCCCAACTGGTTTGCGCCGGAAGGGGTCGAGCCGCTCGACCGGCCGTCCTTCACCCGGCCCAACTGGTTCGAACAGGTGGGCGCCGAGCACAAGGCGGTGCGCGAGCGCGCCGGCCTGATCGACATGAGCTCCTTCTCCAAGTTCGAGCTGTCGGGCCCGGGCGCCTTCGGGTTCCTGCAGGGACTGGCCGCGAACGACCTGGACAAGCCGCCCGGGTCGGTGACCTACACGCAGCTGTGCAACGCCAAGGGCGGGATCGAGGCCGACCTGACCGTCACCCGGCTCGACGACGACCGCTTCTATCTGGTGACCGGCAGCGGCTTCGCCGTGCACGATCGGAGCTGGATCGAAAGCCACATGCCGCGCGACGGGTCGGTCGCGTTGACCGACGTGACCTCGGCCCGGGCGGTGATCAACCTCTGCGGACCGGAAGCCCGCGGGATCCTGGAACGGGTCGCCGACGGCGACGTGAGCAACGAGGCTTTTGCCTTCATGCAGGCCCGCGAGCTCAGGATCGGCTATGCTCCGGCGCTGGCGCTGCGCGTCACCTATCTGGGCGAGCTGGGCTGGGAGCTGCATGTGCCCAGCGAATACGCCGCGCACCTCTACGAGACCCTGTGGCAGGCCGGCCGGGACGCCGGCGTCGCCAACGTCGGCTACCGGGCGATCGAGGGCCTGCGGCTGGAGAAGCGGTATCTCTACTGGGGCGCGGACATCACGCCGGACTACACGCCCTACGAGGCGGGACTCGGCTTCTGCGTTGCGCTCGGCAAGGGCGACTTCCTGGGCGCCGAGGCCCTGGCGCGGGCCAAACAGGAGGGGCCACGGCAAACGCTCTGCTGCTTTACCCTGGAAGCCGATGCCCCGGTCTATGGCGGCGAGGCGATCCTGCGCGGCGGCGAGGTGCTCGGCGTGACGACAAGCGGCGGCTATGGACACACCGTCGGCAAGCCGATCGTCCTGGGCTACCTGCCGGCCGAGGCGGCGGACCACGACGACTATGAAATTGAATCGTTCTGCGAGCGGCTGCCCGCGCGCCGCCATGGGCGCGCGCTCTACGATCCGGAGCGCAAGCGAATTCTGGCATAGGAGGAGGAGGATGGAGGAGGTCTTCGAAAACCTGGCGCGAGTGCCGCAGTTCAAGGGCGTGCCGCGCGAGCATATCGCCTGGGAGCAGTTGGGCGGTCTGACCAACCGGAACTACAAGGTGACGCTGGGGGGCGAGGCCTACGTGCTGCGCGTGGCCGGGGAGGGCACCTCCGAATACATCGACCGGAAGGTCGAGGCGCACAATGCCCGGGTCGCGGCGGACGCCGGCGTAAGCGCCGAGGTGGTCTTTTTCGATACGACCGACGGCCTGATGCTATGCCGCTACCTTGACGGCACCACGACCATGACGCCCGAGACCTTTCCGACCACGCCGGGCGCGCCGGCCCGCGCGGCGCGCGTGCTCAAGCGCATGCACGAGTACGGGCAGCCTTTCAAGTTCCGCTTCGAGCTGTTCAGCATGATCGACGATTACCTCGGCCATCTCGCCAAGCTGGGCGCCACCTTGCCCGAGGGCTATCACGACGTGGTCGGCGAGGCCGAGGCGGTGCGCCGGGTGCTCGACGCCAATCCCGGGACGCTCGCGCCCTGCCACTGCGATCCGCTATGCGAGAACTTTCTCGACGACGGCGAACGGATGTGGCTGGTCGACTGGGAATACTCGGGCATGAACGACCCGATCTGGGACCTGGGCGACCTCTCGGTCGAGGCCGGCTTCGGGGAGGCCGAAGACCGGGAGATGATGGAGGCGTACTGCGGCGGAGCGGTGCCGCCGGCCGTGTTCGGCCGCATGGTCATCTACAAGGCCATGTGCGACCTGCTGTGGACCCTCTGGGGGCTGATCCAGCACGCCAACGACAATCCGGCCGAGGACTTCTGGGCCTATGCCGTCGAAAGATTCGAGCGCTGCAAGGCGCTCATGGGCAACCAGGGATTCGGCGGCCACTTGGCCGCCATGGATTCCGGCTCGTAAGTTCGCGTCAGCCTTCTCAGAGGGCGCTGGCGGTGCGCAGGTACTCCGCGGCGAGCAGGGCGGCCTGGGTCCGATTGTCGAGATCGAGCGTGCGCAGGATCGCGGAGATGTGAATCCGGACCGTGTTCTCCGAGAGACCCAGTTCCGTGGCGATCTTCGTATTCGTCATGCCCCGGGCCAAATAGGAGAGGACCTGTCGTTGACGCGCAGTCAGGTTGGCGATGGCCTGCCGGGGCGCGCCATCGATCGGGATGAAGGAGCTCGACTCGGGTGATTGGCGGGCCGGATCCTTCAGGAGCATGCGGGGCAGGTAGAGTTCGCCGGACATCACGACCTTCACGGCCTTGAGGATCTCGTCGCCTGTGACGGTCTTGGGGATGAAGCCGGCCACGCCCTGCTCCACGGCGCGCAGCATCTCATGACGGTTCTCGACCATCGAGAAGATCACCACGGGAACCTGGGGCACCTTCTCCATGAGTCGGCTGATACCGTCCAAGGACTCCAGCCCCGGCAGTACCAAGTCGAGAAGTACCAGTTTCAGCCCCGAAGCGCCTTCGACCTGATTCAAGGCATCATCGAAATTGTCAGCCTCGAGAAACTTGGCCTTCTTGTCGATCTGGGTTAGCAGGGATTTCAGGGCTGCTCTCGACACCCAGTGGTCGTCCACCAAGAGAACCTTCATTGCGAGCTGTGCTCCGAGCCAGTGTAAGAACCAGAACTCATACTCCAGAATCCCTAACCTGATGTATTTGGGACTCTGAACAGTATGGATATTCCTTTGCATCTAGTCAAGCTACAAAGAAAGTTAAAAAAACCTAAATTTTGCGACAAATTTGACACTTTCTTTGCCTACCTACGTTCAGAATCTACAACTCAAGGTCTTCTGGACAGCGCAAGCTTCCAGTATAACTAGGCGCCGAATCGTGTATCTAAGTCTCCATTTTGTTTTCATATACCCGCTATATCGATAAAGAGGAATAGCTATTCCCGGAACCAATCCTGGGATTAATCCGCTTGAGCTAGCGGGCTTCATCATCTGGACCGGTCAGGATGCGGCAATGCGGGTGACCTGGAGGCATGCGTCGCGGCCAACTCGGACTCATCCCTTCAGTATGCGTTCGGCCGGCAGTCGGATGGTGACGGTGGTGCCCGTGTCGGGGGTGCTTTCGAGCTCCAGGGTGCCGCCGTGCAGTTTTGCCAGTGCGTTGGACAGCGGCAGGCCGAGGCCGGTGCCCTCGAACTTGCGGCTCAGCTGGCTGTCGACTTGGCCGAAGGGGGCC
>JAOUCL010000081.1 GCA_029859805.1 Rhodospirillales bacterium | reverse complement strand
GCCGCCGCGCCATGGTTGGCGGCATGTCTGGTGTCGAGCACGACGTAATTCCCTTCGGCCTGGTGATGGGTGAGCGGGCGACGCTGAAGGGTCTAAACGTCGTCGGTCTAAAACGCGGCGGGTTTTCGCGTGACGAGATTCAGTCCTTGCAGTCCGCCTACGACAGCATCTTCGCCGGGGCCGGGACCGTGGCGGAGCGGCTGTCCGAGACCGAGCGGCACTTCAACGAGAATGCGTCGGTCAGCGAGTTGCTCAGCTTTATCCGGTCGGACTCCTCGCGGGCGCTCTGCAAACCGAAGTCGTAGCATGGCCGGTAGACTCGGAATCCTGGCTGGAGACGGCGAGCTTCCCGCCCGACTGGTCGAGGCTTGCCGGCTCGACGGGCGAGAGGTCTTCGTGCTGGCCTTCGAAGGGCAGACCGATCCCGAAACTGTCGCCGGGACCGTGCACGCCTGGATTCGGCTCGGCGCCGCCGGCTCGGCATTCGAGATACTGAAAGGGGCCGGGGTTTCCGAGCTGGTCATGGCGGGGGCGATTACCCGACCAAGCCTCGCCGAGCTCAAGCCCGACCTGCGCACGGCGCGCTGGCTGGCCAAGGTCGGCATGAGCAGCCTGGGGGACGACGGCCTTCTGAGCGCGGTCGTCCGCAGTCTGGAGGAAGAGGGATTCGGCGTCATCGGCGTGGACGAGATCCTGAAGCATCTGCTTGCCGAAACCAAGGTATACGGCCGCCTCGAGCCCGACGCGGAAGCCGTAGCGGACATCGAACGAGGCATAGCGGTCGCCAAGGTCCTGGGCGCGGCAGACGTCGGTCAGGGCGTGGTCGTCCAGCAGGGGATCGTGCTGGCCGTCGAAGCGGCGGAGGGGACCGACGCCCTCCTGCGACGGGCCGGAGAGCTGCGCCGGGCCGGGCCGGGCGGTGTACTGGTCAAGATCAAGAAACCGGGCCAGGAGCACCGTGCCGACCTTCCGACGATCGGCCAACGGACAGTCGAGGTGGCGGCGGCGGCTGGGCTGCGCGGCATCGCGGTCGAGGCCGGTGGTGCCCTGGTCATCGGAGGCGACGCACTGGGCCCGGTGGCCGACTCCGCGGGCCTCTTTGTCGTCGGAATACAGACGGATTCATGACGGGCGCGGCCGCCGGCGAGGAGCGGCCTCCGCTCGTCTTCCTGGTCGCTGGCGAGCCGTCCGGCGATCAGCTAGGCGCGCGCTTGATGGCTGCCCTGAAGGCGGAGACCGACGGCAGAATCCGCTTCGCGGGCGTGGGCGGCGAAGCCATGGCCCGACAGGGCTTGGCGAGCCTCTTTCCGATCGACGAGCTGGCGGTCATGGGGATCGTCGAAGTCTTGCCGCACGTGCGCCGTATCTACCGGCGTATAGGGGACACGGTTGCTGCCGTCCGGGCCGCCCGGCCGGATGTCCTGGTCACCATCGACTCGCCGTCCTTCACCCTTCAGGTCAGCCGGCGCCTGAAGGGAAGCGGCGTTCGGCTGGTGCACTACGTGGCCCCCTCGGTCTGGGCCTGGAAGCCTTGGCGGGCGCGTCGGATGGCTGGCTATCTGGACCACCTCCTGGCACTTCTGCCCTTCGAGCCGCCCTATTTCGAGAAGCACGGTCTGGCCACGACCTTCGTGGGGCATCCGGCCGTAGAGGCGGCCGGGATGGCGCGACCCGACGGTGCCGCGTTCCGCGCGGAGCGGGCGATCCCGCCCGAGGCGCCGGTGCTCTGTGTTCTGCCCGGCAGCCGGCGCGGCGAGGTCGGGCGCCTGGCGCCGGTCTTCGGCAGGACCCTGGGCCTGCTGGCCGGACGCTTTCCCGGACTGCGCGCGCTCGTGCCCACGGTGGACACCGTCGCGGACATGGTCGAAGAGGCCGTGCGCGACTGGCCCGTGCCTGCGGAGGTCCTGAGCGAGGCTGACGCGAAGCACGGCGCCTATGCCGCGGCCGATGCCGCGTTGGCGGCCTCCGGCACGGTGGCGGTCGAGCTGGCCGTCGCGGGCCTGCCTGCAGTGATAGCCTACCGGCTCAATCCCCTGACCGCCTTTCTGGCCACCCGGATGATCAGGGTCGACCACGTCAGCGTCGTCAACTTGGTGCTGGCGCGCGAGGTCCAGCCGGAGCGCCTGCAAGGGCGCTGCACTCCCAGCGAGCTGGCGGCGGCGCTCGAGGCCTTGCTGCACGATCCGGCGGCCCGGCGGGCCCAGCGCGAGGGCTGTGCCGCGGCGGCCGGGCTGCTCGGTCTTGGTGGACCGGTGCCCAGCCTCAGGGCGGCCCGCACGATCCTTTCGGTGATCGGGTCTGGCGGTGCCGAACGGAAGACCTATAATGACTGAAACACCCTGAGGAGGAGCCATGAGTAAGGCAACGGCCGGTGGCGCCGGTGCCGGAAATTTCCGGCTGCTGCACACCATGATCCGGGTCAAGGACCTGGACAAATCGATCGATTTCTATACCCGTCTGCTCGGCATGTCGCTGATGCGCCGGACCGACTACCCCTCAGGCGAGTTCACCCTGGCCTTCGTCGGCTACGGCGATGAGGCGAGCGACGCGGTGATCGAGTTGACCCACAACTGGGGCCAGGAGGAATCCTACGATCTCGGTACCGGCTTCGGCCACCTGGCGGTCGGCGTTCCGGACATCTACGGCACCTGCGAGCAGCTGGCCGCCGAGGGCGTCTCGATTCCCAGGCCGCCGGGGCCGATGAAGCACGGCGGCAGCGTGATCGCCTTCATCGAGGATCCCGACGGCTACAAGATCGAGCTGATCGAGCGGAGCTGACGGGCTGGCCGTTCTTCAGCCGCGCTGGTCCATCGGCAGGTAGTTGCGCTGCGTCGCGCCCGTGTAGAGCTGGCGCGGCCGGCTGATCTTCTGGCTCGGGTCCTCGATCATCTCCTTCCACTGCGCCACCCAGCCGACCGTGCGGGCGACGGCGAAGAGCACGGTGAACATCGACGTTGGGAAGCCCATGGCCTTGAGGATGATGCCCGAGTAGAAGTCCACGTTCGGGAACAGCTTCTTCTCGGCAAAGTAGTCGTCCTCCAGCGCGATGCGCTCGAGTTCGATGGCGAGTTCCAGCAGCGGATCGTGCTCCACGCCGAGCTCACCCAGGACCGCATGGCAGGACTCGCGCAGCACCGCGGCGCGCGGGTCGTAGTTCTTGTAGACCCGGTGGCCGAAACCCATCAGGCGGAAGGGATCGTCGCGGTCCTTGGCCCGCTCCAGGAATTCGGGAATGCGGTCCTTGTGGCCGATTTCCTGTAGCATCTGGAGCACGGCCTCGTTGGCGCCGCCGTGCGCCGGGCCCCAGAGCGAGGCGATGCCCGCCGCGATGCAGGCGAAGGGGTTGGCGCCGCTCGAGCCGGCGATGCGCACGGTCGAGGTCGAGGCATTCTGCTCGTGGTCGGCGTGCAGAATGAAGATGCGGTCCATGGCGCGCGCCAGCACGGGGTTGATCTCGTACTCCTCGCAGGGCACGGAGAAGGTCATGTAGAGAAAGTTCTCCGCGTAGCTCAGGTCGTTGCGCGGATAGACGAAGGGCTGGCCCAGCGAAAACTTATAGGCCATGGCCGCGATGGTCGGCATCTTGGCGATCAGCCGGTGCGAGGCGATCATGCGCTGGCGCGGATCGGTGATGTCGGTCGAGTCGTGATAGAAGGCCGAGAGCGCGCCGACCACGCCGACCATGATCGCCATGGGATGGGCGTCGCGCCGGAAGCCCCGGTAGAGGTAATTGAGCTGCTCGTGCAGCATGGTGTGGTAGGTGATGGCCTTCTCGAAGGCCGCCTTCTGCTTGGCGTCGGGCAGCTCGCCGTAGAGCAGGAGCGAGCAGACCTCCATGAAATCGCTGTGCTCGGCCAGGTCCTCGATCTTGTAGCCGCGGTGCAGCAGCACGCCCTTCTCGCCGTCGATAAAGGTGAGCTTCGACTCGCAGCTTCCGGTCGAGGTGAATCCCGGATCGTAGGTGAACATCTGCGTGTCCGCGTAGAACTTGCGGACGTCCATGACGCTGGGCCCTTCGCTACCGTCGATGATCGGCAGTTCCCAGCTCCGACCGGTGCGGTTGTCCGTGAGGGTGAAGCTGTCGGCGGTCGCGGAGGGTGCTTTTTTCATGTTCGATCCTCTGTCTGCGACCTGCTTGGTCGACGGGTCTAGCTGCGCCGCAGCATAAGGCCTCCGGGCCCGGCGATCAATCTAGCCGGCGGCCCTGTCGCCGATCCGCGCCAGGGACTCCGCGCGGCCGAGTGCCGCCATGACCTCGAAAATCCCCGGCGAGGCGTTCGAGCCGGTCAGCGCCGCGCGCAGCGGCTGGGCCACCTTGCCCAGCTTGAGACCCTCGGCCTCGGCGAAGTCGCGGACCCGGGCCTCGAGCGCGGCCTCACTCCAGTCCTCTAGGTCCTGCAGCCGCGCCAGCAGGCGGCCGAGGACGACCGGCGCCTCGTCCGCCAGCAGCTTGGCCGCCTTCGGCGTTAGGGACAGGGGCCGCTCGGCCACGTAGAAGGCGGCGTTCTCCGCCAGCTCCTCGAGGGTTTTGGCGCGCCCCTTCAGGCCGGCCATGCCCCGCGCGAGGCGGTCCCGCGCCGCGCCGTCCAGGCGCTGGCCGAACCTGGCCTCGAGGCGCGGGCGGACCAGGTCGAGCAGCCGGGCGTCTTCGGCCTCGCGCAGATAGTGGCCGTTCACGCTCTCCAGCTTGGTGAAGTCGAAGCGCGCGGCCCCGCGGTTCACCGCATCGAGATCGAACCAGTCGATCGCCTGTCCGGTCGAGATGATCTCGTCGTCGCCGTGCGACCAGCCGAGGCGCAGCAGGTAGTTGCGCAGCGCCTCGGGCAGATAGCCCAGGTCCCGGTAGGCCTCGACGCCGAGCGCGCCGTGGCGCTTCGACAGCTTGGCGCCGTCGGCGCCGTGGATCAGCGGGATGTGGGCGAAGGCCGGCGGCGTCCAGCCGAGCGCCTGGTAAAGCTGGCTCTGGCGAAACGCGTTGGTCAGGTGGTCGTCGCCGCGGATCACGTGGCTGACCTCCATGTCGTGGTCGTCGACCACGACCGAGAGCATGTAGGTCGGCGTGCCGTCGGCCCTGAGCAGCACCATGTCGTCGAGCTGGGCGTTCGCGACTGTCACCGGGCCCTGCACCAGGTCGTCGATGACCGTCTCGCCCTCCTGCGGGGCCTTGAGGCGGATCACCGGCTGGACGCTCGGCGGTGCGTCAGCGGGGTCGCGGTCGCGCCAGCGGCCGTCATAGAGCTTGGCGCGGCCCTGGGCGCGTGCCTCGGCGCGCATCTCCGCCAGCTCCTCGGGCGTGCAGTAGCAGCGATAGGCCTTGCCCTCGGCCAGCAGCGCGCGGGCGCTTTCCGCATGGCGCCCGGCGCGCTCGGACTGGTAGACGACCTCGCCGTCCCAGTCGAGCCCGAGCCATTCGAGGCCGACGAGGATCGCCTGGATCGCCTCGGGCGTGGAGCGCTTCCTGTCCGTGTCCTCTATGCGCAGCCGAAAACGGCCGCCGTGGTGGCGCGCATAGAGCCAGTTGAACAGCGCCGTGCGCGCCCCGCCGATGTGCAGGAAGCCGGTCGGCGAGGGCGCGAAGCGGGTGACGATCGAAGAGGTCTCGGCGCTCATGGTACGGGCCGCATCAGGGCTTTCCGCCGCCCTTGCCTTGGACCCTGGCCCAGGTGTCGCGCAGGGCGACGGTACGGTTGAAGACCGGCCGTTCGGCCGTGGACTCCGGATCGGGGCAGAAGTAGCCGAGCCGCTCGAACTGGACCGGCTGATCGGGCCGCGCCTCGGCTAGAGCGGGCTCCAGGCGGCAGTCGGTCAGGACCGTCAGCGACTCCGGATTGAGGTCGTCCATCAGGTCGCCCGAGGCGCCCGGAATGGGCTCCCGGAACAGATGGTCGTAGAGCCGCACCTCGGCCGGCATCGACTGTTCGGCCGAGACCCAGTGCAGCGTCGCCTTGACCTTGCGGCCGTCGGGCGCATTGCCGCCGCGGGTCGCCGGGTCGTAGCTGCAGCGCAGCTCGACGACTTCGCCGGCCGTGTCCTTGACCGCCTCGCGGCACGTGAGGAAATAGGCGTAGCGCAGCCGCACCTCGCGGCTGGGCGCCAGCCTGAAGAACTTCTTCGGCGGGTCCTCCATGAAGTCGTCGCGCTCGATATAGATCTCGCGGGAGAAGGGCACCGCGCGGGTCCCGGCCGCGGGGTCCTCCGGGTTGTTGACGGCCTCCAGCTCCTCGCTTTCGCCCTCCGGATAGTTCTCGATCACGACCTTGAGCGGGCGCAGCACGGCCATGCGGCGCTCGGCCGTCTTGTTCAGCAGCTCGCGCATGCAGTGCTCGAAGTGCGCCATGTCGACCAGGGTGTCGTTCTTGGTGACGCCGATGCGCTGGCAGAAGTCGCGGATCGCCGCCGGCGGCACGCCGCGCCGCCTGAGCCCGCGGAGCGTCGGCATGCGCGGGTCGTCCCAGCCCTTCACATGGCCTTCCTCGACCAGCTGGATGAGCCGCCGCTTGGAGAGCACCGTGTAGCTCAGGTTGAGGCGCGCGAACTCGTACTGCCGCGGCGCCGAGGGCACCGGCAGGTTTTCGATGAGCCAGTCGTAGAGCGGGCGGTGGTCCTCGAACTCCAGGGTGCAGATCGAGTGGGTCACGCCCTCGATCGCGTCCGACTGGCCGTGGGCGAAGTCGTAGGTCGGATAAAGGCACCAGGCCTCGCCGGTGCGCGGGTGCGCCGCGTGGAGGATGCGGTAGAGGACGGGATCGCGCAGGTTCATGTTGCCCGAGGCCATGTCGATCCGGGCGCGCAGGACCCGCGCGCCGTCGGGGAACTCGCCGGACCGCATGCGGTCGAACAGGTCCAGGTTCTCCTCGACCGGGCGACTTCTATAGGGGCTGTCCTTGCCCGGGGCGGTCAGCGTGCCGCGGTACTCCCGGATCTCCTCGGCCGAGAGGTCGTCGACGTAGGCCTTGCCCGCGCGCACCAGGTGCTCGGCCCAGTCGTAGAGCCTCTGGAAGTTGTCCGAGGCGAAGTAGAGGTGCGTCTTCCAGTCGAAGCCCATCCAGCGCACGTCGGTCTGGATCGCATCGATGTACTCGTGCTCCTCCTTGACCGGATTGGTGTCGTCGAAGCGCAGGTGGCAGCGGCCGCCGAACTCCGCGGCGACGCCGAAGTTGAGGCACATCGACTTGGCGTGGCCGATGTGCAGATAGCCGTTGGGCTCCGGCGGAAAGCGCGTGACCACGCTTTCGGTCCGGCCCGCGGCCAGGTCCGTGCGGACGACCTCGCGGATGAAGTCGCGCGCGCCCTCCTCGGCCGCGGTATCGGCGGTGGTATCGGCCTCGCTCATGGCTGCTCGCGCTCCGGTCCCGGCTCGCTGGTGGAAAGGTCCCCGGGCCGCCCCGGGACGCGGCCGCTCTTTAGCACATCCGACGGGCCGGTGCCATGGCCGCCCTCGCACCCCGCCAGGCAGTGGGGCCAGGCGGCGGACGGGTTTGAGTATTCGAGCCCGTGCACAGTAAAATGTCTTTTGTTTTCAAGGGGTTACGGATCGCAATCCGCCGCCATGTTTCGGCTAAACCTCTGAAAACAAACGACTTCTAAATTGGGCACAGTCCCGAAATTCCGCCCGGACAGTACCGGCGCTCTCGTTTGGGACGCGGGCTATCGGTCATTCGGCGAGGCCCACGCCATCACCGGAAGCGCGAGCAATCGGCAATAATTTCCCGTTCTTGTTTACGATTCCGAAACCGGGTTCCACTACGACTGAGTTCGTAACTGCGCCCGGTTTGCGGCGCAACGTAGGGAGCGGCCGGATCGGGTTGGACGGGGAGCCGAAGGGGCAGGCATATGTCGTTGGGAACCCACTAGCGATGGCAACCGGTCGGAACATGACAACCGGCGCACGCCGAAGTGCTCTCTTGCTGTGCGCGCTGCACCTGGCCGTCTATAGCTCGCCCGGGCTCACGGCACCGCCTCGATCGTGGCATGGTCTCCAGGATCAAACCCACACCCGGGCGGTGGAACTGCAGGAGCAGGCCGGGACCGACGATGCACCACGGATCCCCTGCAAGGATTACTGGAAGACCGTTCTAAAGAACCCTTTGAAGATCTTTCGAGTGCGCTGTTACACGACCGAGGAAATCGACGAAGATCTGATTCAGAAGAAAGCCACCCTGGACGACGTTCTGAGGATTCTGAAGGACGACGATCTCGTTTCCATGCGGTTGTCTATCGCGGCCCTCGAGGGGTACTGGGATCGTCCGGAATTCATGGCTCTTTTGCGTGACCTTTGGCTCGACCGGTCGGAGAGGTATCCTGGACTCTCCTGGGATGTCATCCGGCAACCCTCGGTGAGATCGACGCTGGCAGAGGTGCTGGCTACCGGAGATCCCAGCCACTTTTCAGAATACTACGGCTATCTCCTGCGGAACCATCGGCATGAGGACCGGCACGTACGTGCGGCGGTCGCCGGCGCTTTGGGATCGCTTGGCGGCAACGACGTCGTTCCGCTTCTCGAGGAAATGGCGCGCCGTGACGACATTTTCGTTGCGAACAATGCGATCGGATCGCTGAGGGGGATCGGAACGGTCGAGGCCCGGGTTGCATTGGAACGTCTGGTCGACGACCCGACCATCAGCCAAGAAAAGAAGGAAACCACCCGTTCACAGCTTGCGAAGTTCCGATCGGCCGAACCTGCCGTCGCGTTTCCAAACTGTCCGGACACACCGCAGAACCGACCTGTCCGCCAGGGCCCGGAAAGCCGTGTCGGCGCCGAACAGATCAGGACCCGCGAGGCGTCGTATGACGAGTTGTCCAGCCTATTCGCCCAAGATCGGATGATCGAAATCGTAAACGGGCTGAATGCGATGACAGTCTACTCAGGCGATCCGCGGGTCTTGAAGCTGTGGCAGGACCTTTGGGACGAGGAGAGATCAGAGCGCCCTGAATTTTCCTGGGACTGCCTGTCACACCCGATGGTACGGGTTTCCTTGGCCAAGCTGCTCGCCGAGGTGGACCGCGCCGACTCGGCTGCCTATCGCGCGTATCTCCGCGGGGCGTTGGCGCACCAAAATCGCCACGTTCGAGCTGCCGCGGTCTTTGCGCTGGGAGAAGTGGGGTTGGTTGAGGACGTTCCGTTCCTCGAGGAGACGGTCCTGACTGAAGACGTGGATATGGCGCTCCAGGCGGTGGGCGCCTTGGCCCGCTTGGACAGCGGCCACGCACGTGACGCCCTGACGCCCTGACGCCCTGACGCGCCTACGCGATGATCCGCGCCTAGGTTCGGAGAACAAGGCCGCTATCCGGAAGGCCTTATCGCAATAGCTCAAATCCAAGATCCGGGACACAGCACCCCGGTTCCTGACAACGGCGCGCCCGCCGAGACCTTCGCATGGACGCGTCCGCACGGCCCCCCGGGCTTGGCACGGGCGCGCCGGGCTGCCAGACTTGGCCCGAGCCCTTGCGGGAACAAGCCGGAGCCGAGATGCCGAAGCTGAGCGAGCTTGCCGAGGTGACGCGCCTGCTGGAGCGGCTGGCGGCGGTCGAGGAGGCCTTGACGCCCAACGAGCGCGAGCTGTTCCACAGCCTCAAGACGAAGTACGCCACGCCCGGCGCGGGCAGTTTCGACGACCGGACCTGCCTCGAGGTCATGCTGCGCAACGTCGAGATCCGGCGCGGCTATGGCCTCGACCCGCAGGACACGGTCGGGCGGATCGTCGACCTGCCGCTGAAGGACGACGCCGAGGACGCGTGACGGGGCGCCGGACGGGACGGCCGCACTGTGCTCTTCGCGCGGCGCCTCCAGGGGCTGTATGATGCGGGCATGCCTGCCCGACCCGATAGGCCGCCGGCCGCGCTCGTCGACATAGAAACGCCGTTCGGCCGGTTTCGCGCGCCCGAGGGTGACTTGATCACGAACCAGCTGCGCGACTTCGGCGCACACACCCGCAACGAATTGGCCTTCCTGCGCAGCGTCGTAACGGCCGGCGACTACGTGATCGACGTCGGGGGCCACATCGGCACCTTCGCGATCCCGCTGGCCGCGACGGTCGGCCCGGCGGGACGGGTGTTTGCGGTCGAGCCGCATCCGGCGAGCCATGCGCTCCTGGTCCATAACGTCGCGGTCAATGGTCTGGGCGAGAGGCTCGCGACCCTGCGTGCTGCCGTGGGGGCGGCCCCGCGTGCGGCCGGTTGCGCGGAAGCCTCGCCGGCCCGCTTCTTGGAAACCGAGGGCAACACCGGGGCGACCTATCTGGTCCCGGGGCAAGCCGGGGAGGCCGCGCAGTTCGTCACCTTGGACGAGGTTGGCACGCGCCTCGTTGCCTGGGGCGGCAACCCGAAGCTCGATGTCCTGAAGATCGACGTCGAGGGGGCCGAGCTCTCGGTCCTGCGCTCGGGCGCCGGGGTGATCGGGCGGTTCCTGCCGGTCGTCTACCTGGAGGTCGTGGCCGCGCAGCTCGCCCGCTTCGGCACCGAGGTCGCCATGATCGAGGACTTCCTGAAGGGCCGGGGCTACCGCTTCTTCCGCAACGTAGGGCCCCGGAACTCGGCCGGCGACGACTTCCAGGTCCGGCAGCTCGCGCGGCTCTCGGACGGCGGCGCCTTCTTCGACTGCCTGGCGATCCACGCCGAGAGCAGGCGTTTGGGGCCGGTCCTGGAACGTGTTGGCGAAGCGGGATGACCCGGCCGGCGGGACAGTGTAGGTACGGCCGGCCATGACGATCCGTTTTTCCTGCGTCGTCGACGAGGCGGCCAAGTTCCATCAGCAGGCCGTCGTCTTTGTCGCGAGCGCGATCGTTCTCGCCGGAATTTCGCCGGACCAGATCTACGTTCATGTAATCGGCGGCCGGGAGACTTCCGCGACCCGTCATCTTCGGGGGCTCGGCGTCACGATCGTGCCCTGCCGCCCCTTCGACCCCGCGCATCCTTACTGCAACAAGCTGCTGCAGTTGCGGAGCGCCCCGCTGCAGGACGCCGATCTTCTGGTCCTGTGCGACTGCGACCTGGCTTTCGCGGGACCGATCGGCGACGCTCTCGAGGGTATGCGGCTGCGGGCCAAGATCGTCGATTGTGCCAATCCGCCGTTGTCGATCCTGGAGGGTCTTTTCCGGAGCGCTGACTTTCCCGGCCCGTTGCGCACGCGCAAGGTCGATTTCTCGGACGACGCGACCCAGCGCAACAACTGCAACGGCGGGCTCTATGTCCTGCCCCGGGGCCTCTATGGGCGCCTTGCCGGGACCTGGCCCAAGTGGGTGCAGTGGCTGCACGAACGGATCGACGCGCTCGAGGGTTACGCCATGCATTCCGATCAGGTGGCCTTTGCCTTGGCCCTGGAAGAGCTCGGCGTGGATGTCGATCATCTACCCCCGACCCACAACTACCCGACCCACCTCGGGAGCCTGCTCACCGACACACCGACCCCGCCTGCGGTGCTGCATTATCACAGTCGCTATTCCCTGGACCGTGGACTCCTGCCCACGGGCCTCGCGAACGTCGATACGGCGGTCGGGCGGGTAAACGGCGTGATCCTTCCCGTCCTTGCGTCCTTGCAAAGAGAGTCGGCGGACCTCTGCTGACTGGGTGAACCGCCTGTGGCCCCTGGGGGAGGGGCTCGGCCTGACACACGCCTCGCGGTCATTGCCGTCTTGAGGTACCATGGGCCGGAGGGGCCGAAGTCGGCCCCCCGGGAAGGCGCGCGGCATGGCGGCACAGGATCCTGCGCTCGAAACCGGCGGCACGGCCGGCGATATGGCTGGCGGCGGGCGCGCCGCCGCGGCGCTGCTCCGGCTGAAGCGGGAGTTCGAGGCCGAGCGCGAGCGCTGGCTGCTGTGGCTGCCGGTCGTCTTCGGGGCGGGGATCGGCGTCTACTTCTCGCTGCTGGTCGAGCCGCCGCTCTGGCTGGGCGTGGCGGGGCTGGGGGCATTGGCGGCGGCCGGACTGCTCGCGTGGCGGCGGCCCGGACTTTGGCTGACCCTGATCGCCCTAGGGGCGCTCGCCGCCGGCTTCGCCGCGGCGCAGGCGCGGACCCATTTCGTCGCCGCGCCGGTGCTGGAGAAGACGCACGGCCCGGCGCGGGTCACCGGCCAAGTGCTCTCGGTCGAGCCGCGCGCGGCCGGCGGGCGGGTTCTGTTGCACCGGCTCGAGGTGGCCGGGCTGGACCCGGCCGGCACCCCGGCGCGGGCGCGGGTGCGCCTGACGATGCGGGAGCCGGGCGGTTTCGTCCCGGGCGACCGGATCCGGGTCCGTGCCGTGTTGCGCCCGCCGCCGGAGCCCGCCGCGCCCGGCGCCTTCGACTTCGCCCGCCGGGCCTATTTCGAACGGCTCGGCGCCGTCGGCTACGCGGTCGGCCACGCGGAGCGGCTGGACCGGGGCGGGCAGGCCCAGGGGACGGCCGAGGCCTGGCGGCTCTGGTGGGCGGGGCTGCGCGACGCCGTCGCCCGGCAGGTCCTCGCGGCCCTGCCGGACGCGCGGGGCGCGCTGGCCGCGGCCCTGATGACCGGCGAGCGCGGCGCGATTCCCGAGCCCGTGATCCAGGCGATGCGCGACTCGGGCCTGGCCCACCTGCTGGCGATCTCCGGCTTGCACATGGGGCTGGTCGCCGGCCTGCTGTTCTTCGCACTAAGAGCACTCATGGCGCTGGCTCCGGCGCTGGCGCTGCGCCAGCCGATCAAGAAGTGGGCGGCGATTGCGGCCGCATGCGGCGCCTTCGCCTACCTCTGCCTAGTCGGCGCGCCGGTGCCGACACAACGCGCCTTCCTGATGGTCTCTCTGGTGCTGCTGGCGGTGGTCCTGGACCGCAGCGCGCTCTCGCTGCGCCTGGTCGCCTGGGCGGCCTTCGCGGTGCTGCTGATCGCACCCGAAAGCCTCTTGAGTGCCTCGTTCCAGATGTCCTTCGCGGCGGTCACGGGGCTGGTTGCCGGTTACGAGGCCCTGGGCGCGCGGGGCCGCGCGGCGGTCGCGGAGCGGGGGGCCGCCGGCCGTCTGGCGCTCTATCTGGGGGGCGTGGCGCTGACCTCGGTGATCGCGATCGCGGCGACCGCGCCCTTCGCGGTTTATCACTTCAACCGCATGGCCTGGTACGGCCTGGCGGCGAACCTGGTCGCGGTGCCGCTGACCGGCTTCTGGATCATGCCCTGGGCGCTCTTGGCCTTCGTGCTGCTGCCCTTCGGGCTCGAGGCGCTGGCGCTGGTGCCCATGGGCTGGGGCCTCGGCGCGGTGATCGCCGTGGCCGAGACGATCGCGAGCCTGCCCGGCGCGGTCCTGCCGGTCAGGGCCATGCCGACGGCCGGGCTGCTTCTCATGGTGGCGGGGGGGCTGTGGCTCTGCCTGTGGCGGCGGCCCTGGCGGCTGGCCGGGCTGGCGCTGGTGCTCGCCGGGCTGGCGGGCGCGGCCCTGGTCCGCCCGCCCGATCTGCTGGCCAGCGGCGACGGCAAGCTGCTCGCGGTACGCGGGGCCGACGGCGAGGTCTGGCTGTCGTCGTCGCGCCGGGCGCGTTTCACGGCCGAGACCTGGTTGCGCCGGGCCGGGCGCGCGGAGGCCTCGGCCTGGCCGCGCGACGCCGCCGCGGCCGGCGGGGCACTGCGCTGCGACGCGCTGGGCTGCATCTACCGGGCCAAGGACCAGGTCGTCGCCCTGGCGCTCGACGGCCGGGCGCTGGCCGAGGACTGCCGGAGCGCCACGGTGCTGATCAGCCTGGAGCCGCTCCGCCGCCGGGCCTGTCCGGGCCCGCGGGTCCTGATCGACCGCTTCGACCTGTGGCGCGAGGGCAGCCACGCGCTCTGGCTCTCGCCCGCGGGCGTGCGCGTGGAGAGCGTCGCGGGGTCGCGCGGCCGCCGCCCCTGGGTACGGTGGCGGCCGGAGTGGGGGGATTGATGGTGGCGAAGGGCAGAACTCCTGGCCATCCTTCGACAAGCTCAGGATGAGGATTGTTGTTTTGAATCAATTAGTTAACTTATACCAATCTTCCTCACCCCGAGCTTCCTCATCCCGAGCTTGTCGAGGGACGAAGGGTGAGGGAGGGAGCACGGCCCCGTGAAACCCGGGATCAGTACCGGCGCAGCAGGCAGATCAGGCGGCCCTGGATCTGGACCCGCTCGGGCGGGAAGATCCGGGTCTCGTAGGCGGTGTTGGCCGGCTCCAGCGCGATCGACTTGCCGTGCCGGCGGAAGCGTTTGAGGGTCGCCTCCTCGTCGTCGATCAGGGCCACGACGATGGCTCCGGTCTCCGCCGTCTCGCCGCGCTCGATCACCACGGTATCGCCGTCCAGGATGCCGGCGTCGACCATGGAGTCGCCCTCGACCGCCAGCGCGTAGTGCTCGCCCCGGCCGAGCAGCCCGGCCGGCACGTCGACATAGTTCGAATGGTCGCGCAGCGCCTCGATCGGCGTGCCGGCGGCGATCTTGCCGTAGAGCGGCAACTGCACCGCGTCCACGACCGAGGCCACCGTGGTGCCGGGCAGGGACGTTCGGAAGGCGCCCTGGATCACCCTGGGCGCGAACTGGCCGCCCGCAGCAGCGGCCTGGGGCATGTCGTCGGGCAGGCGCAGCACCTCGACGGCGCGCGCCCGGTGGGGCAGGCGGCGGATGAAGCCGCGCTCCACCAGGCCGGTGATCAGGCGGTGGATGCCGGACTTGGACTTCAATCCGAGCGCTTCCTTCATCTCGTCGAACGAGGGCGAAACGCCCTCCGCGCCGAGATGGTCGTGGATGTAGAGCAACAGTTCGTGCTGTTTCTTGGTCAGCATGGTCCGTCTAGCCCCCGCTGTCTGGACAAGCACAAGATCTAGAACAAAACGAAAACCTCGCCCCATGTTCTAGTTTGGTTCTCTTCGCGCGTCAAGCCTCGACGTGCCGGAAAGTGCACATTCCCGGAAAAAAGATGCCCGGGGCGGGTCAGACGCCGAAGGTCCCGCCGGCCAGCGGCACGATCGGCACCGTGTCGCCGGCTTGGGCGGGCGGCGCCTCGGGCGGCCGCACGATCAGGCAGTCGGCGTGGGCCAGCGTCGCGAACATGGAGCTGTCCTGGCGCTCGAAGGCCGTGGCCATGCGGCGGCCCTCGGCATCGAAGGTCAGATGGGCGCGCAGGTAGTCCTGGCGCCAGTCGTTGGCCCCGAGCGCGGCGCCCAGTACCGCGGTCTCCGCCGGCCGGTCCCCGGGGGCGCGGCCGAGCATCGCGTCGATCGCCGGGCGCAGGTAGAGCAGGGCGCAGACCAAGCTGGAGACCGGGTTGCCGGGCAGGCCGAGCAGGGGGATCTCGCCCATGCGGCCGAACATCAGCGGCTTGCCGGGACGCATGGCGATCTTCCAGAAGTCGAGCTCCAGGCCGCTTTCGTCGAGCGCCTGGCGCACCAGGTCGTGCTTGCCGACCGAGGCGCCGCCGGTCGTGACCAGCAGGTCGGCGCCGCGCGCGCCCGCGGCCAGGGTGACGAGCGACTCGCGGCTGTCCTTGGCGATGCCCAGGTTGACGGGTTCGCCGCCGCAGACCGCGACGAAGGCCGCGAGCGCGAGGCCGTTCGAGCCGATCAGCTGGTTGGGGCCGACCGGCTCGCCGGGCAGGACCAACTCGTCGCCGGTCGAGAGGATCGCGATGCGCGGACGCCGCCGGACCCTGAGCCAGGGCACGTTCATGGCCGCGGCCAGGCCGACGTCGCGCGCTGTGAGTAGCCGCCCTGCTTCTATACCGACCTCGCCGGCGCGGAAGTCGAGGCCGGCCGCGCGCACGTAGGTACCGGGGCCGGCGCCCTCCTTGACCGTGATCCGCGGGCCCTCGGCCTCGGTGTTCTCCTGGATCACGATGGCGTCGGCGCCGCGGGGCAGGGGGGCGCCGGTGAAGATGCGCACGGTCTGGCCGGCCTCGACCGTGCCCTCGTAGCAGCCGCCCGCCGGCGCCTCGCCGATCTCGGTCAGCACGGCCGGCACCTCGGCGACGTCGGCGGCGCGCACGGCATAGCCGTCCATGGCCGAGACCGCGGCCGGCGGCTGGGTCACGCGCGCAACGACGTCCTCGGCGAGCACCCGCCCGAGCGCCTCGCCCAGGCCGACGGTCTCGACCGCGAGCGGCCCGAAGGCGGCGGTGATGCGCGCCAGCGCTTCCTCGACCGATATCATCAGGGCGCCTCGTAGATGCCTGATTTACCGCCGGATTTATGGATCAACCGGATCTCGCCGATGCGCATGGCACGGTCGACCGCCTTGCACATGTCGTAGATCGTCAGCGCCGCGACGGAGACGGCGGTCAGCGCCTCCATCTCGACCCCGGTCTTGCCGGTCAGCCGGCAGGTCGCGGCGATGTCCACGGCGTTTCGCGCCGGGTCCAGGCTCAGGTCCAGCTCGACCGAGGTGAGCAGCAGCGGATGGCAGAGCGGGATCAGGTCCGGCGTGCGCTTGGCCGCCATGATGCCGGCCAGACGCGCCACGGCCAACACGTCGCCCTTCTGCACGCCGCCGTCGCGGATCAGCGCCAAAGTTTCGGGCGCCATGGCGACCGAGCCGGCGGCCACGGCGACCCGCTCGCTATCCGGCTTGGCGGACACGTCGACCATCACCGCCTTGCCCTCGGCGTCGAAGTGGCTGAAGCGGGCCATGGTTCCGCGCCGCCCGGTCAGGCGCCGGCGGGCGTCGTCACGCCCTGCAGGGCGGCCGTGGCGGCCGTCACGTCGTCCTGGCGCATCAGCGATTCGCCGATCAGGAAGGCCCGGGCGCCCGCGGCCAGCATGCGCTCGAGGTCGGCCGGGGCGCCGAGACCGCTCTCGGCCACGATCAGGCGGTCGGCCGGCACCCGCGGCGCCAGGCGCTCGCAGGTCGCAAGGTCGACCTCGAGGGTCTTCAAATCGCGGTTGTTGATGCCGATCAGCGGCGAGGTCAGCGCCAGCGCGCGCTCCAGCTCGGCCTCGTCGTGCACCTCGATCAGCACGTCCATGCCCAGCTCCAGGGCGAGCTGCTCCAGCGCGGCGGCCTCGGTATCGGCGAGCGCCGCCATGATCAGCAGCACGCAGTCGGCGCCAAGCGCCCGGGACTCGACGATCTGGTAGGGCTCGAGCATGAAGTCCTTGCGCAGCACCGGTAGCTCGACCGCCGCCCGCGCGGCCTCGAGGTAGCTGTCCCGGCCCTGGAAATAGAGCTCGTCGGTCAGCACCGAGAGGCAGGTCGCCCCACCCTCCGCGTAGGCCCGGGCAAGGGCCGGCGGGTCGAAGTCGGCCCGGATCAGGCCCTTGCTGGGCGAGGCCCGCTTGATCTCGCAGATCAGGCCGTAGCCGCCCTCGGCGGAGCGCTCGGCCAGGCGCCGGTGAAAGCCGCGCGGCGGCGGCGCGGCGGCGGCCCGCGTCTCCTGCTCGGCCAGCGGCCGGGCGGCCTTGCGCGACTTGACCACGGTCAGTTTGTCGGCGCAGATGCGTTTCAGGATGTCGCTCACGCGGGCGCCTCTTCGTTGGTGATCGCGATCAGCCCTTCGAGCGCCTTCATGGCCCGGCCGCTGTCGACCGATTCGGCGGCCAGGGCGACGCCCTGCTTCAGTGTTTCCGCCTTGCCGGCGACGATCAGGCCGGCCGCGCTGCCGAGCAGCACCGCGTCCCTGAACGGGCCGTGCTCGCCGCCCAGCATGGCGCGCAGCACCCGGGCGTTCTGCTCGCCGTCGCCGCCCTTGAGGTCCTCGAGCCTGGCG
>JAOUCL010000319.1 GCA_029859805.1 Rhodospirillales bacterium | reverse complement strand
CAGAAACCACGGGTCGCCCCACGGGGCCATGATTCAGGTCAATCTAGGCCATATCGCAGGGGCATCGGACACCCACGACGAGGTGCTGGCCGAGGTCGAGGGCGGTCTCCCTGGGCCGTCGAAATTGCTATGATCGTCGCCGGCTTGTCGAAGCTATCGGACTCGCAACCGGGGCTATCCGGGACACTGTGGTGAAACATTCTTACCTGGCTATAGCAATCCTGGCCGCGGCCGGCGGCGGCGCGAGGGGCTTCGAGACGGCGGACTTGGCGCGGCTCGCGGCCGAGGGCGGCTGTGCGGGCTGCAACCTCAGCGGGGCGCGGCTGGCCGAGGCCGGACTCGCGCGGGCGGAGCTGACCGGCGTCGATCTCAGCCATGCGGACCTGTCCCGGGCCGATCTGCGCCACGCCCACATCGCCGTCGGCAACCTGTCGAAGGCCGACTTGCGCGGCGCCGACCTGACCGGCGCCGATCTGAGTGAAGCCAGCCTGTCGGGGGCGGCGCTGTCGAACGCGCGCCTTGCCGGTGCCAACCTGGACAACGCCGACTTGGCCGGTGCGCTGCTCGAACGCGCCGACCTGGGCGGAGCGAAGCTTCGGCATGCCAGGCTCGAAGGTGCGCGCATGGCGGGCGCGGACCTCGGCGGCGCGGCGCTGCACAACGCCGACCTGACCGGCGCTCGCCTGGCGGCGGCCGACCTTGGCCGGGCTGACCTGAGTGGGGCGGTTTTCGTCGGCGCCGATCTTTCCAAGGCCGACCTGCGCGCGGCGCGGCTGACGCGAAGCACGCTGTCCATGGCGGACCTGCGCGGCGCCGACCTGACCGGCGCCGACCTGAGCGAGGCGGACCTGACCGGTGCGGCGCTCGGCGGCGCGCGGCTGGTTCGGACCCGCCTCAGCGTCACGGACCTGAGCGGCGCCGATCTCTCCGGCGCCGACCTGAGTGAGGCACGCCTGTTCTACGCCAGGCTCGACGGCGCGATCCTTGCGGATGCGGACCTCGGGCGGGCGATGCTGTCCAACGTCGATCTGAAGGGCGCCGATCTTTCCCGGGCGAACCTAGCGGCGGCAGAGCTGACCGGGGCCGACCTCCGCGGCAGCAACCTCTCCGGCGCGCGCCTCGGCGCCGTTCTGCGCCAGGTCGAGCTCGCGGGCGCGAGGCTTGACGGCGCCGACCTGTCCGGCGCCTGGCTCGCCGACGCGACGGGCCTGACCCAGGCTCAGCTCGACCGGGCTTGCGGCGACCGGCGGACCAAGCTGCCGCCGGGCCTAACGGTGGCGCCCTGTCCGGCGCAGGAGAATTAGCGCGGAATTCGATCAGTATCGGACATAAGCGGCGTTGCGGATGAAAACTTGACGCCTTCCGCTCGCAGATGTGGTCTTACTCCGCCTAGCTGCGGATGAAATGCACGAGCTGCTCGATGGTGAATTTCTGATCCGCGATGATGCTCTTGACCAGGTCGCCGATCGAGACCAGGCCGACCAGTCGGCCGTCCTCCAGGACTGGGAGGTGCCTGATGCGATTCTCGGTCATGACCGCCATGCATTCCTCGACCGTCTGGCTGAGCCACGCACAGATGACGTGGGTTGCCATGATGTCCCGGACCGGCGTCGTGGGCGACGACTTGCCCTTCAGGACGACATCCCTGGCGTAATGCCGTTCGGTAAATATGCCGATCGGCTCGCCGTCCTCCATCACGACCAGAGAGCCGGCATCCTTGGCCGCCATCTTCTGGATGGCATCGAACACGGACTCGTCCGGGCCGACGGACCAGACATCGTGGCCCTTTTGGTCGAGCAGCTGCTGCACCGTTGTCATCCTGCGTCTCCCCCGACAGTCCGCGCTTCACTCAAGGTCGAGGCTCCATCTTGCCAAATCGCCCGTCGCGACACAATCGATTGAACACCCCGCCGGACCGCTACGCCGGAAGGGAGATAGTGGCATTCGAAAGACGGTGTTCCCCATCGGGGTCGCCGCCTACATCTTGCAGTCGCCGGCGTAGGCGTCGGCGTGATCCTCGAAAGCCTTGCCGAGGATCTTGTTGGTGAGCAGGTCGTCGTCCTTGACCACCTGGCGGACATAGATGTCCTGGATCGGGTGGTGGTTCGGTCCGAAGCGGAACTTGCCGCGCACGGACTCGAAGCGGGCCGCCTCGAGCGCGCCGCGGAAGGCGTCGGCCTCGGACATGTCGCCCCCGACGGCCTCGAGCGCGCTGGCGATCAGGCGGGCCGCGTCGTAGCCCTGGCTGGCGTAGAGCGAGGGCAGGCGGCCGTACGTCGCCTCGAAGTCGTTGACGAAGAGCACGTTGGCCGGATTGTCGAGGTCCTTGTTCCACTGCGAGGAGTTCACCACGCCGAGCGCCGCGTCGCCGACCGCGGCCAGGATCGTCTGGTCGAAAGAGAACGCGGGGCCGAACACCGGGATCTGGCCGGTCAGGCCGGCCTGGGCGTACTGCTTCAGGAACGAGATGCCCATGCCGCCCGGCAGGAAGAAGAACACCGCGTCGGGCTTGGCGTCGCGCAGGGCCGCGATCTCGGCGGCGTAGTCCTTCTGGCCGAGCTTGGTGTAGACCTCGCCCACGATTTCGCCCTTGTAGAAACGCTTGAAGCCGGTGAGCGAGTCCCTGCCGGCCGGATAGTTGGGCGCCAGGATGTAAAGCTTCTTGAAGCCCTCGTCGTTGACGTACTGGCCGATCGCCTCGTGCAAATTGTCGTTCTGCCAGGCGACGTTGAAGTAGTTCTCGTGGCAGCCCTTGCCGGCCAGCAGCGAGGGCCCGGCATTGGGGCTGATGTAGAAGGCGCCGGCCTTGGTCACCTTGGGTACCACGGCGATCGCCAGGTTGGACCAGACGATGCCGGTCACGATGTCGACCTTGTCGCGCTCCAGCAGGCGCTTGGCGATCTCGGTCGCCTTGTCCGGCTTGCGCGCGTCGTCCTCGACGATGAGCTCGACGGCGGTGCCGCCGAGCTTGCCGCCCCCCTGCTCGACGGCGAGCCGGAAGCCGTCGCGGATATCGATGCCGAGGGCGCTGCCGCCGCCCGAAAGAGTCGTGATCATGCCGATCTTGACCGGCTCGGCGGCGGTCACCTGGGCGCCCAGCAGCGCGGCGCCCGCCAGCGCGACGAGAATACGTTTCATGGCCGTCCTCCCTGGTTTTCCCTGTCCGAAAAGCGGCGCGATCCTAGCGCAAGCGCGCCGCCGCCGCCACCGCCGCGTGCCGGCTGCGGATGCAGCCGACGGTCACGCGCCAAGTCCCGGCTCAGTCGTTCTTCAACGATATTACGTTGTCGCCTTTGGGCGACTCGCCAGGTGCCGCGGCCTTTCGCAAGTAACCTGGCGATACATTCCATCGCTGGCCATCATCGGCAATGACGGTTACGGTTTTTCGATTGTATTTCATCAGTACGCCGCTAATCGGTCGCCCGCCATGCGGATTGAATGCGACACGATCTCCAACACTGAACTCCAACATCGCCGAGTGCGCCCGCATCTGCTGAAGGAATTTCAACCTCTCTACAATTTTATTATTCAAATCTATGAGTTCGGCTTCTGTTAGTCGATCGATATTGAGTGACATCGTAGGTTTTTTCCTGTGTTCTTGAGTGATCCGAATCGATTATTTGGCGGCAAAACTCGCAATTCCGCAACTTCGAGAGACGGCTGCCACCCGGTTTTCCTTGCGGATAAGACAGTGCGCGGACGCCCTGCCGAATCCGATTATTCACGACGACCGGTGCAAAGGGCAAGGGAGCACATGAAAGGCGGGCATTGGCGGTGGCGGCGAAGTGTTGCACCATGGGCGACCGGGCATCGGCGACCTGAGAGGGGATTCATGAGCCAGCAGAGCGATTCGAAACTGCGCGAGTACCGCGAGAGCATCGACAACATCGATGCCGCTTTGGTCTTTCTGCTGTCCGAGCGGTTCAAGATTACCAAGAAGGTCGGCCACTACAAGAAGGCCCACGATCTGCCGCCCGCCGACAAGGCGCGCGAGCGCGAGCAGGTGCGCCGCCTGCGCGAGCTGGCCAAGGCCGCGCATCTCGACCCCGACTTCTCCGAGAAGTTCATCAACTTCGTCATCCAGGAGGTCATCCGAAACCACGAGCAGATCCGCCGGAGCTAGAGCGCGCGCCCGGAAGGACCGGCGCCGGTCAGGGTCTGCATCTTGCCGGTCGCAAATTGACCGATGTCCTCGCCTTCCGGCAGGTGCACTTGACCTTGATGAAGATGTTCCGCATGGCGCCTTGCCCCGCCGTTACCGCGCCATGATGGCCGGTCTGCCACCGGCACCACCGCCCCTCGGCGGGGCAGGCGAACAGTTGCCCAAATTGGGTTCCTCCGTCAGGTTCGCGCTTCGACGGGGCCATTATCGTACTTAGATCCATCGGCCGCCGTTGACGAGCACTACCCTCATTGCCGCATTGCCATGCCGGTCAGAAAATTGCTAAGCCTCGGCTCCAATTGGTTGGGAGCACGGGCAGCCGGGACCTTGGTTTGCAGCCCGAATTTCTCGACACGACGAAGCCACGCGAGAGAAGGACGAAGCTGCATGGCCCTCTTGACCAAACCCCAGCCCACATACAAAGACGCCGAGGCCAGAACGACCGACCTGCGGCGGACCGGGCTCCATGCCGATTTCTGGTATCCGGTGGCCCGCTCCAGGACCTTGAAGCGAGGAAGGACGCTGGGCGTGCACTTCGCCGGCGATCCGATCGTGCTGGTCCGGGCCAAGGACGGCTCCTGCTTCGCCCTCGAGGACCGCTGCGCGCATCGCCAGGTGCCGCTCCAGTACGGCGTCGTCTGCCCGCAGGGGCTGAGATGCGGCTATCATGGCTGGACCTATGACGCGACGGGGCGCTGCGTCGACATACCCTATCTCCGCGCAGGCAAGACGCGACCCAACGGGGTGCGCGGCTATCCCTGCCGGGAAGCCTACGGCCTGATCTTCATTTTCCCGGGCGACCCGGCAAAGGCCGAGACCACGGCCTTCCCGGAGATCCCCACCCATGGCAACCCCAAGTACAAGGTCCGTTATCTCGACCGCCGCGTCGATTGCCATTACTCCTTCATGCACGAGAACCTGATGGACATGAACCATCAGTTCCTGCATCGCCGGCTGATGGGCGGAGTCAAGACGATCTCCTTGGGCAGGCGCAGCGGAGACAACTGGGTCGAGGCCGACTACTCCTTCGGCCGGAACAACAGCAAGCAGTCCTTGGGCGAGTGGTTCATCACCGGCAAGAGCGACAGCGAGGCGAACCGCAAGCGTCGCGACCTGATGACGATCCGCACGGAGTATCCCTATCAGACCCTCAAGTTCTGGACGGCCGGAAGCGAAAGGCCGGCGCTCGATCTCTGGAACGTCTACATTCCGGTCGACAAGGATCAGCGGATCAACCACACCTTCGGCATGATCATGATCGAAAAGCCG
>JAOUCL010000080.1 GCA_029859805.1 Rhodospirillales bacterium | reverse complement strand
CCCGCAGCGCCGGCCATCCCGGCGGCCATCCCGGCGGCCATCCCGGCGGCGAGATCGCGGAACGCCCGCCCCGGAACCGGAAAGGCACATGAGTCGCACCCTCTCGAAAAAGCTGAAGGAACTGGACGACTTCCTCCTGAGCGGCGCGCTCGGCGACGACGCCATGGTCCTGAGCAAGCTCGACGGCTTCTTCGCGGGTCTCGTCGTCTCGCCCGCCTTGATCATGCCGAGCGAATGGCTGCCCCTTGTCTGGGGCGACGAAGAGCCCGTGTTCGAGAGCCAGGACCAGGCGCAGAGCGTGGTCGATCTGATCCTGGGGCACTACAGCGACGTCATCCAGCAGTTGGACCGGGGCAAATACGGCCCCGTCTACGACTTCGACAGGGATGACACCGTCGTCTGGGAGACCTGGATCGAGGGCTTCTGGCGCGCGGTGCTCCTGCGCCCTCACGAGTGGGCGGCCCACGGCGAGACGGGCGACGAGGACCTGCAGCGCGCCGTGTTCGTCCTCACGCGTCTCCAAGAGCTTGCCGCCACGCCATCGGCGGACTTGAAGCCCCTGGAGATCGACCAGGAGCTGGAGGAGCTGGCTCCCGACCTCATTCCGGATGCCGTGGAAACCCTGCACCGGGCCAGGCTCGCCCGGGCGAAGCCGCCCGGGGCGCCGGCCAACCAGAACCGCCCCGGGGTCGGCCGCAACGACCCCTGCCCCTGCGGCTCCGGCAAGAAGTTCAAGAAGTGCTGCTTGAATTGAGGGCCGGCAGGCGGGTCACCAAAGAACCTGGGCAGCTATCGCGACAAAGGAGATGACGAGTGCCAGCACCGAGATGACGATTGTCAGGTTTCTGTGGAACCGGAAGCCTCGCTGGTCGAACACCCCCTTGCGCCAGGTTACCAGCGCCACGGGATCGACACCCTCGCTTCGCCACATGAAGTGATCGCCGTCGTCGATACATTTCAGTCGCAGCGACGAGATCTTGTCGCCGACGTCCTCCTCGCGAAGTCTCGCGTCGAACCAGATGCAGTGTCCGCCCGGGCTCGAGCCTCTGATGGGATCGGCCCTGAGACAGAAGTGGCAGAGTTCGCACGGCGGCTTTTTTGAGGCGGCAGTCACGCAACGTCGTCCTTAAGAGCGATGTCGGGCGAACCGCGGGCCTACGATCCCACCCTTCGCCGATGAGAGCCGGGGCCATTCGTTACGCCGTCGGACCGGCCATGATATTCGACGGAATGGAGTCTGGCTTGCAATTTCATTGGCAGGATGAGCGCGGGGCTCTCGCCGGCCTCCCAGGCCGGCCGCGACACCAGGTCCCTCACCCCGCCCCTTCGGTTTCGATCTTCAGGATCACGCCGCAGTGCTTGCAGTGCACGGCGTCGGACTCGTGGCGGCTGAGGCCGCATTTCGGGCAGGCGTGGCTGACCTTGTGCGGGCGGAAGATGCTCTGGGCGAGGCGCAGGAAGAGCGCGACGCCGACCACCATGATGAACACGGCGAGCAGCCGTCCCAGGGGTCCGGTCAAGGTGATGTCGCCGAAGCCGGTCGTGGTCAGGGTCGCGACGGTGAAGTAGAGCGCGTCGACATAGCTCTCGATGTCCGGGTTCTCGCCGAACTGCAGGACGAAGACCAGCGCGGTCACCAGGAAGATGAACACGCCGAGGTTGACCGTGCTGACGATGACCTCCTCGTTGCGCCGGAAGAACGGCGTCTCGCGCCTGAGATCGCGCAGCACGTGGTAGGAGTGCAGCAGCCTGAGCGCCCTGAGGACGCGCAGGAAGGCCAGGTTCTGGGTGACGATGGGCGCCAGCACCAGCGACAGGATGACCAGGATGTCGGCGACCGTGTAGAGCTGGCGCAGCATGCGCGGCTTGTCGGGCGCGATCCACAGGCGGGCCAGGAAGTCGGCCAGGATGGCCGCGCCGATGGCGACGTCGGCGACGAACAGGCCCGGCGTCGGCGTCATCGGCGCCGTGGCGATGAAGAACCCGATGGTGCCGAGGTCGAAGCCGATCAGGGCGTAGCGGAAGCGCGCCGCGTTGCGGCTGCGCCCGGTGTAGAGCAGCTCGATCTTCTTCCTGAGGTCCGCCTCGGCCATGCCGCCCCCCGATCTTTCCGGCCATCGCTCCCGCTTATAGCAAAGATCCCGCGTCTTGACCCCTTCGACGGCGGCGTTCAAGCCGGAGCGAAACAGGGACTGGCACGGATTCGCTGGCGCGAATGCGAGCCAGTCCCTTTTTCGCTCCGCCGCCCCCCTTACAAGAGCGAGCGCACCATGATCCAGGCGCCAAGCGCGAGCAGCGCTGCGAAGAAGACCGGGCGGAAGCGGCGCTCGGGCAGGCCCCGGCGGAGGCGCTGGCCGAGGGCCATGCCGAGGACGGCGGGGGCGACCGCCGCGCCGGAGACGAGGCCGAGCTCCGCGCTCAACAGGCCGTGGCCGCCGAGCGCCAGCGCCAGCGCCGCGGTCGAGACCGTAAACAGCAGGCCCATGGCCTGAACCAGCATGTCGCGCGGTAGCCCGAGGGCCTGGAGATAGAGCACGCCGGGCACCACGAAGGACCCGGTCATCCCGGTCAGAACCCCGTTCATGGTGCCCAGCAGCGGGCCGAGCCAGCGCTCCTGGCCGCGCCGGACGGTGAACTGCACGCCGCTCAGGCTGGCCAGGGAATAGACGACGAGAAGCAGGCCGAGCAGCGCCGAGAGCAACGCCAAGTCCACCCGGGCGAGCGCTTCGGCGCCGAGCCAGACCGTGCCGCCCGCCATGGCCAGGAACGGCCAGAGCCGCGCGACGATCGCCCGGCCGTGGCCGCCGGCCGCGGCCTGCCAGAGGTTGGTCACCAAGGAGGGCGCGAGCAGCAGCGCCATGGCCTGCGGCAAGCCGAGCGCCGCCGTCAGCAGCGCCAGGCCGATCGTCGGCAGCCCGAGCCCGATGACCCCCTTTACCAGGCCGGCGAGCAGGAAGGTGAGCGCGACGATAGCCAGTGTGGCCGGGTCCTGCATGCCCTCTTCGCTCTCCCCCGAAGATAGGGACTGTCCCTATTTTCCGTCCCTAGCCCAGCCGCAGCACCACCTTGGCGGCGCCAAGCCTCCTCTTGTCGAGATCGTCGAAGGCCCGGGCGCCGTCTTCGAGGGAGCGCTCTTCGACCCAATCGAGGGGGCCGCGGGCGCCGGCTCGTCGCGGTAGGTCACCTCGTCGGGCGCCGTATAGCCAGGGATTTCATGCCGCTGCTTCTCTCCTGTGTCCTGACCCGGAAAGAGCGAAAGCCAATCGTTGCCTGACCCATATCTCGCTACGAATTGTCATGGCAGGACTTGATCCGGCCATCCAGGATTTGCCGGCCGCAGATGCTGCCCTGGATCGCCGGGTCAAGCCCGGCGATGACACGAGGGGCTGGCAGGACTCTCTGTAGCGCGAGGCCATATTGGGTCGGAGCTCCCCTATTTCGCCGTGAAGCCGCCGTCGACGAAGATCACCTGGCCGGTGACGTAGTCGGAGGCGGGGGCGGCTAAATAGATCGCCGTGCCGTGGAGGTCCTCGAGGCGGCCGTTGCGGCCGATCGCGGTCTGGCGGGCGAAGTGCTCGGCGCGCTCCGTGTCCGCGAAGACCGCCGCCGTCAGCTCGGTCGGGAAGAAACCCGGCGCGATCGCATTGCACGTGATGCCCTCGGCCGACCAAGCTTCCGCCATGGCGCGGGTGAGCTGCGCCACGCCGCCCTTTGACGCGCCGTAGGCGACGCCGCGCGGGAAGGCGCGGGCCGACTGCAAGGACGCGATGTTGATGATCCGGCCCCAGCCCTTGGCGCGCATCGCCGGGACCAGGGCGCGTGCCAGGAAGAAGGGGGCGGAGAGATTGATCGCGAGGGTCTCGTTCCAGCTCTCCGGTGTCACCTCCTCGGCCGTCTCGCGCAGGTTGACGCCGGCCGCGGTGACCAGGATGTCCGGCGGACCGAACGGCCCGGCGGCCGCTTCGGCCAGGGCCGGAATGGTGTCGAGGCGCGACAGGTCGCCCGCCACCGCCGCGGCCTGTCCACCGCTTTCGGCAATGGCGGCCACCGTGTCCTCCAGGGCGCCGCGGCGCCGCCCCAGAACCACGGCGCAGGCGCCGGCGCCGGCCAGCGCCTGCGCGATCGCCCGGCCGATGCCCGAGCCGCCGCCGGTCACCAGGGCGACGCGCCCGCTCAGGTCGAAGAGGCCGCTCACTACCCTGCCCTCACGTACCGGTCAGGTTGAAGTCTCGGTCGGGGAAGTACTTGGCGAGCCGGCAGTCGCCGCTGCGCGCGTGGCCCTCCATGCCCTCGAGCCGCGAGATCCCCGCCGCCGCGCCGCCAGCCTCGATCTCGCACAGCATCCGCACGTCTGCCTCGCCGCTGGCCGCGGTCATCGCCGCGCGCTTGAGGTACTGCGTGGCCATCCGTACCCGGCCTCCCGTCCCCATTCGCCGTCCATCCTTCGCCGCCCCAGTTTCCCCGAAGCGCCGGGGACAGGGAAGCGCAAAGTGCCGTCGGCCTTGCCGCGCGGCCTCTGGAGGCTAAGCTGTGCTCCCGCTACAGACGTGTGCAAACTCGGGATAGGGCCCGAACTCCTCGTCCCTCGACAAGCTCGGGATGAGGAGTTCGGGCTGAGGCCCTCGGGACGAGGAACTCATAGCTTGAGACAAGGCCCTCATGCTGAACTTCCTCATCCCGAGCGCGCCGAGGAACGAAGTATGAGGGCCGACTCGCCGCTTTGCACAAGTCTGTATCAGTCCGTCGAACAGAGCACGCCATGACCCTGCCCGACTTCACAGCCTTGGACTACGCGGCGCTCGGCTGGTTCCTGGCCTGCTGGTTAGGCTATTCGATTTTCGCCGACCACAGCCGCTGGAAGGAGCGCAGTACCACCGCGATCATGAGCGGCTATCGCCGGCAATGGATGCAGGTGATGCTGCGCCGCGAGAACCGGATCGTCGACACCAACATCGTGGGCAGCCTTCAGAACGGCGTCGCGTTCTTCGCCTCGACCACGATCTTCGCGATCGGCGGCATGCTCGCCATGCTGGGGGCCGGCGACGTGGCGGTCCAGATCATCGCGGACCTGCCCTTTGCGGTCGAGACGTCGCGCCTGACCTGGGAGTTGAAGGCGCTCCTGCTGGTTCTGACGCTGGTCTTCGCCTTCTTCAAGTTCGCCTGGGCCTTCCGGCTGTACAACTACTGCTCGGTGCTGATCGGCGCCGTCCCGACGGAAGTCGAGAACAACCCGGAGGCCGAGGCCCTGGCCGACCGGGCCGCCGCCATCAACAGCCTGGCCGCGCGCCATTTCAACCGGGGTCTCAGGGCCTACTTCTTCGCCCTGGCCACGCTGTCCTGGTTCATCCACCCGGCGCTGTTCATCGCAGCGGCGGCCTGGGTGGTTTTCGTTGTCCATCGCCGCGAGTTCCGCTCGCGCTCGCTGCACATTATCGCGGACAAGCCTTGACCCGCTAGAGGCCCTGCGCCGCCGCGCAGAGGTTCGTCAGCTTCTCCAGGGCCCGCTCGCGGCCGAGCAGGCCGAGGCCGCAGTCGGGGGCGGCGATCAGGCGCTCGGGTTCGATGTGCTCGAGCGCGGCCGCGAGGCGCGCGCGGATCTCCTCGACGCTCTCCACGCGGCGCTTGGCGATCGCCACGACGCCGAGGATGACCTTGGTCTTGGCGAAGCGCTCGAGCAGCGCCAGGTCGTTCGGCCGGTGCGCGTCTTCGATCGAGACGACGTCGACGACCGCCCGGTCGACCGCGTCGGCGAGGCGGAAATAGCTCTGCGGATCGGCCTTGGGATAGTCGTGGCGGTCGAGCGCGTCGGGATAGCCGCAGCACATGTGCATGACCCGCTCGACCCCCTCCGGAACGCCGTGGAAGCAGCGGTCGAGGTGCTCGATGCCATAGTCCAGGGCCGCGTCGGGCTTCCGCGCCAGCACCGGCTCGTCGACCTGGATCCAGGTGCAGCCGGCCTCGGCAAGCGCCCGGATCTCGGCATTCAGCGCCTCGGCTAGGTCGGTGCCCAGCTTGCGCTCGTCGCCGTAGGCCCGGTCGACTGTCGTGTCGGCAATGGTCATGGGGCCCGGCAGGGTGACCTTGACCGGCCGGTCGGTAACCGCCTGCGCGACCCGCCAGTCGTGCGGCAAGAAGGGCGCGCGGGCCCGGACCGGGCCGGTGATTCTCGGCAGCGCGGCGTTGTAGGCGCCGCCGCGCAGTGTCTTTTCCTCGAGGGTCTCGAAATCGAAGCCGTCCAGGTGCCGGCAGTGGTAGTGGATGTAGTTCTCGCGCCGGACCTCGCCGTCGGTCGGGATGTCGATGCCGGCGCTCAGCTGATCCTCGATGACCTCCCGGGCCGCGCGGGCGAAGATCGCCTCGGCCTCGTCCCCCATCTTTTCGATGGCCTTCAGGTAGTCCCGGGTCGGGTCCCCGGTATCCGGCCCCTCGGCGGCCTGGAACCAGTCCGGAACCGGCACGTAGTCGGGCTTTGGATAGGCCCCGATCGTTGTGGTGAGCAGCGGCATGTCTCCTCCCTTCCGTCAGGGCTGCGCCGGGGCGCGGACGATGGCGAGAAAATGCCTGGCCGCCGCGAGGCCCTCCGACTCGCACCAGGCGCGGAACCCGCCCAGGCCCCGGTTGCTCCACTCCAGGTCGGCGTCGACCCAGCCGGCAATGCGCAGGGCCTTGGCGTCGGCCTCGTTCAGGCCGGCACGCTCGGTCAGTACCGCGATTTCCCGATGGTAGCCGGCCTCGACCTCGGGCGTCAGCAGGCCGCAGTAGCTGGTCACGCCGAGATCGTAGACGACGTGCCGCAGCGTACGCCCTTCCTCGCCCTCATGCGCAGCGGCGAGCGGCAGGACGGCCAATGCCGTCACCACGAACCGGCCGAATTTGCCGCCCCGGAACGACACCGGACCGTCTCTTCGAATCGCGCGACCGGCGATCGACGGGTCACTGCGCCTTGAGCACGCCCCTCAACTTCTCCGCCATCTCGGAAATATGCTGGTCCTCGCAGACCAGGGGCGGCGCGATCAGAGCGCAGTCGCCGGTCAGCTTGGCCATCAGTCCGGCCGCGTAGAGCTCCTGCATGACCGCGAGGCCGCGCTCGCCCGGCGCACCCTTGGGCGCGAGATCGATGCCGGCCAGCATGCCGTAGCCGCGGATGTCTGTGACCACCGGCAGGTCCTTGAGCGAGAAGACCGCTTCGAGGAAGCGCGGCGACATCTCGGCCGCCCGATCGAACAGGCCCTCCTCCTCGTAGATCGTCAGCGCGGCGTGGGAGGCCGCAGAGGCGACCGGACAGCCGGAGTAGGTGTAGCCGTGGAACAGCTCGACAGCGGACTCGGGCACAGCCTGGGTGATGGTGTCGTAGATCTTCTCGCTGCAGGCTACGGCGCCCATGGGCACGACGCCATTGGTCAGCGCCTTGGCCATGGTGATCATGTCGGGCACCACGCCGAAGCTGTCCGAGCCGAAGGGCTTGCCGGTGCGACCGAATCCGCAGATCACCTCGTCGAAGATCAACAGAATGTGGTTCTGGTCGCAGATCTCGCGCAGGCGCTGCAGATAGCCCTTGGGCGGCACCAGGCAGCCGATCGAGCCGGCGATCGGCTCGACGATGCAGGCGGCAATGGACTCCGCGCCGTGCAGGTCGACCAGACGCTGCAGGTCCTCGGCCAGCTCCGCGCCGGTCTCCGGCTGCCCGCGGGTGAACTTGTGCTCGGGCAGGAGCGTGTGGCGCAGGTGGCAGACCCCGGGCAGGCCGAGGCCGAACGCCTTCTTGTTGTTGACCATGCCGGCGACCGAAATGCCGCCGAAGTTGACCCCGTGGTAGGACTTCTCGCGGCCGACCAGGCGCATGCGCTGCCCCTCGCCCCGGGCCCTGTGGTAGGCCAGGGCTATTTTCAGAGCCGAATCAACGGATTCAGAGCCGGAGTTCACGAAGAACACGTGGTTGATATCGCCGGGGGTGAGCGCCGAGAGGCGCCGCGCGAGCGCGAAGGAGGCCGGGTGGCCGAACTGGAACGGCGGCACGTAATCGATTTCCAGCAAGGCCTTGTTGACCGCCTCGGCGATCTCCCGGCGGCCGTGCCCGGCGGCCACGCAGAACAGCCCGGACGAGGCGTCGAGGATCTGCTCCCCGCGGTCCGTGGTATAGTACATGCCCTGGGCGCCGGAGATGATCCGTGGATTGGCCTTGAAGTGCCGGTTCGCGGTGAACGGCATCCAGTGCTCTTCGAGCGAATTGGCGAGCTGCACGACGGTGTTCATGGCGCGATGGTCCTCCCCATAGCTTGACACGCGCACTTTAGGCCCGCGCAGGCGTGGCGTGCTAGATCCAATTCGCCGGGAACCGTAAGGCCAGATGTGACCCTGGCACGCGAAACAACAACCGTTCCCTTGAAGCCGGCGTCGAGACCAGGGCCCGCGCCCTGGCCTCGACGCCGGTTGGGTCTAGGGTCGGGGCCGCGAGGTCGCAGCGGTACTCGGCGGCAGAATCGGGTATTCGACCTTGGGCTGGTCGCCGGTGAGGCTGCCTAGGAAGGCGGTGATCTTGTCCACCTCGTCATCCGACAACTCGATACCCAGCTGGCTCGACCCCATGACGGCCACGGCCTGGCGCAGATCCCAAGACTTGCCGGTGTGAAAGTAGGGCAAGGTCAAGGTGATGTTGCGCAGGGTCGGCACCTTGTAGACGTACTCGTCGCTGACCGACTTGGTCACCTCGAACCGTCCCTTGTCGTTCGGCGGCAGGAAATCGGCACCCGGCTTCTCCACCACGCCGAAGGGCTGGTACATATTGCCGCCGACGTTCATGCCGTTGTGACAAACTGCACAGCCCTTGTCCATGAACGCCCGAAGACCCTCTTTCTCCTCGCCGCTCAGCGCGCTGGCATCGCCCTCGAGATAGCGATCGAAAGGCGAATTCGGCGTCAGCAGCGTGGCCTCGAACACCTCGATCGCCTTGGTCGCGTTCTCGAGCGTGACAGGGTCGGCCGCCTCGGGAAAGACCTTCCTGAACTTGTCGACATAGCCGGGAATGCCTTTGAGCTGCTCGATCACGTGCTCTGAGGTGCTGGCCATTTCGACCGGATTCACCAGAGGTCCACCGGCCTGCGCCTTGAGGTCTTCGGCCCGGCCATCCCAGAACTGAGCGGTGTTGAAGACCGCGTTCAGCACCGTGGGCGAATTGCGACCGCCCCGCTGCCAGCGGTGGCCGATCGACGTCTCCATCGCATCGACCCCGCCCATCCCGACGATGTGACAGGAGTTGCAGCTGATGGCATGGCTTTCGGACAGCCGCGGTTCGAAATAGAGCATCTTTCCGAGTTCGACCTTGTCCGGCGTACGCGGATTGCCTGCGATCTCCGGAGCTTCTGTCGGAATCGGCTCGAAGTGCACTCTGGCCGCCTCCAGGAGGTCGTCGGCCGCAACGGCCGCGCTCGCAAAGGGCAGTACACAACACAAAGCGAAAGCTAATCTCAGGTGCATCTGACTACTCCATCGCCAAGGGTCCTGGGTGAGGCTCCAGATCCACCGCCGTTTCGTGGTCCGTGAAGGTCCGGTCGCGAGCCGCGGCTTCAATGGAGCGGAAAGCTGCTTGCCCGTCGCGGAGGCTATTTCACGACCTCGCCGGTATGGGCATCGACATAGATCTCGAACCAGCTGTCGTCGGCTTTACGGCCCTTGATCTCGTAAAGCCCGCGCTCGAACTCGATCTCCGCGATCTTCTTGTAGCCGCTCTCCTCAAGCTGTTTGACGATCACGGACAGCGGCATCGTGCCCTCCATCTTGAGGGCCTTCTTGCCCTTTTCGTCTTCCGATGCGAGAGCTCCCAGGGACAGGCAGACGGCAAACACCAGGGCGGCGGCCGCCGTTAGAACGTGTCTCATCAGTTCTTTCCTTCGGTTCGGGATTTCCTTCGATCGAATGCCAAGAGCCTGCATGCAGACGTGGCCATGTTCAATGATTTGAATCAATGAGAGGTGGCGTCGCCCATAGACGTGCGCACGCCCCGGAAGCCCTTGGCGCACTCGTCAAATCAGACTCGGCAAGAGGCGCAGCCAGTCGGGAATGGACCATCTCGTGACCGAGCGGAGACGTCTGCCGCAACATTCGCCAATGACTATTGAGAGACTCTCCCGCCTCGCTGAAAGGCGGTATCGGCTAGGAGCCGGATGCGGCGGAGACCTCGCCGCGCTCGCCGGGTTTGGCGATCTCCATTTGGCGCTTCCCGGCTTTGTCTTCCGCCCGTTGGCGATAGGCGCGGACCGCGTCGACGGCCCTTCCCACGACCAGGGTCAGCGCAAGGATGATCGCTGCCGCCAGGAGCGGGTCGAATTTCAGAAAACCGGCGAGATTATCGAACATGCGCGATTCTCCCTAAGCTTCCTGCGCCCGAACCACCACGCGGGTCGAGCCCCACCCAGAGGCCGCTGCCAGGACCATGATTGCCGCACGTGCTCTCACCCGTATCTCTCCCGATTGCATCGGCTGTTGTCTTTTATTTCCAATGTGTTTGAAGAAAAGTATACAAACATATTGTTACCAAGAAATTAAGCACAGTAGTTAATATATTTAGGCTAGAATATTATACATAAATATTACTTATTAACCGAAGATCCAAGCTGCCCACTACAGTAGAAAGCTCATTTCTCACAACACCTTGTGGGGGTTCATGATCCCTTTCGGATCAAGCATTTGCTTGAGCGCGTCCATGAGCGAAAGCTCCACCGGCGCCTTGTAGCGGCGCAGGTCGTTTCTCTTCAATCGGCCGATGCCGTGCTCTGCACTGAAGCTGCCGTCGAGCTCCGCGGCCAGAGCGTGGACCGCGTCGGTGATGCTATCGCTATGGGCGAGAAAAGCGGCGCGCTCGGCCTGGCGGGGCTGGGTCAGGTTGAAATGGACATTGCCGTCGCCCAGGTGGCCGAAGGGCGCCACCCGGACCCCGGTAATGGTCTGCTCGGCCAGCGCAGTGGCCTTGGCCAGGAACTCAGGCACCCGCGAGACCGGCACGGAAACGTCGTGCTTGATGCAGCCGCCGGCGTGTTTCTGCGCCTCCGGGATGCTCTCGCGCAGGGCCCAGAGCCGCTCGCCCTGCGCGGCACTGGCGGCGATGACGGCGTCCAGCGCCTCGCCCGCCTCGAAGGCCTCACCCAAGACATGCTCGGCGAGGTCCCGGAGCCCGCCGCAGCCGCGGCCAGAGGCCAGGTCGACCAGGACGTAATGCTCGTGGGGCCGGTCGAAGGGATCGGTATTTCCGGGCAGGTGCTCGAGGACCAGCTCCATGCAGACGCGGTTCAAGTACTCGAAGCTGGTCACTACGTCGCCGGTCCTGTCCCGGAAGCGCGCGAGCAGCCTGGTGGCCGCGGCCGGATCGGCGACGGCCACCAAGGCGGTGCAGCTCTCGCTCGGTTGCGGAAAGAGCTTGAGGACTGCGGCGGTGATGATGCCCAGGGTCCCCTCCGCGCCCAGGAAGAGCTGCTTCAGGTCGTAGCCCCGGTTGTCCTTGCGCAGGCGGCGCAGGCCGTCCCAGACCGTGCCGTCGGGCAGCACGACCTCGAGCCCCAACACCAGGTCGCGGGCGTTGCCGTAGCGCAGCACCGTGGTGCCGCCGGCGTTGGTCGATAGGTTGCCGCCGATCTGGCAGCTGCCTTCGGCGGCCAGGCTCAGGGGAAAAAGCCGGTCCACGTCGGCGGCGGCCCGCTGGACCTCGGCCAGGATGCAGCCGGCTTCGACCGTGATCGTGAAGTCGAGCGGGTCGATCGCGCGCACCCGGTTCATGCGCCCGAGCGAGACGAGCAGCTCGCCGCCCTCCTCCCCGGGGACCGAGCCGCCGACATAGCCGGTGTTGCCGCCCTGCGGCACGATGCCGACCCCGGCGTCGGCGCAGATCCGCACGATCTCGGCCACCTCGCCGGTCGAGGCCGGACGGAGCACAAGGGGCGTCTTGCCGTGGAACAGCTCGCGCGCGTCGACCAGGTAAGGCGTCTTCTCGGCCTCCGCGGCGATCCAGCCCTTGGGGCCGACGGCCGCCTTCAGGGCCTCGATCACGCGCTCCGGTACGGCCCGCGCCGGCATGTCAGCCGGACCTCACCAGTAGGCCATGGCGTCTTGGAACAGCCCGGACAAGGCGTCCCGGCTAATCTCCCGGGGGGCGTTCTCCAGCAGGCGGCGCTGCGGATAGGAGCCGTCGGTCAGTGCCGGGATGTCGTCGGGTCCGTAGCCCACCCCGGACAAGCCGTTCGGGATCTCGGTCGCCTTCATGAGCGAGACGATCTGGCCGGACAACACTTCCGCGGCGTCGTCCTCGCCCGCGCCTCGAATGTCCGCGCCCAGCCATTCGGCCCCCTCCAAATGCCGCTCCGGGCAGGCCGGCGCGGTGAAACGGAACACCGAAGGCGCATTGACGATGACCGACATGCCGTGCGGCACGATGGGCGCGCCCTGCGGATAACCCTCGGGGCAGAAGTCGCGCACCAGCCCGGAGACCGAATAGGACATGCCGTGCGGCGCGTGACAGCCGGCGTTGCCGAAGGCGATCCCGGCCAGGGTCGCCGCCCACATCAGCTGCGTGCGTCCCTCGTGGTCGTCGGCGTCGCCGACCGCGCGCACGAGGTGCTTGCCGAGGATCGTGAGCGCCTCGCGGCAGCCCAGGTCGCTCCAGGGGTTGGCGCCCTGGCTCATGGGCCGCAGGGTCGGCCGGCCCGGCGCTTTCCTTTGCGAGTAGGGCAAGGCGGTATAGGACTCCAGGGCATGGCTCAGCACGTCGAAGGCGCTGGCCGCCAGGACCCGGTTCGGCAGAGTGTAGGTCGTCGTCGGATCGATCAGCGCCTGGGTCGGGCGCAGCCGCCGGGAGACGATGCCGGTCTTGGCCTTCATAGAGAGCAGGTCGAAGATCGCGATGCCTGTGCATTCGCTGCCAGTGCCCGAAGTGGTTGGACAGGCGATATGCGGTTTCAAGGGGCCCGGGATCGCCTGGCCACCGCCGATCGGCGCGTTCACGTAGGTCAGGAAGTCGGCCGGATAGGTCGAATAGAGGTTGGCCGCCTTGCAGGTATCGATGACCGAACCACCGCCGACCGAGATGAAGCCGCCGAAATCGCCCTCCTGCGCGAAGCGGGTCGCGGCCATGAAGGACTCGTCGGTCGGCTCGACCCGGACTTCGTCGTAGACCGCGACGTCGATGCCGGCGGCCTTCAACGAACTCTCCACCGCGGCCGGGTGCCCCGTTACCGCGAGGCCCTTGTCGGTCATCAGGGCGATCCGGCGGATGCCGTGGGCCTTTGCATGATCTCCGGCCTCGGCGAGGACGCCGGAACCGAAAGTGATCGCGGAGACGTCGACGGAAAAGGCGTCGTCGCCGCCTTCGCTGGGTGCGAAATAATGACAACAGGCCATGTCTGCGTTCCTCCCGTTAAGCCGATCGCGGAGCCGATCTTATATCAAAGATCTCCAATAGTGACCTTTGACATAAGCCGAGGTCGGCCGCAATTCCCATGACCAGGTTTGCGGGCGGCGGCGTGTTGCGAAATCGGTCATCCCTGTCGCCACTCCCGCTTCGCTCCGAACCTGTCGACCAGGATCGCCCGTCGCGCCCCGCCCCGGCGCAAGATCGTCTCGGCCGCCGAAACGGGCGCCGCGGCAATTGCCGTGGACAGTCCATCCGCGCGCGCCGCCGTTCCGGCCAAGACGGTCACCAGTTGCCACGCGCCGGCCGGCAGAGCCGTCCGGGGATCGAGAACATGCCCGGTCGGGCCCTCTCCCGGTCGATCGCGTCTGAAAGTGAGAGCCCCAGGGCTGGTCGTCGCCACCGCCCCGTCGAACAGGCTTATGGTCTCGACCAAACGGCCGCCGGGTTCGGCGACGCCGATTCGCCAGGGCCGGAGGCCGAGTCCGCGAAATTCGCCGACATTGACCAGCAGGCGCCGGAACCCCCTGGCCGCGAGCAGTTCGGCGATGCGGTCCGTCGCAAAGCCCTGGGCAATGCCGTTGAAGGTCAACGCCATGCCCGACCGCCGAAGCCTCACGACGCCAGGATCGGCCTGGACGTATTGCCAGCCGAGCAGTTCCCGCACCGCCGCCAGAGCCTGGCGATTCGGCCGGCCGCGGGTTCGGGCGAGGAGCGACCAAAGGGGCTGAATCGTCGGGTCGAAGGCGCCGTCGCTCGCCCGGTATACAGCGTCGGCCTCGGCCATGAGCGCAAGGACGTCGGGCGGCGGCGCGGACAAGACTCCGTGCTGGTTGAGACGGTTCAGCGCCGAGCTCGGTTCGTAAAGGCTGAAGAGCGCTTCGAGCCGTGCAAGTTCCGCCCGTGCCGCCGCAAGCGCGGCGCGGGCCCGGGCGCGGTCGTCGGCCACCAGGGTGATCTCGGCCTCTGCGCCAAGCGCGACGCCGCGCCAGACTTCCCGCACTTCGGGAACCGCGCCGCCCGTCACAAGCGCCGCGGCCGTTATCTGCAGAACGCGCCGGCGAGAGATCGTCATGGCCTTACCTCGCGCTTCGCCGCGAGTACGAGCGGCACGCATTGCCCTGGATCGTCATGGATCGTCACACAATCGAGGCACTGGAAACACTCGTCGTAGCGGACCCTGCCATCGCGTTCGATGGCCCCGTAGTTGCAGCGGACCTTGCAAAGCTGGCAGGGGCTGCCGCAGTCCGGCCGCCGGGGGATCCAGTCGCGCTTGCGCAGCAACCCGCCCAATACCATGACCGCCCCCAGCGGGCAAACATAGCGGCAGAACCCCTTGAACAGCCAAAGCCCCAGCACCAGCCAGCCGGCGGCATAGGCCACGAAGTACCACTCGCGCACGAAGTTTACGGTGATCGCCGTCTTGAAGGGCTCGACCTCGACCAGCACATCGGTCAGCGCCGGCGAGACGACGGCTGCAACGGCCAAGACCGACAACACGCCGTACTTCAGCCATTTGAGCCGCCGGTCCCAAGCGTCCGGTACGCGGACCTGACGCAAGCCGAGGACCCTGCCGGCATGATGCGTGAATTCCTGCAGGGCCCCATAGGGACAAAGCCAGCCGCAGAAGAAACCACGCCCCCAGATCAGGAACGAGACCAGCACGACCGCCCAGATGAGCAGCGAGAAGGGGTCGTAAAGCAGGAACGCGAAACTCTGGCCATCGATCGCGGCGCGCAAGACGCCCAGGACCGTAACGATGGAAAGCTGCCCCTGGCCCCACCAGCCGATGAAGACCGCGACGAAGCCGAGAACCGCAAGGCGGATCGGCGTAAAGCGGCGGAGCCCGGCGAGCCGGTTCATCCCGGCCAGCAACGCGGCAAGAAGTCCCGCCAGAAACACGGTGAGAACACCGAGGTCCGCCCGCCGGGCCAGCAGGCTCTCGACCCAGACCGGGCGCGGCGCTTGGACCTCCGGCGCCAAAAAGAAACGCCCATCGGTCGCGTGGACAGTGGTGAAGTCATGGCTGCCGAGCTGCGGCATAAACTGGCCGTGCGCCCGCACGGTGCGGATGGACAGCGCCCACTCCCGTGTCGGATCGAAGCCCAACCGCCGATCGATACGCAGGATCATCCGATGCTCGAAGTCCGGAACGCTGTCGCGCAACCCGACATCCAAATCGGCATCGCGCAGGGCCACCGGAAATCCGTCTTGTTCCGCGAAGATCAGATCGGGGCTCGTATTGCGGACGAAATCCTCCGAGACGAGGCCGCCCCGCCCATCGGCGATCAGCAGGATCGGCTCGTCGTGGCCCGAAATCGTCAGGAAATCTTCGCGGGCCTGCATGGTCTCGGCATCCAGCACGGCACGAGCGATACTCGGCGGGCCGATATCGACGATCCAGAGGTCGAGATAATGGCCATTCGGATCGTCGCGGGCCTCCGGGTCGTCATCCTCCCAGAGGGTTCCGGCGAAGACCTTCTCGACCTCGGCATTGGTGATCAACCGCCGCTGCGCCAAGCCCTGATCGACCAGGTCCTGCCAGTCGAGCGTTTCCTCGTATTCGGGATCGGGATAGGCGGGCGCCGCGGCGGCCAAGCCCTGCATCCGCTCCCGCGCGACCTTCAGGGTCGCGGCCAAGATCGACTCGTGGGCAATGCGGACCGAGGCGGTCGCCTTGGTCACTCCGTCGAGATACACATGAGCCGAACTCGCCTTGTTCGCCCCGCCATAGGGCACCCCCACCATGATCGAGTCCGTAATCGACAGCCCGCGATACTGGCGCACGAACTCGTGGAACGGCGCCACGCCGAGGCCGGATATGAAGATCGGCTCGTTCTGCTCCAAGATCTCGGCCGCAATGAAGCGGCCGTCGCGGTCGAGGGTGACGAGGACGTTGATCGGCTCGCCCGAAAACCCAGGCAGCGGGGCGAGCGGCCGCGTCTCGAAGATATACCCCCCGGCGACGCCGCTGCGGTCCAGGATCGACCAGACCCCGTCATCGGTCAGGCGTTCGCCAAGCTCGTAGGGAGGGTCGACATGCTGCGCAAGCTCATCGGCGCCGAGCATTTCGGCTGCTGCTGCGGATGGCGGGAGCCAAGCTGCAAGCCAGGCTATAAGGAGCATCGCGGCCCGGGTCATCTTGGTCTACAGCAGACGACTCGTCATCGTTCCCGACCTGTCCGCGTGCGTCGGATGAACTCAATATAAGAGACGAGCCGATCCGCCTGCATCGCCGGCCAGGGCCACGCTCACCCCCCGACCTCCCCTTCGCTGTCCAGCAACGCCCGAGCATCTTCGTCGCCCTGTTCGGCGGCGCGCTTCAGCCACACAAGCGCCTGCCTCCGATCGTCCTCGTTTTCGGCCTCCTCGAGGAGCTCCGAACCGAGGAGATACTGGGCCACGGAATAGCCCTGTTCGGCGGCCTGGAGAATCAATTCACGCGCCTTCGCCTTATCCGGCTCCGTGCCTATCCCTTCCTCATAGAAGTGCGAAAGGTAGATCATAGCAGCCGGGTTCCGCGCGCCCTCGATACAACGCTTGAAGATCCGATGCGCGGTCTCATGATCGCCGGTCTTCGAGGCGAAGTAGCCGTACATGCAATAGAGCGGATGGTCCGGTCCCTGGTCCTCGGCGAAGCGCTGGTAGCTGAGATCACTCGTCTCTTCGGCACCAGCCGTGCTCGCGACCAGAACCGCCAGACACGCGGCAAAGCAGATTCCCGTGATCCGCATGATCAATCCTCCTGCCGTTGCGCCTCGAACATATTCGAAGGTCCTCGACACCGACCTTTGGGTCGGGTGGGGACAGCCAACTCCAAAGGGGAGACTGGGCGCCCGGCCGAGGCGCCCAGCCCGATATCATGCCGCAGGTGGCTCAGTTGCCGGAGGCAAGTCCCTTGGGCAGCTTGAAGGTCCAGATCGAGCCGCCCTGGTTCAGGTACTTGACCTTCTTGGCGACCTCGCCGCCCCAGAGCGGGACCGCGCCACCCCAGCCCGAGGCCACGGCCAGATACTGCTCGCCGTCCATCTCCCAGGTGACCGGCTGGCCGACGATGCCCGAGCCGGTCTGGAATTTCCACAGCACCTTGCCGGTCTCGTCGTCCAAGGCCACCAGGAAGCCCTCCGGCGTGCCGGTGAAGACCAGGCCGCCCGCGGTCGCCATCACGCCGCCCCAGAGCGGCGCGTTGTTCTTGAACTCCCATTTGATCGAGCCGTCATTCGGGTCGATCGCCTTGAGCGAGCCGATATAGT
>JAOUCL010000318.1 GCA_029859805.1 Rhodospirillales bacterium | reverse complement strand
GGTCACACGGCGCTCGACCGGATCGTGCACCGAGGTCTCGAAACTGACCGGACCGGTCTCGGTCATGCCGTAGGCGATGGTGATCTCAGCAAGGTGCATCTCGGTGATCAGCCGTTTCATCAATTCGATCGGACAAGGCGCCCCGGCGATGACGCCGGTGCGCAGCGAGGACAGGTCGAACCTATGGAAATCCGGACGGTCGAGCTCGGCAATGAACATGGTCGGCACGCCGTGCAGCGCCGTACAGCGCTCGGCCTCCACGCTTTCCAGCACCGCGAGGGGATCGAAGCCCTCCGAGGTCAGCACCATGGCCGCGCCATGGGCAACGCAGGCGAGCGTGCCCAGCACCATGCCGAAGCAGTGGTACATGGGCACCGGAATGCACAGCCGGTCGCGCTCGTTAAGCTCCATGGTCTCACCGACGAAGAACGCGTTGTTGACGATGTTGTGGTGGGTCAGGGTCGCCGCCTTGGGGGCGCCTGTCGTGCCGCTGGTGAACTGGATGTTGATCGGGTCGTCGAACTGCAGCTCGCCGGCGAGCGCGGCCAGCCGATGCCGCTCGTCCGCCCCGGCCATGCCCGGCAGATCGGCGAAGTCGAGAATGCCCGGCCCCTGCCCCCCGCTCAGGCACGCCACGACCCTGAGGTCCGGCAGACGCGCGGCCTTCAGCTTGCCCGGTGCGCAGTCCGCGATCTCCGGCGCCAGCTCGCGCAGCATCTCGATGTAGTTGCTGGTCTTGAAGGCAGCCGCGGTGACCAGCGCCTTGCAACCGGTCTTCGTCAGCGCGTAGCGGACCTCGGGCAGGCGGTAGGCCGGGTTGATGTTGACCAGGACGACGCCGGCCTTGGCCGTGGCGAACTGCGTGACGATCCACTCGGCGTTGTTGGGCGACCAGATGCCGAGGCGGTCGCCCGGCGCCAAGCCGACGGCGAGCAGGCCGGCGGCCAGCGCATCGACCTCGCGCCGCAGCTCGCGATAGGTCCAGCGGACGTTCTGGTGCCGGACGACGAGCGCCGTATTGTCCGGCCAGCGTTCGGCCGTCCGGTCGAACAGGGCGCCCACCGTCGCGCCCATGAGCGGCGTCATGCTGACGCCGTGCACGTAACTCGCGGTCAGCATGGCCGTCGCCCCTTCCTTCCGTTTGCCGATTGCGCCCCCGCTCTGTTACGACTGTTTTCCGCAGGAATGATCCGCGGCGCCCTTCTCTCTTACAATGATCTCGATCAAACTTGCATCTCGCGGGCGCGGAATGAGCGAAGGGATTAATGCCACTCTGGCGCGGCAGCCTTGTCTCTACCGAGAGCGAGTACCGGGGCCGGGGTATTCTGGACCGAGCCTCTCGAGCGATGCCGGCGGCTTGCACTGAAGACGAAGTAGACGAGTCCACACAACACAAGCAGCGAATCGACAGTGTAGGTCACGTCGAAGCCCTTGAAAAAGGTGACAAGGAAGATGACCTGGCTTCCCAGTCCGAGCGCGAAGAAGGCGAGCAGATCGGCTGGGCGGCGAAGCGCGAGAGGCGCCAGGACAATGAGAATGGCGTAGTAGTAGTTCGTGAGTTCCAGCAGGGCGAACATGGGCAGAAGGCCGATAATCGCAAGACGCCACGGCGGCTGCGCGCGCATTGCAGCGCTCGCCGCAAGCCCCATAAGCAGAATAGTGGCCAACGCGTGAAACCAGCGGCGGTCCTCGAAAGTTTGCTTCCTGAGGGCCCGCCACCTTTGCGCTGGTTCGACGATGTCAGGGTCGATCGTTTGCAGGAGCTTGGTTTCGGCTTTCCATGCGACGATGGTCTTGAGGCCCATGTAGTTGGAAAGAGGCGTCGCGGAGTGCTTGTGGGCATTGCCGACGAAAGCGTCGTAGGCCTCAAACCCATCGAGCGCGACCGCACTCACCGTGACGCCCAGGACCGCCGCCATGATGGCCCCGAACGCCTGCCGCGCGAGGCGCCGGTCGACTCGCCGCCGGCGCGCCACGTCGAACATGAAGCGGACGCAGGGTCCGAAATACAAGAACAACGGGAAGACCCGGAACAGCGTCGCCACCGCAAGGGCCGCGCCGCCGAGTAGGTGCCATCGTTTCTTGATAAGGCAGATCCCGGCAACCACGGCAAAGAGCCACCAGAAGCGCCCGAAGCTGCCAAACGCCCCCACGTGGGTAAAGACCCACATGGCGCCGACGCCCCAGACGAAAATCGCGAGCGCGCTCGTCTCGATGCCGAAGGCCCAGCCCAACAGCGCCGCGATGGCCAGCGCGAGCGCAATGTCCAAAGTCGCGAGCCCGGTTTGCGTGGCGTCGCTCGCCGATGTCGCCGAGGACAGGAAACCGTTGACACTGGTCCAGAAGGGTGTCGCATTGTAACCGTGATCCGTGAGGTAGCGATTGGCCACTTCAGGGTTCACGCGCGTGAAGAAATAGCCGGTATCGGCGCGAAATGCCGCCCAGCGCTCGGTTGTGAAGCGCTCGCGGCAGGCTTCGGCCCGGTCGAGGAAGACCGAGCCCGGCTGAAGTTCGTTTATGCTCAGGTCTCGCACGGACCACCGTGCCACCACATCGCCACGGCCATTTTCCAGCTCGGCAACCGCGGCGCAGTGATAGAGCATGTCATAAGAGATCTCGGCGGCGTATTTCGAGCCCATGTAGTAGTGGAACTGGTCGTGAAACAGCACCCCGCGCCATTCGTTGATCGACAGTCGCTCGGCGTCGGCCTCCCATCCCGCCACCACGGCGCGCCACTGGAAATACCCGCCAAAGTTCGTCATCGCCATGAAGCCCGCCAATACCAGGCACGATGACGGGACGGCAACGGAAAGCCAGCGTCCTCTTTGGCGAAAGAGCTTGTGGCAGGCGAGTACTACGATCGGCCCGAGCGCATAGAGGCCCAGGCTCAAAGGGTCCGCGAAGGCGTGGGGGGCATGAAGCCACGTGACGGCGGCGGCGTAGAGCGCTGCCAAACCGCCGTTGAGCGCAAAGATGTGCCCGGCCGCGTCTCCGGCGCTCGTCGAGCCCTGCTCCTTGGTCCGCCTGGCAAGCACAAGGAGCAGCAGCGCGCTTGCCACCGCTGCGAGTGTGGCGCCCAGTTGCAGGCCGGATTCGATTGCCAGGGCGCGTTTCATCACGACCGCGAAAATCACCGCCAACCCGGGACCGTACAAAACGATGAGGAGTCCAAGGGCACTGGGCGAAATCGCCTGCCGACGGGAGCGGGCCAGGATAAGTGCCATGAATGCCGTCAATCCGAGCAGGCCCAGCGTGAGTTTGTGGCTGACGATGCCGTAGCGGTAATGCAGACGGGGGGTTACCAGGTCGCTATCGGGTTTGCCCTCCACTCGCAGCAGCGCCGGCCACCGGTCAGGCGGTACGCAATATGCCGCCACTTCGGCGACAACAAGTCCACCCTCCGGCGTGACGCTCTGGACGCGCAGGAACTGTGCATTGCGCATACCCACCACCGCTCGATAGGTTGCGAGCCCGGGGGCCTGCGGCGCAGCGAACTGCCACAGCTCCGACCAAATCCGGCCATCGAACGAAGTGAGAACATCATAGCCTTGCTCCGAAGCCCCCTGCACGATCAGTCCGCGCAATGCTACGGCGTCTTCGAACTCGAAGGTCAGGCTGGACCGACCGAGGCCGATAGCCACGACGTCGCTACGCCAATCATCGCCGTCCAACCCGGCAACATTGTCCGTCAACCGTTCGGCATTCAGCACTTCGGCCTCGACTGGCGTGCGACCAAGCAAGAGGTTTCCATCAAGGCAAGACCCGGCCGCTGCCGCCGAAAGCGGCGCAAGCAGCAGTGCGGCCGACAATCCTCGAATGAGGGTCCGAGGAACGGCGTATCGAGCTCGTTTGCACCTGAGCAAGGACCGTCTCCCAGACTTGTCGGGCGTGGCAGATCAGGCAAGAAGCTCTGATTGCCCGCGCCCATGAATGCGCACGTTAGCGGTCGACGGCCGCTCACTCGACCGCCGCATCACTCGCAGCCAAGGGGCGCGAACAGCATGGACCCGGTGCGGGTCGGACCTAACCTGCAGCGCCTTTGTTAATATTATATTTCACCTAGCTCTGTGCGGAGTCCCGGGCTTGGGAGGCAATCCCTCAGGACCGCGTCAGGCAGCTGACCAATGTCGGCCGGGCCACTGATCAACGTGTGCGGCAGAGACGTCTTGGGGATCCAGGCCGTCGACGGTAACCCGGAGCGGAGCGTCAACGACAAGCTGTGCCATCTGTCGTTCTTCATCGGCGCCTTGGAGAACGTGGCGTCAAACGCGCCGAGGCGATCGCCCGGATCCACGGCGGCGCCCCGATCGTCGACCTGCTGGAAGGTTAGGCGCGAGATCCCTCAGGGGCACGGTTGGGACGTATAAATCATTGTCCGATCAGGTGCAGGACGACCTCACGCCGGTGCGGCGCCCTGCGGTGCTCGAAGAGGTAGATACCCTGCCAAGTGCCGAGCAGCATGCGCCCTGCGCCGACCGGGATGCTGAGCTGCGTCTGGGTCAGCGCACCCTTGATGTGGGCGGGCATGTCGTCCGGCCCCTCGGAATTGTGGCGGTAGAGCCGGGGATCTTCGGGCACGAGCTTTGCGAAGAAGCTTTCGATATCCCGCTGCACGTCCTGATCAGCGTTCTCTTGGATAAGGAGCGAGGCCGAGGTGTGCCGGACGAAGACGGTGAGGAGCCCATCGCGTATCGGCTGCCCGGACAGCCAGGCGGCGATCTCGCCGGTGACTTCGTAGAGACCCTGCCCGCGGGCGTTTACGGTGAGACGATGTTGGGCCTGTTCCATTGTATCCCACTTGCTGATGTCGATTCGGCCTTGCATTGATTCCAGGGACGTTGGGCGAGCGGACGGGCGGACCCGGTCATCCCGGTGGCCGCGCCGTGACCGTCACCCCGTCGGAGACCCGGTCGCTGGGGTAGAGCACCACGCGCTCACCCTCCTCGAGGCCGTCCAGAACCTCCGCCGCGAGGCTGTTGCGGTGGCCGACGACGACGCGGCGCAAGCGTGCCCTCCCCTCGGTCAGGACGAAGACCGCCCAGTCCTCCCCGTAGCGGAACAGCGCGCTTACCGGCACCTTGAGGGCGTCCTCGCTTTGCCAGACAACGATGTGGGCCTCGACCCGGTAGCCGTGGCCCAGCGACTGCCAGCGCGCGGGCGGATCGGTGAAGTCGATGATGACGTTGACGCGTTGCTCCTCGATGCCGAGCGCCGAGACCTTGGTGAACCCGGTGGGTTCTATGCGCCGGACGCGGCCCTTCACCGCGGCCTCCCCGCCCCACTCGTCGATCGCCACCTCGGCGCCCTCGCGGATCCGCACCGCGTCCCGCGACAGCAGGTCGACGACGACCTCCAGATCGCGTGGATCGCCGATCTCGACCAGCGGCGCGCCGGCGGCGATGACCGCCTCGCTCTCCTGCACCAGCCTGAGGACGCAGCCGTCGACCGGCGCGCGAACGCTGATGCAGCAG
>JAOUCL010000079.1 GCA_029859805.1 Rhodospirillales bacterium | reverse complement strand
GCCTGGCCCTCCAGGGCACGCTCAGCAACGTCGCCGCGGGCGTCATGCTGCTTCTTTTCCGCCCGTTCAGGGTCGGCGACTACATCGAGGCCGGGGGCCTGGCCGGGACCGTAAAGGCGATCACGCTCTTCGTGACCGAGCTCGGCACGCCCGACAACGTCCAGATCATCGTCCCGAACAGCCAGGTATGGAATACGGCGGTAAAGAACTACAGCCACCACGCGACCCGCCGGGTCGACCTCACGATGGGCATCAGCTACGAGGACGACATTGATGCGGCCATGGCCGCGATTCGCGGCTTGGTCGGCGCCGATCGGCGTGTCCTCGCCGATCCCGAGCCGATGGTCGCCGTGGCCGAGCTTGCCGACAATTCGGTCAACCTGACCGTTCGCGTCTGGTGCAACTCCGGCGACTACTGGCCGCTGAAGTTCGACCTGACCAAGGGTCTGAAGGAGCAGTTCGATGCCGAGGGCATATCCATCCCCTATCCGCAACGAACGGTGCACATCGCCAAGACCCAGTCCTTGGAGATGCTAGGGGCCGCCGCCGAGTGATCAAGGGCCCCGAGATGGGATCCAAAAACGAGATTGCAGGCGATTCAATCTTCCCAAGAAACAGGAGAGCGATATGAACGGACTTAGCAAACTGACCCTGCCCTGCGTGGGCATTCTGCTCCTCGCCGGTTGCGGTACGCAGCTCGAGCAGGCCCAGGGCCTGACGCCCCAGGGTACGGCTTTCGACAAGAACCTCTACCAGGGCTATCTCGAGCTCTCGAGCTCCGAGTACGGCGAGGGCGACTACCGTGATTCCGACACCTTCGCCGAGCGTGCCCTGCGCGCCGGAAGCGGCCAGGCGGTCGCGCCCGAGGACATCGACCGGCGCGCCCTGCCCGGGGACAAGGCGGGCGAACTGACGACGGCCCGCCGGCGCCTGACGGCCGCGCTGGACGGCCCCGCCGCCGCGGACAAGCCGGCGGAGGCCGCCAAGGCCCAGGTCATGTTCGACTGCTGGATGCAGGAGCAGGAAGAGAACTTACAGCCGGCGGACATCGCCGCCTGCCGCGGCGGGTTCATCGACGCGATCGCCGAGCTCGAAAACGTGCCGGCGAAGACCGTGGCGGAGGCGGTAACCGAGCCTGCCGTGCCGGGGCCATACGCCGTGTTCTTCGAGTTCGACAAGGCCGAACTGACACCCGAGGCGAAGGCCGTCCTGGCCGAGGTCGTGCGCAACGCCGGGACGGCGAAGTTCTCCCGGATCGTCAGCAGCGGCTATACTGATCGCGCCGGGAGCAGCGCCTATAACGCGGATCTGGCGAAGCAGCGGGTCGATGCCGTGGTGTCGTACCTGCTCGGCAGCGGGATCGAGAAATCCAAGGTCGTCTCGGCCAGCTACGGCGAGGACCGGCCGCCGGTGCAAACCCCCGACGGTCGGCGCGAGCAGCGCAACCGCCGCGTCGAGATCGAGTTCGCCCGGTAGGAAACCCGGCGTCCCGCCGCCACAGCCGGCAGCGGGCTTACCAGCCGGTCGTTTCGCCGCTCACCGCGGCGGCGGCCGGTTCGGTTTGTCGGGGCCGCTTTTCATGCCCCGGCAGGCTGTCACGGCGCCGCGGCCCTGCCCGCCCGCGCCACGGCGGGCGCCCGCTCGTACCAGCCGCGCGTCGCGCCGACGATGCGGACCACCGACAGCATTACCGGCACCTCGATCAGCACGCCCACGACGGTCGCGAGCGCCGCGCCCGACTGGAAGCCGAACAGGCTGATCGCCGTCGCCACGGCGAGCTCGAAGAAATTGCTCGCGCCGATCAGCGCCGAGGGCCCGGCCACGCAGTGGGCGACGCCGAAGGTCCTGTTGAGCAGGTAGGCCAGGCCCGAATTGAAGTAGACCTGGACCAGGATGGGTACGGCGAGCAGCAGGATGACCAACGGCTGGGCAATGATCTGCTCGCCCTGGAACCCGAACAGCAGCACGAGGGTCGCCAGCAGCGCGCCGAGGGACAAGGGATGCAGGGCCTTTAGCGCCCTCTGCAAGGCCGCGTCCCCGCCGCGCCCGAGCAGGACCCGGCGCCAGAGCTGCGCGACGATCACGGGAACGACAATGTAAAGCACCACCGAAAGCAGCAAGGTCTCCCAGGGCACGGTGATCGAGGACAAACCCAGCAGAAGACCCACGATGGGCGCGAAGGCGAAGACCATGATGGTGTCGTTGAGGGCGACCTGGCTGAGCGTGAAGTGCGGCTCGCCGTCGGACAGGTGGCTCCAGACGAAGACCATGGCCGTGCAAGGCGCCGCCGCCAAGATGATCAGCCCGGCGATGTAGGAGGTGATCTGCCCGGCCGGCAGGAACGGCGCGAAGAGGTAGCCGACGAAGAGCCATGCCAGCGCGGCCATGGAGAACGGCTTGACCGCCCAGTTGATGAACAGGGTGACGCCGATCCCCTTCCAGTGTTCGCGCACCTGCCCCATCGCCGCGAAGTCGACCTTGAGCAGCATGGGAACGATCATCAGCCAGATCAGCGCCGCGACGGGCAGGTTGACCCGGGCGAGCTCCAGCTTGGCGATCCCCTGGAACAGCCCGGGCCAGACATGGCCGAGCGCGATCCCGGCGACGATGCACAGCGCTACCCAGAGCGTCAGATAGCGCTCGAACAGGCCCATCGCCTTTGCCTTGTCCACCTTCTCGTCTGCCTTGGCGGTCATCGTCATGTACCTGTCTCCGTTGCGGATTTGCCGAAGTCTTCCAACCGTCTCTGCAGGCCGGGCCGGCCGGGCGCCCCTGGCAACGAGTTCACGAAACGCGAGATCCGCTCTTCGATCCGGGCGTAGACTTCGGCGAACAAGGCCTCGGTCTCGGCCTCGCCACCCCGGAAGGCGGCCGGGTCGGGGAATCCCCAATGGGCGCTCGCCGGCCGGCCGGGCCAAATCGGGCAGACTTCCCCGGCCGCGTTGTCGCAGACCGTTATGACCGCGTCCATGACCGGCGCGCCCTCGGCCGCGAACTCGCCCCAGTCCTTGGAGCGCAGGCCGCCGGTCGGATGGCCGCATCGAACGAGCAGGGCGAGCGCCCGGGGATGGACCGCACCGGCCGGATGGCTGCCGGCCGAGAAGCCCCGGAAGCGGCCTTCGCCCAAGCGGTTCAGGATGCATTCGGCCAGGATGCTGCGGCAGGAGTTGCCGGTGCAGAGGAACAGGACGTTGCAAGTCTTCGTACTCATGGCGCCTTGCCCTGGACCGGACGGCCCGCGGCCGCAAGCGGCGCGCAGATCTCCGGGTGCCCGCCGCAGCAGTCCTCGGTCAGGAAGGCGAGCAGGCCCCGCATGCCCTCGACATCCGGCGCGTAGTAGATCTGCCGGCTCTCGCGCCGCGCGCTCAGCAGGCGGGCGCGCTCAAGCTCCTTCAAGTGGAACGACAGGGTGGCCGGTGGGACCCCGATCCGCTCGGCGATCGTGCCGGCCGGCAATCCGAGCGGCCCGGTCCGTACCAGGAGCCTGAAGACCTCCAGGCGAGTCTCCTGGGCCAACGCGCCAAGCGCCTGCAAGGCGTCACTCGTTTCCATAATTTGATAATTATCCAATTATGGAAACGAGTCAAACGGATCTTGTTTCCAGCGAAGGGGACATCAGGCGGGGGGCGGGAGCCTGCTGGGCGGCCGATGCAAGGCTGCCTTCGGCAACGCCGGCGCCGGCGGGCTTCGGCGCCGCGCTTTACTCCACGCCGGCCGCCTGCTTCGCGTCGCGGCAGGCGCCGAGGAACCTGAGGAACTCGGTGTTCAGGACGCCCCGGCCCTCGGCGCGCTGGGTCATCGAGAGGTCGCCGGCGCCGTTGATCTCCAGGATCACCGGGCCCCTGGAGGTGGCGGCGACGTCCCAGGCCTGAAGGCGCAGCCCGGGAAAATGTTGCGCCGCCTCCAGGCAGAGCTCGGTCATGGCCCGCCACTCCGGTATGACAGCGCCCGCGAGCCTTTCGCCGGTGTCGGGATGACTCTCGACCTCGACCTCGTCGGGCCCGAGGCCGATGATGACCCGCTTAGCCGCACCGGTCGCAGGATCTATGGCGGCCAACAGGTTGCCGTCCCGCCAGACGTTGTCGGCCACGTTGTCGCCGACCGGGATCTTCCAGACCGGACGGAACAGCTCGGGGCCGCTTTCCTTCAACTGCACCATGAGGCGTACCGAGGAGAGCCGGTCGCCGACCAGCGCCGCCATCGCCGAGCTGGGTTCCAGGCGTTTCTGGAAGATGTACCCGCCGCTTTGGAAATGCCCGACCTTTTCCACGAAATCGTCGACCGGCACCTGGCGCCCGCTCTTGAGTGCCAGGCAGTCCGCGGCGGCGTCATAGCCCTGGACGGAGACCACGCCGACGCTCTCGCAGGCATCCAGCGGCTTGCCGAAGAAGGGGTAGGGCGCGCCGTTTCGCAGATAGTCCGCGCAGTCCGACGGATTAGCCAGGCTGCGCAGGCCATCGGCCGAACGGTAGGAATGGAACAGCGCGAAGGTCTCGGGCATAGGGAAGTCCTGCCCGGCCAAGAGGTCGGCGCTGGCCAGCTTGTCCTGCTCGATGTCGGCCCAGGCTCGGTCGTTGCACATCGTATAGACCGACGGCCGCCCCGCCTCGCCGCAGAACTCCAGCTTGGCCTTGTGGTCGAAAAGCGAGTCGTCGTAGAGCCTGAAGATATAGTACTCCAGCGCGATAATGTTGCCGGGGCCGCGCTTGACCTTCCGGACGTCGAACATCTGGCCGAAATACCCTTTGGCGTGCGTGCGCTTGACCGCCATCATCCATTTGGCGAGGTCGAATTCCGCCGATGGCCGGCTCAGATCGATGAAGCTCTCCGGCTGATCGATTTGCACGGCCTCTTCCATGTCCGGATACCTCTTGACGGTGGATTTCGCGAAACGGTCGCTCGGGGGAGCCCGCACGGACCAGCGTGCGCAGGCGGAGTTCGACGCTAGAAGCAGCCTGTTAAATTTCTGTTAGCCGCCCTGCCCGGCGCGTGGCCTCGATGCGGCACGGGGGGACTCCTGGACAAGACGGCCCTGTTCCCTTGCCGGCCCGGAGCCCGGAACGGCCGATTCGATTTGCGCGCGAACCCCACCCACCGAAGTACAGACGAGTTCAAGCAAAGACTCGAAATGTGAACAAGAATATAATTGATACCTCTTTACCGGTAATGATAAGTCTTATAATATTTGGTTAATACTGAATTAACATTCTATAACACCACAAACATTGTCTAGGACAACTTTTATGTAATAATCGTGTATTAATTTGTTGTCAATCATATCTGCAATAAATTATTTTATTACTTGACAGTTCCGAAGGTTATTTGTAGAATTAGCATCAGTTCGACTGGCTGGGGGAAGGGTCGAAGGACCGCGGCAGCACAGTTCAGTCAGGTAGGCCTGTAACAGAGTCATTTACCCGAAAGCTGATTGGGGGAAATATGTCAGCCAACGACGGTAGATCGGTGAGTTTCCGGAATACGCTTGCGGCCTGCGCCGCGGTCCTTACCCTGGCCATCCAGGGAACCACCCTGGGAAATGAAACGAACCGCCCGGCCGGCGCCCAGATGGCGGCCGTGTCGGGCGGTTCGGGCAAATCGGCCACTCCCGCGGCAGGCGATGTCCGACCCGGCAAGGCCATGGCCGGACTGAGCCTGACGGAATCGCCCTTCTTGATCGAACCGCGCTTCCCGCGCCCGGACAAGAGCGCTGCGGACAGCGTCTCGGCGGCCTTGACCGAGGCCGATTTCCTGGCCGAGCCACCGATGCCGCAGCCGAGCCAAGCCGGCGTCACGGCCCGGATGGCCCCGCTGGGGCTGTCCACCGCCGATCTCGCGGAAGAGGTCAACTGTCTGGCGCTCAACATCTACTTCGAGGCCCGGAACGAGCCGGACGAGGGTCAGATCGCGGTTGCCCACGTCGTGCTGAACCGCGTCTCCGACCCGCGCTTTCCCGAAACGGCCTGCAAGGTGATCCGGCAGGGCGGTTATCGGAAACGGCATCGCTGCCAGTTCTCCTGGTGGTGCGACGGACTGAGCGACCGGCCGCGGAACAACAGGAAGTGGGCCTCCACCAAGGCCATGGCCGAAGCCGTGTACTGGGGCCGCTCCACCGACCCGACGGACGGCGCCCTGTGGTATCACGCTGACTACGTCTCACCCTCTTGGGGACGGGTGTTCAAGCGGAACGGCCAGATCGGCCGGCACATCTTCTATCTGGATCAGGACAAGCCGACCCAGATCGCCAGCCGGGCCACCCAAGCGCCCAGTTCGCCTTAGCACGAATCCTCGTCGTCGTGCCCACCGCGGCGGCGGCCCACCCCGGGCCGCCGCCGCAGTCCTTTTGCCGAAGACCCTGTCCGTTCGCAGGCCTCCTCCAGCAGCCAGGTCTTGAAGGCCCGCACCGGCGAGCGGTCGGTGGCCGCCGCGGGCGCGATCGCGAAGTGGGCATCCCGGCCCGGGGAAAGCGAAAGATCGGAACGAGCCCAAGCAACGGGCAAGAAGACCCGGACCAACCATCGAGACTCGGCCGGGGCGTGGCGCCGGTGGCGCCGCGCGCGCCGCATGAGCGAGGCCCAGGGGTGCAATTTGTCGGCCCAAAGTGACAAACCCTACAAACGGCGCAGGACGAACGTGGGATATTGGCCGCGGTCGAAGAGAGGGTTTCACCGTGGAGGCTCTATCCATGAAACGGCCCCCCGAGCCAGAGCAGACCTTCGAAGAGGTCTATCCGAAGCATCGCTTTTCCGAGCTCGTCAGACTCTCGGTGAGCCTCGCAAAGATGCTCGCTCGCTTGCGGCGGCGGCAGTCCGGCAAGCGCCCGCACACGCTCCCGAGCGACCGCGCCGCGGCGCCAAGGAAATGGCGGCCCCGTGCGCTCGTCGAGCAGCAGGTTAGGGATCAGGCCGATCGTGAAGACGGCTTCGCCGGCGCTTTGAACTTCGGGATCTCTCCCGGGTTGGCTGGGGCGGCAGGGATCGAACCTGCGAATGCCGGTACCAAAAACCGGTGCCTTACCACTTGGCTACGCCCCATCCGCGTCCGGGGATGGCGCAAAATAGCGCCCCTGACCGGCCGCTGCAACGGAAGTGGATCGTGATCCCCGAGCCCTCGGACGGCGGGCGCATCTAGGGGTCATGCCCCCTGGATTCGGTTGCATCCCACCGGTTAGCGAAACCTTAGCGAATGATCCGGAAAATGTTAGGGCGGGCAGGATGCCCGAAACTCGGCCCCCGGCACGATCCTGCCGACGGTCTCGGCCGACGGCTCCGAAAGGGGCCTCTGAGAAGGGGATGCTGCCCATGGTACACACAGTCCGGAACCTGCTCTTCGTCCTCCTGGCCGTCATGGGCGTGGCCATCCTGCTCAAGGGCACGGGAGGCGACGACCGGCGGCAGGAGGTCCGCACGAGGACCCCGCCCCAGAGCGAGCGGCAATCGGCGGCGCCGCGCACGCCGGCCCCGGCCCCGGCCCCGGCCAATGAGATGGTGCTGCGCCCGGGGCAGGGCGGCCACTACTACGTCACCGCCGACGTCGGCGGCGCCGAGATCCGTTTCCTGGTCGATACCGGGGCGAGCCTGATCGCGCTCAGCGCCGACGACGCCGAACGCATCGGCCTGGAACCCGACAGCCTCGACTACAACGGCGTCGTCCAGACCGCCAACGGCACCACGCGGGTCGCCCCGGTCACCCTGGACGAGGTGCGCATCGGCCAAATGGAGGTCGATCGCGTCGAGGCTATCGTCAGCCAGGCCCCCATGGGGATGTCACTGCTCGGCATGAGCTTCCTCCGGCGCCTGGAAGGCTACCGGGTCGAGGACGGCAACCTGGTGCTCTCCTGGTAAGGGTCTGGAACGGAATTATCGATACGTTTGGCGGTAATTAGCCCCGTCCCGCGGGGATCGGGCGCAATCGGCCCGCTGCCGCGTCGCTCGTCGTCGAATATGCCCGGCATGTCCTTCCTCCTCGCTCCTAACAGCGGGCCGATTGCGCCGCGACCAAACGCATCGATAATTCCGTTCCAGACCCTAAGCGCGGCCGACGGCCGCGCCGGGATCTAGCCGCTCGACGTCCCGGACCGGTGGGCGAGCCTAAGCAGGGCCGGCAGCACGATCAGGCTGGTCAGCATGGAGAGGCCGATGGCGATGGTCAGCAGCTTGCCCATGCTGGCCGTGCCGGGATGGCTGGACAGCGCCAAGGCGCAGAACGAGCCGATCGTGGTCAGCGCGGAGAACAGCACCGCCCGGGACGTGGAGGTGTGCATCAGCCGGGCGGCCGCCTCGGCACGATTGCGCGCCACCATGTGGATGCCACCCGCCACCCCCAGCCCGAACAGGAGCGGCAGGACGATCACGTTGGCGAAGTTGAACGGCAGGTCGAAGACGACCGTGGCGGCCACCGTCAGAACGGCGGCCAGGCCCAACGGCGCCATGACCAGCAGGCTGTCGCGCACGCTGCGCAGCAGGGCGACGAGCAGCAGCGTGATCAGCAGGACCGCCGTGCCGGCCGCCTGAAAGAAGGCCTCGACCACCGCACGGCCGGCCTCGGTGATGATGATCGGCGCGCCCGTCGCGTCCGGTGCGACCTGCTGGACCGCGTCGACGAAGCGCTGTCGCTGCGCGCGCGCGCGCAGGTCGGCGGCCGGCGTGACTTCGACCGTGCTGCGCCCGTCGGCGGCCAGCTTGCGCGCGACCAGGTCGGCGGGCAGGTCCGCGCGTTCGACCGGTCCGGCCTGCAGCGCCTCGGCCAAGGCGTCCAGCCGGCCGGGCAGATGGCCGAGCAGGGCGCGCTCCAGTGCCTCGAGGACCGGCGCCGAGCCGTCCAGACGGGCGAGCGCGGCCGCAAACCGCGCGGCCGCGGCCGCGGCCGGACCTTCGCCGATCGCCGCGGCCGTGGCCTTCAGGGCCTCGAAGGCGCGGTGCCGGTCTTCCGGCCCGGGCGGCGCGGCCCCGGCCCCGGAGTGCCAGAGCGGGGTCAGGAAAAAGGCCGTCTCCTCGATGATCGCCAGCTTGTCGTCCTGGTCGCCCGGAACGTAGTCGAGCAGGGTCACGGCGCGCTCGACCTCCGGCAGGGCGGCGAGCCTTGCCGCCTGCTCGGCGGCCGCCTCCAGGCTTTCGGTCAGGACGGTCGCGTCGTAGGGCTGGACGCGCGGGTCCTCGATGATGTCGAGCAGGGTCGCGACGGAGGCGCTCTCGGGGTCGCGTAGGTTGAGCGGATCGTCGTCGAAACGGGCAAAGAAGAGCGCCGGAATGGCCAGGAGGCCGAGCGCCAACCCGGCCCAGGCGATGGCCCGCGCGCGGCTTTCGATCAGGCCCTGGACGGCACGGCTCAGCCTGAGTGGCGCAGCGACGGGCCCGCCTGCCGGCGGCATCAGCGCAAGCACCGCGGGCAGCACCGTCAGATTGGCGAATAGCGCGATGAACATGCCGGAACCGGAAATCAGGCCGAGCTCGGAAAGCCCGCGGTAGGTGGTCGGCAGGAACGACAGGAAGCCGATCGCCGCGGCCACGGCGGTCAGGGTGAGCGGCCCGCCCACGCCGCCTGCCGCACCCCGCAGGGCCTCGCCCAGATCCGCGCCGCGACCGATCTCCTCCTCGACACGCAGGGCGAAATGAATGCCGAAATCCACGCTCAGTCCGATGAAAAGCACGGCGAAGGCAACCGAAATCAGGTTCAACTGGCCGACCACCGCCGCGGCGAAGAAGGCGGTCCAGGCGAGACCGGCGACCAGCGCGGTCAGCGTGGCGGCGACCAGGCGGAATGAGCGCAGGCCGATGGTCAGCAGGGTCGCGACCAGGACGAATGACAGCAGTCCGACCAGGCCGATGCCCTCGCGTACGCTCTTCAGTTCGTCCTGCAGCATGACCGACTGACCCGTGATGCGCACGCGCACGTCGCCGTTCCCGGCCAGGCCGAGAGTGTCCGCCAGGGCGCGAATTCCGGCGATCGCCGGGGCCGCCGGTTCCAGCGACCCGTAGTCGAGCACGGGCCGCACGGTGACGAAGCGCCGCCGGGTCTCGGGCCCGGACCCGCCGGCGGCGAGCAACGCCTGCCAGGACAGCGCGGCCGGCCGTCCGTCGGCCAGGGCTTCCACGGTCTCGGCCATGGCCTCGAGCGCGGGCACCAGATCCGCGGCCGCCGTGCTCTCGGCCTCCTCGGCCGCGAGCTCGAGCACCCCGGCCAGGCCGCGCAGGGACATGTCCTCCTTCAAGACCGCCAGCATCGGCTGCGCCGCGGCCAAACGATCGCCGAGCGATTCCAGCTCTTCGAGATCCAGGTAGACCAAGCCGTTGCGCCGGAAGAAGGGGTCGCCTTCGGGATAGAACACGCTGCGGAACCGCTCGGGCCGCGCGGTCAAGCCCTCGGCGATCCTGGCCGCCGCGGCCTCGGCCTGCTCGGCGCTGGCGGCCTCGACCACGACTAGGATTTGGTGTTCCAGCTGGGGGAACGCCTGGTCCATCGCCCGATCGTTCCGGCGGAACGGAAGGTCTTCGGACAGCATTTCCTTGGTCGAGGTGTTGATGCCGAGGTGGCCGACCGCATAGCCGAGCGCGCCGGCGCTCGTCAGGATCGAGAGCAGCAGCACCCAAAGGGCCGACCGGCGCACCAGATCGACCCATCGGACCAGGATTCGGCGACCCAGTGACATGTCCTCGGAGGTTGCGTTCATGACCGCGCCGACAGTCGGGGCGCGGGCGGCTTATAGCGAAGGGCGAGGGCCTTGACAACGGCTTCGGACGGCCTCGGACGGGTCTGGCCGGCAAGGACCGTCCCGCGCGCCGGCCTACCCGGCTTCGGCTGGTCGTTCAGTCGCGCCAATGACCGGCGAGCTTGCCGTGCAGGATCGGCGCCGCGGCGCGCCACCAGTTCGGATGCTCCCTGCCGATGGCCGCAGCGGCTCTGTGCGCTTCCGTCGCCGTGGCGAAGAGTGCGAAGCAGGTCGCACCGCTGCCGGACATGCGGGCGAGCAGCGCCCCCGGCGCCGCGCCGAGCCGCTCCAGCACCCGGCCTATCCCGGGCGCCAGCCGCAAGGCCGCCGGTTCCAGATCGTTGGATCGCTCGGCCAAGCGCTCGGCCAGCTCCCGGACGTCGTTCGCCAAGGTGGTCCAGGGCCGCGGGGGGGAAAAGGCGCCGGTCCGCGCCTCGAAGACGCGCCGCGTCGCCAGGGGCAGGCCCGGGTTGACCAGCACCAGCCAGCCCGCGGGCAAGGGCGGCGCGCGTTCGACCATCTCGCCGAAGCCGCGCACCAGGGCGGGCCGGCCGAACAGGCAGACGGGGACATCGGCCCCAAGCTCCGCCGCGATCCGCATTAGATCGCCCGGCGCCGGCGAAAGCCCCCACAGCGCCGCCAGACCTTCCAGGGCGGCGGCCGCATCGGCCGATCCGCCGCCGACACCCGCGGCTACCGGAATCCGCTTGTCCAGATCGATCCGCGCCTCGGGCGCCACGCCCGCGTGGTCGGCCAGGGCCCGGGCGGCCCGCGCCACCAGGTTGTCGGCGCCGGCCGGCACCCCGCCTGCACAGGGACCAGTGACACCAACCTCGAGGGTTTCGGCGGGCCGAAAGTCCAGGCGGTCGCCCAATCCGGCGAAGACGATCAGGCTTTCGAGCTCGTGATAGCCGTCGGCACGCCGGCCGGTCACTTCCAGGTAGAGATTGATCTTGGCCCAGGCGTATCGGCTCATACCAAAGGTATCACCTCGGAAGACGCCTTCGCCACGGGCCGGCGCCCAGGACCAAAGGTATCAGATATCCTTGGGCTTCTGATCCAGGCCGCTCTCGATCTTGGTCTCGATGACCGGAACGGTATCGGCCTCCGGCTCGAGGTTGAGCGCGCGGCGCCATTGGAACCGCGCCTCCTGACGGCGGCCGACCTTCCAATAAACATCGCCCAGGTGGTCGTTGATCACCGGATCCTGCGGCTGCAGCTCCACGGCCCGCTCGAGCCGAACCACCGCCTTGTCGTATTCCCCCAAGCGATAGTAAACCCACCCCAGGCTGTCCACGATAAAGCCGTCGTCTTTCCTGAGTTGGACCGCCCGGACCAGCATCGCTTCGGCCTGCTCCAGGTTGGTCTCCTGCTCGACCCAGGAGTAGGCCAGGTAGTTCATCACATAGGGATGATCGGGTTGCAGGTCGAGGGCCTTCAGCAAGTCCGGCTCGGCCCGCTCCCACTGGCCCGACCGCTCGAGGGCAATGCCGCGGAAGTAATACATGCTCCAGTGCGCGGCCGACTCGCCGAGCCGCTCGAACGCCCGGTCGTAGGCGTCGACCGCCTCGAGGAAGCGTTCCTGGGCCCTCAGCATGTTGCCGACCCGGAACAGCGGTTCGAAATCCCCTGGCCGCTCGGCGGCCAGCGCCTCCAGCTCGCTGATCGCCTCGTCCGCTCGGCCCTGGCGCTCGAGCCCCTCGGCGATGCGCAACCGGGCCATCCAGGCAAACGGCGAGGCGGGATCGACGCTGCGGTAGGCGGCGATAGCCTCGCCCTCCCGCTTCTGCCGCTCCATGATCTCGCCCAAGAGGACCCGCGCCTGCTGGAACCGGGGGTTGAGCCTGAGCGCCAGATGGATCTGGAGCAGGGCCTGCTCCTGCGCCCGCTCCTGGCTGAGCAGGATGGCCAGGTTGAACAGGGCCTCGGCGATTCCGGCCTTGAAATCAGAGACCGAGGGCTCCGGCCGGGTGCCGGCGGCCAGCCGCTCCAAGGCGGTATCGAACAGGGCCGATCCCGGTCCGGCATCCTCGAACCGTTGGTAAAAGTCCACTGCCGTCTCGGCATTGCCCTGGCGCTCGAAGAAATTCCCGATCAGCCAAGTGGTCCGCAGCGACGGTTTCTCCATGCCTTCGACAACGGCCCGGTAGGCGGACTCCGCCTCGACCGGCCGGCCGGCCACGTCGTTCAGCAGCGCGGTCTGCAGATTGTAGAGTACGGCGAGTCCTTCGGCTTCCGCCAAGGGCGCGATCGTCGCCAGCGCGGCGCCGATATCCCCCTCGCCCAGGTCCAGCCAGCTTCCGATCATCGGAGGCAGGAACTTGCCCAGGCGGCGGTCTGGCATGGTGTTGAGCAGACGCCGCGCGGCATCGATTTCACCGCGTTCGACGCGGTCGATCGTCAGCACCAGCTTGGTCAGGACGGCCTCGGGGTAGCTATCGTCCTCGGCGGCCTGCTCGAGAACACGCCGGGCCAGGCGGACCGCCTCGGCGTGGCGGCCGTCGGCCGCCGCCAGCAGGAAGGCGCGGCGCAGGAGCACGAAATTCTCGGGATCGTTCTCCCAGGCCCGCATCATGAAGTCGGCTGCGGCGGAAAGATCGCGCTCGTGGCTCGCGAGCATCCCGGCCAGGAAGTCGCCGTAAGGCGAGGCGGCGACCGGCTGCACGCCGCGGCCGTTGTCGGCGGCGGCCAGTTGGATCGACACGAAGCCGGCAGACCGGACCGCCGACGACTGCGGCTGGCTCGCGCAGGCTGCGGCAAGCGCAGAGACCACCACGGCCACCGCGCCCCGCGCGGCAAGGCGCCCCGGTATCCACCGGTTTCTCGACAAGGCCAAATCGCCCTCCATCGTTAGCTGACGGTAGAATACCCGATGGTGCCAGGGCACCACAACGGCCCATTGATCGGCCGGGAAACCGGCCCCGGCGGGCCCCCGGCGGGCCCGGCGCGGCATCAACCGGGCATCACGCGCCAGTCACATTTGGCAGATATAGGGCCGATCGACGGATGGGCCAAAAAAAATCGCACAGAAATCGTATCCCGGGGCGCGCTCACATGCCAGGGTAGTTGGGGCCGCCGCCGCCCTCGGGGGTGACCCAGGTGATGTTCTGCTTCGGATCCTTGATATCGCAGGTCTTGCAGTGCAGGCAGTTCTGCGCGCTGATCTGCAGGCGCGGATTGCCGCCGTCTTCGTCGCACAGGATCTCGTAGACCCCGGCCGGGCAGTAGCGCTGCTCCGGGGCGTCGTAGAGCGCCAGATTGTGCGCGACCGGCACCGTGGTATCCGCGAGCCGCAGATGGACCGGCTGGTCCTCCTCGTGGTTGGTGTTGGAGAGGTAGACCGAGGACAGCTTGTCGAAGCTGACGACCCCGTCGGGCTTGGGGTAGTCGATCTTCGGCATCTCGGCGGCCGGCTTCAGGGATTCGTGGTCGGCATGGCGGTGACGGAAGGTCCAGGGCGCCCGCCCGCGCAGCAGCTTGAGGTCCAGCCCGCCGTAGAGCATCGAGCCGTAGAGGCCCCAGCGGACGAAAGCAGGGCGGAAGTTCCGTACCTTGTGGAGCTCGGCGTGGGCCTAGGAGCGGCGGAAGGCCTCGGGATAGGCCGCGAGCACGCCGTAGCCCGGATCGCCCGACTTGAGCGCCTCGAAGGCGGCCTCGGCGGCCAGCATGCCACTCTTCATGGCGGTGTGCGTGCCCTTGATCTTGGGCACGTTGAGGAACCCGGCGGCGCAGCCGATCAAGGCGCCGCCGGCGAAGACCAGCTCGGGAATCGCCTGCAGGCCGCCCTCGTTCAGCGCGCGGGCGCCATAGGCGATCCGCTTGCCGCCCTCCAGCATGGGCCGGATCGCCGGGTGGGTCTTGAAGCGCTGGAACTCGTCGAAGGGCGAGAGGTGCGGGTTCCGGTAGTCGAGGCCGACCACGTAGCCGACGGCGGCCTGGTTGTCCTCCAGATGGTAGATGAAAGACCCGCCCCAGGTCTTGCTGTCGACCGGCCAGCCGGCGGTGTGGATCACAGTGCCGGCCTTGTGCTTGGCCGGGTCGAGCTGCCACAGCTCCTTGAGGCCGAGGCCGTAGGCCTGCGGGTCGCAGCCATCGCGGAGCGCAAAGCGCTCCATCAGGGACTTCGAGAGCGAGCCGCGGCAGCCCTCGGCGAAGAACGTGTACTTGGCGCGCAGTTCCATGCCCGGCTGATAGCTGTCCTTGTGGCTGCCGTCCCCGGCCACACCCATGTCGCCGGTGGCCACGCCGGTGACCCGGCCCTGCTCGTCGAACAGCACCTCGGCGGCGGCGAAGCCGGGATAGACCTCGACCCCCAGGGCCTCGGCCTGCTCGGCGAGCCAGCGGCAGACGTTGCCGAGCGAGACGACGTAGTTGCCGTGATTGGACATCTGCGGCGGCATGGTCCAGACCGGAACGCCGAACGACCCCTTCTCGGTGAGGACCATGAACTTCTCGCCGGTCACCGGGGCGTTCAAGGGCGCGCCCCTGTCCTTCCAATCCGGGATCAGCTCGTCGAGCGCGCGCGGCTCGAGCACCGCGCCCGAGAGAATGTGGGCGCCCACCTCCGAGCCCTTCTCAAGCACGCAGACGCTGACCTCGTGGCCACTCTCGGCGCTCATCTGGCGCAGCCGGATCGCCGCCGACAGGCCGGCCGGCCCGGCGCCGACGATCACCACGTCGTAGTCCATGTATTCGCGTTCCATCGCCCTTCACCCCCGCACCCGTCCGCAGCCGACAAACGACCTCGGATACATAGTACAGATGAGGATTGCGGGCCACGGGAAATGGCGGACGGCGTGTAGCGCGGAAACCGACAAGGCTTGCACAAGGCAGGACGGTGATGCTCCTATCACCTCCGGAAACTCCTCTTCCGCGAGCTGCTGTGGGAAGACATGGTGAAACTCCAGGCGTTGTCGCGGCGATGGTTTGGACGCAAGGGGCAGCCGCCGCGCGCGGCGGCGGCGATGCTGGCTTTCGCGGCGCTCCTGCTCGTGCTCGCGGCCTGCGACCAGGGCGCCCAGGAAAAGAGCGGCGATGGCCGCAAGGCCGGCCAGAAGGTTCATCTGGTCGAAGTGGTGACGGTGCGCTCCGAGCCCTTGCGCCATGAGACCGTGCGCACGGGCAGCTTGACGGCACGCCGCAGCGTCCGCGTCTTCAACCAGGAAGAAGGACGCATCGACTCGCTTCCGGTCTTCGAGGGCGAATCGGTTCGTGCCGGACAGGTGCTGGTCCGCATGGACCGCCGCCTGTTGGAGGCGGAGATGGAAAAGGCGGCGGCGCTGCGCGCGCAGGCCGAGGCCGATCTCGCGCGGGTCCGGACGCTGGTGAAGAAGCGGGTCACCACCCAGGAAAGGCTCGATCACGCCGAAACGGCCCTCAAGGTCGCCCGGGCCGAGGAAAGCCTGTTCCGGACCCGTCTCGACTACGGCGAGATCAAGGCCCCCTTCGACGGTGTCGTCACCGAACGGCTGGTGGAGCCCGGGGACGTGGCCCCGCGCCATACGCACCTGCTGACGGTGATCGATCCGAACACGCTCTACACCAAGGTGGCGGTGTCCGAGCTGATGCTGCCCCGGCTGCAGGAAGGGGACGGGGTCGACATTCGAATCGACGCGCTGGGAGACGACGTCTGGTCCGGACGCATCGGACGGATCCATCCCACCATCGACCCGCGCACGCGCCAGGGCACGGTCGAGGTGGAGCTCGCGCCCGTCCCGCCCGGCGCCCGCGCGGGTCAACTGTGCCGGGCGACCTTGCGCACGGCGGAAAGCCGGCGCAAGGTTCTGCCCTTCGGCGCGCTGCGCCACGACCGGGAAGGCGAGTACGTCTTCGTGGTCGCCGACGGCACGGCACAGCTGCGCCGGGTACGCAGCGGCCTGCGCCTCGGCGATCAGGTGGAGGCCTTGGCGGGCCTGGAGGACGGGGACAGGGTGATCGTGCGCGGCTTCCTCGACCTGAGCGCGGGCAAGCCCGTTTCCGTGGCGAACCAGGGTGGGGGCGACAACGATGCGCCCGCGGCCACCGCCGAGCGACCGGCAACCGACTAAGGGCCAGGGCCAGATGGCACTCGAAAGCAAGACGTCCATCTCCGCGCCACCCTCCCGGCCAACCGCGACCAGGGGCGGCGGCCTGGCGTCGTGGTCCATCCGGCATCCGATCAGCGTGGCCATGCTGGCGCTGGCGGTCACCGTGATCGGGTTGCTCAGCTACCAGCAGCTCTCGGTCGACCTCTTGCCCGAGATCATGTACCCGGGCGTTCGGGTGCGGATTCTCGACCCGGGCGTCTCGGCGCGGATCATGGAAGACAAGGTGACCCGGCAGCTGGAGGAACAGCTCGCCATCACCGAGGACGCGATCTCCGTCCAGTCGCGCTCGTCGGAAGGCGCGTCCGCCGTCGACCTCACGTTCCAGTACGGCAAGGACATCGACATCGCGCTGCGCGACGCCAGCACCCGACTCGACCGGGCCCGGCGCTTCCTGCCCGACACCATCCGTCCCCCGATCATCTTCAAGTTCGACCCCGCACAAATCCCGGTGGCGGAATTCGTGGTGGCGTCGCCGCTGCGCGATCCGGTCGAGCTGCGCGATTGGGTCGACTACGTCTTCTCCAAATGGTTCGTGAATCTGCCGGGCGTCGCCGCGGTGGAGGTCGGCGGCGGGCTGGTGCGCGAGATCCAGGTCCTGCCGGATCCCCTCCGCCTCAGCGGTCTGGGACTTAGCGCCGACGACGTGGTCACGGCCTTGCAGCGGGGCAACATCGAGGAAGCGGCGGGCCGGATGGAATCCCACCTACGCGAATACATCGGCCGCACCTCGGGCAAGTTCTCGACGGTCCGGGAGATCGGCCTGCTGCCGCTGCGCCTGCCGGACGGCGGGACGGTCCGCTTGCGGGACGTGGCCGAAATCGTGGACGGCCACGAGGACGACCGCTTGCGGGTTCGTCTGGACGGCCGACCGGGCGTGAAAGTGTCGATCCAGAAGCAGCCCGACGCCAACACCATCAAGGTCGTCGAGGCCGTCACCGAACGGCTCGATTGGCTGCGCGCGCAAAACCTGCTGCCCCGG
>JAOUCL010000317.1 GCA_029859805.1 Rhodospirillales bacterium | reverse complement strand
GCGGCCAGCTCGGGGTCGCCCTTGTCGATCGCCACGGAGAGCGGCTCGTAGAACACCGGCTCGCCGACGACCCTGAGCGGATAGCCGTTCTTGATGGCCTCCGCGACCGTCGGCAGGGCCGAGAGGCCGGCATCCAGCCGCACGCCGTCGCCCAGGCGCAGGTCGTCCATGGCGTTGACGTCGGTCTCGTAGGTCCGGATCTCGCCGGCGTCGACCACGTACTCGAAGGGCGGCGCGCCCTCGGCGTCGATCACCAGCTTGCGGTTCAGGTAGTCCTCGTAGGTGCAGCCGCCGCAGGTCCCGATGCGCTTGCCGTTCAGATCTGCGAGGGCCTGCGCCTTGGAATCCTTGTGCACGTAGAAGGCGGCCGGGGTGAAGTAGTAGACCGCCGGGAAATCCAGCACCTTGGCGCGCTGCTGGGTCGGGGTCATGGAGCCGACCGAGGCGTCCCAGCGGCCGCCCCACTTGCCGCCGGTGATGATCTCCCAGGCCGGGGTCACGAACTTCACCTCGGCGCCGAGACGCTTGGCCAGTTCGGTGGCCACGTCGACGTCGAAGCCGGCAAAGCTGCCGTCGGGCTTCTGCATCGACTGTGGCGGGTATTCGGCGTCGGTCGATACGACCAAGGTCTTCGTGCCCGTGATCCGGTCGAGCACCTCGCCCGCCCAAGCCGGACCGGTGATCAGGCCGGTCAGCGCCATGAGGGCGATCCATTGCGTTATCTGTTTCATCCCTGTTTTGCCTCCTGCGGTTCTGTTCTTGTTTCGTTCGAGTCGCTCAAACGGCCGGCCCGCGCTCAACGGTTGGACCGTTAAGGAAGTATTAACGTTACGGGACTTTGGCGGCCAAGGCAATGCGCGCGAAAAGACGGAATTCGGGCCCAAATTGCAAAGTATCAGTCGGCGAGCCAGAAGCTGTCGGGCCGGTAGATGCCGAACTGGGCACCCGGATCCCAGTTGAAGATCCCTTCCTTGGGCACGTTGCGCAGCTTGTTCGAGACCACCACGGGCTGCGGCACCTGGGCGACTAGGCCGATGGTATAGACCTGGTCGGCGTGGATCTCGAGGATGCGGTGCCAGATCTTCTCCTTCTCGGTCCGGCTCTCGGCATTCCGCCACGCGTGATAGAGCCCGAGCAACTCCTTGGGCCAATGCATGTCGACGGGTTCGCCGGCCCTGCCGCTGGTCTCGAAATACTGGCCCCACTTGGGCCAGTGAAGGCTGTGCTGGCTGGTCGGGGCGAACTCCCCGGGGCTCATCTGCGCGGTCGGTACCGCGTTCTCGTAGCCGAACCACATGGACGCCAGGGTCTCGCCGGCGAAGATCCGGTTGCGCAGGACTTCGCGTTGGGACGGCTTGCTGAACAGCTTGATCCCGACCTTGAGCCAGGAGTCGTGGATCAGCTCCAGCACGTCGACCTCCTCGGTGTTCTCGCCGGCGGTCTCGACCACGATGTCCATCGGCCGCCCGTCGGGCAGCAACCTGATGCCACGGTCGTCGCGCGCGCTCAGTCCGAGGTCGTCGAGCAGCTTGTTGGCCGCCTCGGGGTCGAATTGGGCATAGGCGCTGCGATAGTTCGGCTCGTAGAGCGCGCTGTCCGGAAGCACCGACTGGTTGCCCACCAATCCCAGCCCGAAGTAGATCGCCTGATTGATCTCCTGGCGGTCGACCGCCAGCGAGATGGCCCGGCGGAACCGCGCGTCGCGCACCACCTCGCGCCAGACTGGGTCGTTCACGTTGAGGTTGGGATAGAGGGCGACCTGTGATCCCCGCACGGTGCGCCACAGGCGGACATCGTAGTTGTTGCGCTTGGCGTTGCTCTTGAGGAAGGGGTAGTCGCTGAAATGCAGGCCGCGGGCCTGAAGGTCGGTTTCACCCGCGCCGGTCTTGGCCGGTATCAGGGAGCCCCCGGCGACCTGCAGGATCACGGTGTCGATATAGGGGAGCTGGCGGCCAGCCGGGTCGAGACGGTGATAGTAGGGGTTGCGGACCGCGACGAAGCGCTGCGAGGGGGGGGCGGTCGTGTTGATCCAGGGCTGAAGCGTCGGCAGCTCCGGATTATTGTCGCGGTACTGCCTGGCCTTCCGGTTGTAAAGCGCGGCCCAGCTGCTGGCCCTGGCGGCCTCGACCAGGGCCGCCAGTTCGTCCGGGTCCGCGTGATTCGCATGGAACTGCTTCAGATAGTGCGCGGGCTGATAGAGGAACAGCGGGCGGGCCTTGGCCAGGGCCGTAAGAAGGAACGGGTTGGACTTGGTCCAGGTGTAGCGCACCGTCGTTTCGTCCGGGAACTCGACCTTCGGCGCCTCGCCGTCCACGAGGAGGGCCTTCGGCGGGCCGGTGGGCGAAATCTCCTCGTTGTTCGCGACCTCCTCCCAATAGAAACGGAAATCCTCGGCGGTGAAGGGCCGGCCATCCGACCATCTATGGCCTTGGCGCAGCTTGAAGGTGAAGCGCCGCCCATCCTCGACCTCGACCCGCTCGAGGATGTCCGGAACGAGGTTCAGGTCTTCGTCATAGCCGATCAACCGGGCATAGCCGTAGACCACCAGCAAGCGCGTATCCTTGGCCTTGCCGACCAGCGTTCGCAGTTCGCCGCCCGGTCGGCCGAGGCCGCGCTCGCTGCTGACCGGCACGACGCGGGGCGACTTGGGCACCCGTTCCAGGACCGGCGGCAGGCGGCCCGCAGCAACAGCGGCTTCGAGCGACGGGGTTTCCAGGAGCTCGAGGGGGGCGGGCAGGGGCGGCGCCTCGTAAACCTCGAGGGACGCCGAGACGGACCGGGGCAGGGTCAGCCAGGCGGCGTTCAGGGCCGCGAGGAGGAGACAGATCCGCATGGCCTCACGGCCACAAACTGCTCCATATTTCCGTGTTATATTAAATAGTTGCCGAGAGTTTCTTGAAGCAGACATAAGGATTCGGATCTCCCTCTGCGGCGCCACGGCGCCGATCGGTCGGTTCTGCGGCCCAAAAACCGGAGTATGGATTATAGCGAGAAATCGGCTGAGTGGAACCGGTGCGAGAGCAAGCGAACTTGCGATCCTTGACCGGTCCCGGGAAGAAGGTCGGCTGGTGCCGCCGTGTTGGCGGGTTCCAGGGAGGGTGGTCTTAAGGGGATTGCCACCAAGAGGGGACCGCCCGACCGCACCAGCCGACACAACTGTAAGTTAGAATTACCGGCGATGCAATAGAATTAGATGGAATGCAGTATAAGTGTCTTTGTCGATGCCTATTCGTTCCGGAAGGCCTAGGCAGATGCCGCAGGCGGTTCGAGTGGCCCCGAACGCGTCAATCCACCAGCTTCACGACGGTCAGGCCGGAACCGGCACTATAGCGGGTGACGGGCGACAGGTCCGGCAGCACGTGGCAGCGCGCGATCAACTCCCGGGCGGGCCCGACGTCCTCTTCGCGATAGGTATAGTCGTAGTCCTTGCCCTTGCGCGTCCAGCTCACCGCGGTTCCCGCACGCAGCTCGTCGTCCAGGATCATGTCCAGGGTCGGCACCGGAGGGCCGCCGGTGGCGTATAAGTTATGGGCTGGGAAGTTGTCGTCGAACAGCAGATGTCGGAAACCGCGCGCGTAGGCCTCGCGGACGCGCCTGGCCTGATTGATGTGATCGTCGAAGAAGGCGAGGCCGCTTTGACCGTCGACCCTGGGAAACGGGGCCTCCATCCAGTCGCATTCGTGCAATACGGCGTCTCGGTCCCGATAGACCAGGCGGCCAGTCAAGTTGACGTCGAAACAATGGATTTCCGCTTCCGGCCGGGCCTGGCGCAGGAGCCATGTCGTGTGTCCCTTGAACACGCCGCTCTCCACGATCAGGCGGGGCTGGAGGCAACGGGCCACCACGAAGACCCAGAGGCTGTCGTTGAAGCCGCTGCCGCCCTTGTTGTCCCTGACCGGCCGGTCGGGGTAGAGCGCAAGGAACTCGCCGACCGCCGCGGCGGCCCGGTCGGCGGCGCCCGGTGGCGCAAAATCGAGATACCGTTCGACGGCGCTTACGACCACCGCGCTGAGCTCGGCGCTCAGGCGGGCCGCCAACGCTGGGGAACGCATTCGGGGCAGCGCGTTGTCGTCTTCGGATGGTCTGACGATGATCCCGGGCATGTCCAGTTGGCTGCTGTCCGGATGTTGAGGATATTGACGCTACGGAACAGGAACGTCGCGTGCTTGATGGCGTCCAACGTACGCGTCTTTGCGCCGGTAGCCAACCCGGGGAGAGGCGCCCGGGGAGAAGCGCTCGACAAAGGCTAATGCGAAGGGTGCCGGCCGCCTACCTCAGCCGAAACGCTAAATTTCCCATAATATACATTATGCGCGAAAAAGATGGAGGTGCGAAGCGCTTCCGTAAACGCTGTTCTGCGCTCCCCTTCGGGCTATCGGCCCTGATTCGCGGGCTTTGCCGGCTTGTCCGGTTCCTGTATGCTCGCCCGCGTCATGAGCAGCACTGCAGACTCCCCGAACATGACCCGGCTGCTCGAGATCATGGCCCGTTTGCGCGATCCGGAGCACGGCTGTCCCTGGGACGTCGAGCAGAGCTTCAAGACCATCGCGCCCTATACCATCGAGGAAGCCTACGAGGTGGCCGAGGCCATCGAGCTGCACGACATGGCGGCGCTCAAGGACGAGCTCGGCGACCTCCTGCTTCAGGTCGTTTTCCACGCCCGCATGGCCGAGGAAGACGGCCAGTTCGACTTCGATGAGGTCGCAAAGACGATTTCCGACAAGATGATACGGCGTCACCCTCATGTGTTCGGAGAAGAACGGGTCGACTCCGCCGCGGCCCAGTCGGTCAGCTGGGAGGCCGTCAAGGCGGCCGAACGCGCCGAAAAGGCCGCGGAACGCGGCCGGGCTGCCAGCGTCCTGGACGGCGTGGCGCTCGGCCTGCCGGGGCTGACCCGGGCCGTAAAGCTGCAGAAACGCGCCGCGCGGGTCGGCTTCGACTGGCCCGAAGCAGCCCGCGTCCTCGACAAGATCGACGAGGAACTATCTGAAATCAAAGAAGAAATAGCGAACGGTGGCGGGCATGAGCGGCTCGAGGACGAGGTCGGCGACCTGCTCTTCGTCCTGGCCAACCTGGCGCGCCACCTGGGCGTCGACCCCGAGGCCGCGCTGCGCCACACCAACGCCAAGTTCGAGCGCCGCTTCCACCAGGTCGAGGGCAGTTTCGCGGAGGGCCTCGACCAGGTCTCGCTGGACGAGATGGAGGCCGCCTGGCAAAGGGCCAAGGAGCGGGAGAAGTAACACTTCCCGCAGATGCCGCCCCGGCCCGCACGTTTTGAGACGGCGCCCCTCACCCTGAGCCTGACGAAGGGGGCGGCTCCTCATCCTTCGACAAGCTCAGGATGAGGGGCATAATTTGCGGCAAACAGCCACCTCATCCTGAGCTTGTCGAAGGATGGCCGTGAGTCACGGTCCTCCAGGTCTGGTATGAGCCCCCTTCCCTCGCGCCGCCCTTTGCGCGAAGCTCGGCGGTCTTTCGGGG
>JAOUCL010000078.1 GCA_029859805.1 Rhodospirillales bacterium | reverse complement strand
GCCCGGGTTCGCCTCCGATCGATCAGGTGGCCAACTGGCTGATGAGCCAGGCCCTCGCCGAAACGACGGTCGACGACATCACCGAGGGTTGCTTCGTCCGCCTGCACGCAGCCGGGATTCCGCTCGTACGGGCGCACGTCGCGTTCCGCACGCTGCATCCGCTCTACAGCGCGGTGGGACTCACATGGACGCCACGGGCCGGGCTTAGCGAGGCCCGGTTCCAGCGTCCGGATGACGCAGCCGAGATCTGGCGCCGGAGTCCGCCCTACCACCTGATCAAGACCCGTACGGATTCCCTGCGCCGCCGCCTGACCGGCCCCGAGGCGTTTTTCGATTTTCCGGTATTGGAGGAATTCCGTGACCAGGGCGCGACAGACTACCTCGTCTACGTGGTCATTTTCGACCAGGAGATGGAGACCGGGATCTGGGGCTCTTGGCTGACGGACCGGCAAGGCGGATTCAGCAACGAGGATATCCGCGCCCTGCAGCGTATCCAGCAGCGCCTGGCCGTTGCGCTCAAGGTCACGATCAAGGACCAGATCGCGCGCAACGTGCTCGCCACCTATCTGGGGCGAGATGCCGGCGAGCAGGTGCTCAAAGGGCAAATCCAGCGCGGCGCCGGCCAGCGGATCCACGCCGCCATCTGGTACAGCGACCTGAGGGACTCGACCGCCATGGCGGGTACCCTGCCGGCGCAGGACCTGCTCGCCCTGCTCAACGGCTACTTCGAGTGCACCGCCGGCGCGGTCCTGGCCCAGGGCGGCGAAGTCCTGCTGCTGATCGGGGACGCGGTGCTCGCGATCTTTCCGGTGCGCGAGGGAGGGCCGACCGAACAACAGGCCTGCGCGGCCGCGCTCGAGGCTGCGCGCGATGCGCAACGGCGTCTGGCCGGCCTCAACGACGCGCGGGCGGCCAAGGGGCAGGGGTTGCTCGCCTTCGGCCTGGGCCTGCACCTGGGCGAGTTGATGTTCGGCAACATCGGTGTGCCGGAACGCCTGCAATTTACCGTGGTCGGTCCGGCCGCCAACGAGGTCGCCCGTCTCGAGGGGCTGACCAAGGAACTGCATCGGCCGGTCCTGGCCAGCGCCGAGTTTGCCGGGCACCTGCCGCTTGCCTGGGACTCGCTCGGCCGGCACGCCTTGCGCGGAGTCGACGGCCCGCGCGAGGTCCTCGCCCCGCCGCCGGCCCCATGAGACGGCAGAGCCGCCGCGCCGCGGAAACCGAAATCCGAATGCAATGACCGGTTATCTGGGCCTCTTCGCGAGCGCCTTCCTGGCGGCGACTCTCCTGCCGATGTCTTCGGAGGCGGTGCTGGCCGCGCTGACCGCCGCCAGCGGCCACGAGGCGCTGGTCTTGTGGCTCACGGCGAGCACGGGCAATACCCTGGGCGCCCTGGTCAATTGGGCCCTGGGGCGCTTCTGCCTGCACTGGCGGGAACGCCGCTGGTTCCCGGTCAAGCCGGACCAGCTCGCGCGCGCCGGCGCCTGGTTCCGGCGCTACGGGCTCTGGTCCCTGCTGTTCGCCTGGTTGCCGGTGGTCGGCGACCCGCTCACCTTCGTCGGCGGAATCCTCCGGGTCAATGTCTGGCTGTTCCTGTTGCTGGTCGGCGCCGGCAAGGCGGCGCGCTATGCCGCCGTGATCCTGGCAGTCCAGGGCGTGCTCGGCGCACGGTGAGGCTCCTACTTGGGCTCGTCCTCGTCGTCGAAGAGGATGCGCTGGGCGGCGCCGTCCAGGTCGTCGTACTGACCGGACTTGAGCGCCCAGAGGAAGGCGGCGAGCCCGATCAGGCCGAGCAGCAGGGCGATCGGGATCAAGTAGAGGATGCCGCTCATCGGAGGTCCCCCGGCCGGCCGGACCGGGCGAGGCGGAGCGCGTTGCCGATCACGACCAGAGACGAGGACGACATGGCGATCGCGGCGACCAGCGGCGTGACCAGCCCGGCCACCGCCAGGGGAATCGTGACTGCGTTGTAGCCGAAGGCCAGCCAGAGGTTCTGCTTGACCAGCCGCTGGGCGCGCCGCGCCAGGGTTACGAGCTCCAGCACCGGGCCGAGGCGCCGACCCTGGAATACCGCATCGGCGGCGGTCTGGCTGATGTCGACTGCGCTGGAGGGCGACAGGGACACCGAGGCGGCGGCCAGGGCCGGGGCATCGTTGAGTCCGTCGCCGACCATCAGGACACGGCGGCCCTGGCCGGCCAGGGCCTCCAGGCGCGCGACCTTGTCGGCCGGGCTGCAGGCGGCGCGCCATTTCGCCACGCCGAGAGCCTCGGCCAGGCGCGCAACCGCGCGGCGGCGATCGCCGGACAGGAGCTCGATCGCGAAGCCACGGGCCTGGAGGGCGGCGATGACCGCCGCCGCGTCCGCGCGCGGCGGATCGGCGAAGGTGAAGCGTTGCGGCGCGCGGCCGGGGCCGGTCAGCCACAGCTCCGGCCCTTCGGCCGCCTCGTCCTCGGGCAGGCCGCTCCAGACGCGGCTGCCCAGGCGCAGCTCGCCCTCGGGCGTCGTGAGGCTGAGACCCAGGCCGGGGTGCTCGCGCACGCCGTCTGCGACCGGCACCTCCGGGGCGGCGCGGGCGAGCGCCCTGGCCAGGGGATGTCGGCTCGCCCCCGCCAGCGAGGCGGCGAGCCCGAGCGCTTCGCGGTCGAGGCCCTCTCGGCTCAACTCGGGCCGGCCCTCGGTCAGGGTCCCGGTCTTGTCGAACACCACGGTGTCGACCACGGCCAGGCGCTCCAGGGCGGTCGCCGACTTGAGCAGGGTGCCGCGACCCAGCAGCCGGCCGCTGGCGATCACCTGGACCGCCGGCACGGCCAGGCCGAGCGCGCAGGGGCAGGTGATGATCAGCACGGCGACGGCGGTGAGCAGCGCGGTCTGCCAGGGTGCGCCTAGCAGGAAGGTCCAGCCGAGGAAGGTTGCGAGCGCCAGGCCGTGGACCAGCGGCGCGTAGAGCCGCGCCACCCGGTCCGCCAGCTCGACGTAGCGGGCCCGGCGCTGCTCGGCCAGCTCCATGAGGCGCACGATCTCGGCCAGCAGCGTGTCCTCGCCGACCGCCGTGACCTCGAGGGTGAGCGGCGCGGTCAGGTTGAGCGTACCCGCGAAGACCGGATCGTCCGGCTGCGTCGGCGCGGGCAGGGTCTCGCCGGTGATCAAGCTGGTGTCCAGCTCCGACCGGCCGGCCCGGACCCGGCCGTCGACCGCGATTCGCTCGCCGGCCGCGGCCAGCACGGTCATGCCGGGGCCGACCTGTTCGGCCGGCAACAGCACCCGCGCGCCGTCCTCGGACAACACGGTGACCGGCCGGGTGTCGAGGGCGAGCAGGCGCTCGGCCGCCGCGCGCGCCTTGCCGCGCGCGCGCCGGTCGAGGTAGCGGCCGATCAGCAGGAAGAACAGGAGGGTGACCGCGGAGTCGAAGTAGACGTGCCGGCCCCCGGCCATCGTCTCGAACAGGCTCATGCCGGCGGCGAGCAGTACTGCGAGCGAGATCGGCACGTCCATGTTGGTGTGGCCGGACTTCAGTGCCTGCAGCGCCGAGCGGAAGAAGGGCCGTCCGGCATAGGCGATGGCCGGTAGCGCGATCAGCGCCGAGAACCAGTGGAGCAGGCCGCGGGTGGCCGGCCCCATGTCCTGGAAATGCCCGGCCCAGACCGCGACCGAGAGCAGCATGACGTTGCCGGCGGCGAAACCGGCCACCGCCAGGGCGCGCAGGAGCTGGGTCTCGGCGCGCCCCTCTGCCGCGCTGAGTCGCGCGGGCTCGTAGGGCGCCACCGGGTATCCCAGATCCTCGACGGTCCGCGCCAAGTGCTCGGCGCTCTCGGGCGGGCCGCGCCAGGCGAGCGCCAGGCGCCGCGTGGTCAGGTTCAACCGGGCGTGGGTCACCTCGTCCCGCCTGGCCAGCGCACGCTCGATGCGCTGGACGCAGCCGCCGCAGTGGACGCCCTCGACGATCAGATCGAGGCTTTGTTCGCCCTCGCCGCGCGGTCTCGCATAGCCGGTGAAATCCGGCCGGCCGAGCGATTCCGGGTCCAGGTCCCTGGCCGCGCCGGCGGCCGTCGCGGCGCCCGGCGTCGTCACTCGACCACCACGCGGCGGGTCGCCTGATAGCTGCCGCCGGCGTGCTCGGCGCGGACCCGCACGTCCCACTGACCCGGCAGCGGAAATACCGTTTCGGTTCCGTACCGGCCGTTTTCCAGCTTGGCGAGCGGCAGAACGAGGTCGTGGCCGCTGTGGGTCGGCCGGATCAGGCGGGCGGTGACGGCAGTCAGCCGCGGCGGCCGGCCGCTCCGGTCCCGGAAGGTCGCCTCGAGCCGGACCCGCCCGTCGTCGCCCGGCGCGAGGGTGATCCCGACCTGCCAGTCGAGCGCCGCCTGCTCGCGCGCCGCCGCCAGAGTGTCGTTGTAGGCCAGGCCCTTTTCGTAGGCGCCCCGGGTCTCCAGCCCGGTCCAACTGCCGAAGGCGAAGACGACCAGGACGCCATTGGCCGCAAAGACCACCGCGAACATGGCGAAGAACACCCAGGGACCCCAGGCCAGTGGCCGCCGCGGGCGGGGCCGGCCGGTCATCGTCCCGGCCCCCGGAAGGCGGCGTCGTAGACGACCAATTCGCCGCGCCGCTCGTCGCGCAGGACGAAGGCCAGCGGCGTCGACTCGCCGGCCAGTTCGTCGCGCGGCAGGGTCACGTAGACCCGGTAGGTGGCGACGCTGTCCGGCCTGGCGCTCAGCATGACCCGGTCGCTGGCGCCGCCGTCCTGGCCGACCACCTGCATGGCCGCCGCCGGCGGGCCCTCGAGGCGCAGGCTGAAGGTGCGCGCTTCCAACGTCTTGTTGAGCAGCTTGATCGTGTAGCCGTTGCGGATGCCGCCGTCCGACAGGGTCACGAAGAGCGGGCTGCGCTCGTGCAGCACGTTGATGTCCAGCGTCGAACGAAACGCCAGGCTCCAAAGCATGACCCCGGCGACCACCAGGAACAGCAGGGCGTAGAGCAGCGTGCGCGGGCGCACCGCGCGGTAGGCCGCGGGTCGGCCCGCCGCGCGGCTCTGTTGATTGCGCTCGGTGTCGTACGTGATCAGGCCGGCCGGCCGGCCGACCCTGGCCATGACGCTGTTGCAGGCGTCGACGCAGAGCGCGCAGCTGATGCATTCGAGCTGGTTGCCGTCGCGGATGTCGATCCCGGTTGGACAGACCGCGACGCAGAGGTTGCAGTCGACGCAGTCGCCCCGCCCGTCCCAGCTCTGGCCCTTCCGGTGCCGGCCGCGCGGCTCGCCGCGCCACTTCTCGTAGGTGACGACCAGCGTGTCCTCGTCGAACATCGCCGACTGGAAGCGCGGCCAGGGGCACATGTAGGTGCAGACCTGCTCCCGGGCCCAGCCGGCCAGCAGGTAGGTCGTGCCCGTGAACAGCCCGGTGAAGAAGTAGACCGTCGTCGAGGCCTGACCGGTGAAGATCTCGCGGACGACCGTCGGCGCGTCGTTGAAGTACATGATCCAGACGCCGCCGGTGGCCGCCGCGATGACCAGCCAGAGCGCGTGCTTCAGGAGCTTGCGGCCGGCCTTGCCCGCGCCGAACGGCGCCTTGTCCAGCCGGATGCGGGCGTTGCGGTCGCCTTCGACTAGGCGTTCGACCCACATGTAGAGGTCGGTCCAGACGGTCTGCGGGCAGGCATAGCCGCACCAGACCCGGCCGGCCAGGCTGGTCGCCAGGAACAGCCCGACCGCGCCCAGGATCAGCAGTCCGACCAGGTAATAGAGCTCCTGCGGCCAGATCTCGATGAAGAAGAAATAAAGGCGCTCGTGCGCCATATCGGCCAGCACCGCCTGGTCCGGCGCGCCCGGCCCCCGGTCCCAGCGGACCCAGGGCAGAATATAATAGATCGCGAGCAGGAGGATCAGCGTGGCCCACTTGAGCCGCCGGAAGGTGCCGGCCACGGTCTTGGGATAGACCTCGACCCGCCCCGCGTAGAGCGGCACGCGCTTTTGCGCCTCCACCGAGAGTGCGTCTTCGACCTGGACCGTATCGGCCATCGCGTCTTGCTTCAGATTCCCGCTCATGCCCGGCGGCACCGGGCGCGTCCGTCTACTCGCCGCCACCCAGCGCGTGGACGTAGACAGCCAGCATCTTGATGGTCGTATCGTCCAGACGGCCGGCCCAGGCCGGCATGACACCATGGCGCGGCTTGGTGATTTGGGCGACGATGTCGGCCTTCTCGCCACCATAGAGCCAGATCTGATCGGCCAGCCTGGGCGCGCCGTACTCGCGGCCGCCCTGGCCCGCGCCGCCGTGGCAGGAGGCGCAGTTCTCGGCATAGAGTTCCAGGCCCTCCCCGGCCGCGCCCGCGGCCTGGGTCGAGAGCGACAGGACATAGTCGGCCACGGCCTCGATCTGTTCCTTCTCCAGCAGCTCGTCGGCGCCGAAGGCCGGCATCTCGCCCTCGCGGGTGTCGTCGTCGTCGGTGCGGACGCCGTGGCGCAGGGTCGTTTCGATCTCGTCCAGCGTGCCGCCCCACAGCCAGGAGTCGTCGGCCAGGGTCGGGTAGCCGGGGCGGCCGGCGCCGCCCGCGGCGTGACAGGGCGCACAGTTGTCGGCGAAGGCCGCGCGCCCGCCGGTCAGGGCGAAATTGAGCAGGTCCGGGTCGGCCTTGATCGCCTCCAGGGGCGATGCGGCGATGCCGTCAAGGTTGCCGGCTTGGCGCGCCCGCGCCTGGGCCATGCGCTCGACCACCTCCTCGCGCTGGGAGTAGCCCATAAGGCCCGCGATGCCCGGGATGGTCGGATAGAGCAGATAGTAGACCAGAGACCAGATGATCGTGGCGTAGAGCACATAGAGCCACCACCTGGGTAGCGGTGTGTTGAGCTCCTTGATGCCGTCCCACTCGTGGCCGGTCGTTTCGGTCCCGGTGACGGAGTCCTTCTCGATCTTGGTCGGCATGCCTCACATCTCCCCGTCGTCGTCCCGGAGCGGGATCCGCGCGTGCTGCTCCATCTCGGCCTTGCGCTTCGGCCACAGGGCCCAGGCGACGATCGCCAGGAACAGGCCCATCAGCCAAAGACCCCAGAAGGGACGGAGCGCCTCGGCTATCGCTTGCAGGGTTTCCATGGCGCCACCCCCTATTGCCGCAGGTCTTCGGGCTTGAGGTCGGTGAAGTCGACCATCCGGCCGAGGATCTGCAGGTAGGCGACCATCGCATCCATCTCGCTGAGCAGCGCCGGATTGCCGTCGAAGTCGCCGACCGCGGCCTTGGGATAGCGGGCCAGCAGGTCGTCCGTGTCGGCCTCCGGGTCGGCCTGGGCCTCGAGGTCGGCCGCCGCGTTCTCGATCATCTCGTCGCTGTAGGGCACGCCGACGGCGCGGTTGGTCTCGAGCCGCTCGGCGATGTCCGCGGCCTCCAGCGGCCGGTCCAGCATGAATCCGTAAGCCGGCATGATCGACTCCGGCACCACGCTGCGCGGGTCGGCCATGTGGGCGGCGTGCCATTCGTTCGAGTACTTGCCGCCGACCCGGGCCAGGTCGGGCCCGGTGCGCTTGGAGCCCCACTGGAAGGGATGGTCGTACATGGATTCGGCGGCCAGGCTGTAATGGCCGTAGCGCTCGACCTCGTCCCGGAACGGCCGGACCTGCTGGGAGTGGCAGAGGTAGCAGCCCTCGCGGATGTAGATGTCGCGCCCGCGCAGCTCGAGCGGCGTATAGGGCCGCACGCCCTCGACCCGCTCGATGGTGCTCTCGACGGTGTAGAGCGGCACGATCTCGACCAGTCCGCCGATCGATACGGTGATCAGGATGAGCACCAGCATCAGGATGACGTTCTGTTCGATCTTGCTGTGGCTGAACATGGTCGTCCTCCTCACTCGGCCGGGTTCATGCCGGGGGCCACGGCCGGCGCGCCCGCCTCTTCGCGCACGTCGCCGCGCGCGGTGCGGATCAGGTTATAGACCATGACCAGCGAACCGATCAGGAACAGCACGCCGCCCAGCGCCCGGATCACGTAGAAGGGATGCATGGCCTCGACGGTTTCGATGAAGGCGTACTGCAGGAAGCCCAGGGAGTCGTAGGCCCGCCACATCAGGCCCTGCAGGATGCCCGAGACCCACATGGCCGTGATGTAGAGCACGATGCCGATGGTCGCGATCCAGAAGTGCACGCTGACCAGACGCTCGGAATACAGCCGCGCGCGCCGCCACAGCTTGGGCACCAGGAAATAGACCGCGCCGAAGGAGACGAAGGCGACCCAGCCGAGCGCACCGGAATGCGTGTGGCCGACGGTCCAGTCGGTCCAGTGGCTGAGCGCGTTGACCGGCTTGACCGACATCAGCGGCCCCTCGAAGGTGCTCATGCCGTAGAAGGCAACCGAGACCACGAGGAAGCGCAGCACCGGGTCGGTGCGCAGTTTGTCCCAGGCCCCCGACAGGGTCATGATGCCGTTGATCATGCCGCCCCAGGACGGCATCCAGAGCATCACCGAGAAGGTCATGCCGACGGTCTGCGCCCAGTCCGGCAGGCTGGTATAGAAGAGGTGATGGGGCCCGGCCCAGATGTAGAGGAAGATGATCGACCAGAAGTGGATGACCGACAGCCGGTAGGAGTAGACCGGCCGCTCCGCCTGCTTCGGGATGAAGTAGTACATGATCCCCAGGAAGCCGGCGGTCAGGAAGAAGCCCACCGCGTTGTGGCCGTACCACCACTGAGTCAGGGCGTCCTGCACCCCGGAGAACAGCGAATAGCTCTTGGTGCCGGTCCAGGACACCGGCAGCGCCAGGGCGTTCACGATGTGCAGCATGGCGACGGTCACGATGAAGGCCAGAAAGAACCAGTTCGCCACGTAGATGTGCGGTTCCTTGCGCTTCATGAGGGTGCCCAGGAAGACCAGCAGGTAGACGACCCAGACCAGGGTCAGCCACAGGTCGACGTACCACTCGGGCTCGGCGTACTCGCGGCCCTGGGTGATGCCCAGGAGGTAGCCGACCCCGGCCATGACCAGGAACAGCTGGTAGCCGACGAACACGAAGCCGGCCAGCGTCTCGCCGCCGAACAGCGTGGTCCGGCCGGTGCGCTGGACCACGTAGAACGACGTGGCGATCAGCGCGTTGCCGCCGAAGCCGAAGATCGCCCCCGAGGTATGCAGCGGCCTGACCCTGCCGAAGCTGAACCACTCCAGGTCCAGGTTGAAGACCGGATAGGCGAGTTGCAGGGCGATCAGGACGCCCACCAGAAAGGCCGCCACGCCCCAGAACATCGTCGCGATGACCAGGAGCCGGATGACGCCTTCGTTGTATGCGCTGGTTCTCGCGCTCGCTTGGTCGGTCATGCCCCCCCCAACGTCAATCGTTTCACCACCGGCCACGAAGCGATCTCGCGAAGCGCGTCCGCGCCGAGACGGCAGGAAACTGCCGCAAACAAGGTGAACTTCACATTGATGTACGTCAATGCCCCTCGATCGCGTTAGACTGCGATCCTGCCGCAGGACCCGCGACCCCGACCGCGGGCGGTGCAAAGAGAACGACGAGGGAGGAGCACATGGTGCAGACGAGCGACACGCCCGGTGCGAATCCGGCTTCCGGCGGATCCGGCGCGACCATCCTTCGGGTCGGTGCGGAGCAACCCTGGGCATGGCTGGCCCAGGGTTGGCAGGACCTGGGCCGCGCGCCGTCGGTGAGCCTGGTCTACGGCATCCTCTTCTCGGCAGCCGGCCTAGCCCTGACCGGCGCGATCTGGCTGATCGACGCGTTCTATCTGGTGCTGCCGCTGGCCGCCGGGTTCCTTCTGATGGGGCCGATTCTCTGTGTCGGACTCTACGACGTCAGCCGGCGCCTCGGCGCCGGCGAGGCGGTCAGCCTCGGCCGGGCCTTGACCGCGTGGCGCAAGAACGAGGCACAGATCGCTCTCCTGGGCTTGGCGCTGGTGCTGTTCCTCATGGCCTGGATGCTGCTCGCGATGATCATCTTCGCCCTGTTCTTCAGCGATCGTCTGCCCGATCCGGCCAATTTCATTTCCGAGGTGTTCTTTTCGCTCCAGAGCATTCCCTTCCTTATCGTCGGCACCGGCGCCGGGGCGGTTCTCGCGGCGCTGGTCTTCGCGATCAGCGCGGTTTCGATCCCGATGCTGCTGGATCGCGACGTCGATGTGTTGACCGCGGTGGTCACCAGCCTCACAGCCGTGCGCCGCAATCCAGGCGCCATGGCGGTCTGGGCCGGCCTCATCGCGCTGTTCATCGGCGCCGGGCTGGTGACCGCCTATCTCGGCCTGATCGTCACTCTGCCGCTGGTCGGCCACGCGGCCTGGCACGCCTATAAGGATCTGGTGGGCTTTCCGGAGTAACCCGTTTATCGCGTGCGGCCTGCAAGGATTCGTTGCGCTTCCGAAACGATTCGTTCCGGGGTCCCTTCTGTTGCTATGCGGTGCCAGGAGATCGTACCCGGGTCCTCGTGGAGCTGGCGTTCGACCACCTCGGGGGTGGCGTCGGACGCGTCGGCCCGGCGCGCGGCGGCGCGCGCGCGCAGAACGGCGCTCGGGGCCTCGAGCCACAGGCCGGTGAAGGCGACGCCGCTTTGCCGCGCCAGGGCCTCGACCTCCAGGCGGCCCTCCGGTTTCGAATAGACCGCGTCGAGCAGGACGGCCTGGCCCGCCGCGAGCGCGCGTCGCGCCCGTGCGAGCAGCTCGCCGTAAACCCGCGCGCCCACCTCGGGCCGGTAGGCCTCCGGCGGCAGTTCGGTCAGCTCGTCGACGCCGTGGAGCGCCTTGCGCAGGACGTCGCTGCGCAAGTGCAGGGCGCCCGGTGCCGGGCCCAGGGCCGGGGCCAGCGCCCGGCCCAGGGTCGACTTGCCGCTGCCGGAAAGGCCGCCGACCGCGACCAGCCGGGCCGGCGGCGGCGCCAGGTAGGCGGCGGCTGCCGCGAAGTAGGCCCGGGCCTCGTCCTCGAGGCGCCGGCGCGCGCCGGCGTCGTCCTGGCTCAGCGCCGCGCTGGCGCTCACCTTGGCGCGCACGGCGGCGCGCAGCGATAGGAACAGCGGCAACGCGGCCAGGGACTCGAGATCGCCACTGCGCTGCAGGTAGCGGTTGAAGACCTGGTTGGCCGCCGGCCGCAGGCCGCGGTGGTCCAGGTCCATGAGCAGGAAGGCGAAGTCGTAGAGCACGTCGATACAGGCGATCGCATCGTTGAACTCGATGGCATCAAACAGAGTCGGCTGGCCGTCGATCAGGCAGACGTTGCGCAGGTGCAGGTCGCCGTGGCAGCGGCGCACCAGGCCGCGCGCCCGCCGGTCCTCGAGCAGCCCGGCGACGCGCTCCAGCGCCGTGCGCGCGGCGGCGGTCAGGCGCTCGGCGCGATCCGGGGCGAACAGCTCGGGGCGTTCGGCGAACTCGCCGGCGTTCTCGTCGACCACCCAGCCGAGCTCGCCGGCTTGTTCGGGAACCGGCTCGGCACGCTCGTGAAATTCGGCGACCTCGTCGGCCAGGCGAAGCAGAAGCGCGGGCGTCAGGCGCCCGGCCTGGGCCAGGCGGTCGAACAGGCCGGCCTGATCGAAGCGGCGCATGACCACGGCCCATTCGACCGCCTCCCCGGCGCCGTTCAGGGTCAGACCGCCGTCGGCGCCGCGCACGATGGGGCGTGCGCCGAGGTAGATCTGCGGCGCCGTGCGCCGGTTTATCTCGATCTCCCTCTCGCAGGCCGCCCTGCGCCGGGCCAGGGTGGAGAAGTCCATATAGGGGTAGTCGACCGCGCGCTTGACCTTGTAGGCCAGATCGCCGGCCAGGAAGACCATGGCGGCGTGGGTGTCGATCCGCTCGACCGGCACGCCGCCGTGCGTCTGCGGCCGGGCCAGGAAAGCGGCGACCTCGCTTTGATCCGCGGTCACGTGGCTGCGGCCTTTCGGCAATATCCCGTGCGCGCCCGGCAAGGCTGATCCTCCCTCGAGGGTGGACCGTGAAGGCATATTGCGCGCGTGGGCGGCCCGCGCACTGACCTGGATCAAGAATACCGGCCGAGAGGCTGGACTTGCGGGCCGCAACCGGACCACACTCGGCCGTTGATCCAGGATGCCGATTGGGGGGACATGCCGGCCTTCGAGAAATCCGAATACCAGGAGCGTATCGCCAAGACCAAGGCCAGCATGGCGGAACGGGGCGTCGAGGTCCTGTTGTCCACCAACCCGGCCAACATGTGCTATCTCACCGGCTACGACGCCTGGTCCTTCTACGTGCATCAGATGGTGGTCCTGGCTGGCGACGCGGCGCAGCCGATCTGGATCGGCCGGGGCATGGACGCCAATGCCGCCAAGGTCACGACTTTTCTCGAGCCTGAGGATATCTTCGGCTATCCCGACGACTACGTGCAGTCGACGGTCAAGCACCCGATGGACTTCGTCGCGGACCTGCTTGCGGAGAAGGGCTGGGCGAAGCGCGCCCTCGGCGTCGAGATGGACAGCTACTACTTCACGGCCGCCTGCTACGAGTCGCTGCGGCGCAACCTGCCGAACGCGGCCTTCAAGGACGCGACTACCCTGGTCAACTGGGTCAAGGTGATCAAGTCGCCGCGCGAGATCGAGTACATGGAGCGGGCCGCGCGGATCATCGAGCGCACCATGCAGGCCGGCATCGACGAAGTGCGCCCCGGTGTGCGCCAATGCGACGCGGCGGCGACGATCTATCGCGCCCAGATCAGCGGCACCGAGGCCTTCGGTGGCGACTATACCGGGCTCGTCCCCATGCTGCCGACCGGGATCGGCACCTCGACGCCGCACATCACCTGGAGCGACCGGCCCTTCGTGACCGGCGAGGCGACGATCCTGGAACTGGCCGGCTGCCACCAGCGTTACCACTGTCCCATGGCCCGCACGGTCCATCTGGGCAAGCCGCCGCAGAAGCTGGCCGATACCGCCAAGGTCGTGGTCGAGGGCCTCAACACGGCGCTGGACGCAGCTAGGCCCGGCGCGACCTGCGAGGAGGTCGAGGCCACCTGGCGCGCCACCATTGCCCGGCACGGCATCGTCAAGGAGTCGCGCATCGGCTATTCGACCGGGCTCATGTACCCGCCGGATTGGGGTGAATCGACCCTATCGCTCAGGCCCGGCGACAAGACCGTCCTGCGGCCCGGCATGACGATCCACATGATTCCCGGCATCTGGCTCGACGACTGGGGGGTGGAAATCAGCGAATGTTTCCAGGTTACCGAGAGCGGCGCTCGGCGCTTCGCCGATTTTCCGCAAGACCTCCTGGTCAAGGACTGACCGCCCGCGGGCACGGAGTCCCGGGGCCGGTCTCGGCACAAAGTATTAGGCGAAATTACCAGGAATTAACCCTGTTTTAATTGCGCCCTGAAAGACTTGCCGTGGTTTCTTGCGACAATCGCCATTCGAGGCATTTGCCTTGGCGGGATGGCCGGCGGGTCGACCCCAATGACCCGCGGTCCGTGGCCTTTTGGCCGGTGGCGCGGTCGGGGCGGCCGTTCGTAAACGTTGCAGCACAAGGCCTTGGAGACGGATGGCCGGTGAAGACGACAGCCCTGAATCGCTCCTGAAGCTGGCTCAGGACCGCTCGCTGCAGGGCCGCCGCTCGCTGGCGACGGCGATGAGCGACCTCTTCGCCGAGCGGGAGGCCCTGCTCAGCGAGCGCGAACACGCCCTGATGACGGATATCCTGAACAAGTTGGTCAGCGAGTTCGAGACGGAACTGCGCCAGGAGCTGGCCGAACGCCTGTCGGACTCGAAAAGCGCTCCGCGCAATCTGGTGCTGGCCTTGGCCAACGACGAGATCGTGGTGGCCCGGCCGATCCTGCTGAAGAGCGGCGTGCTGCAGGACCCGGAGCTGATCGAGATCATCCACCACCGAACGCTCGAGCATCAGCTGGCCATTGCCATGCGCACGTCGGTCAGCGAGGTCGTGTCGGACGCGCTGGTCGAGACCGGCAACACGGACGTGATCAAGACCCTGCTGCAGAACGCGAACGCGAAGATCACCGAGGCCACAATGGCCTACCTTGTCGAGGAGGCGCGGCGGGTCGACAGTTATCAGGAGCCGCTGGTCCGGCGCCAGGATCTGGATCCCACGCTGGTGCGCCAAATGTATTGGCTGGTCTCCGCCGCGCTGCGCGCGCACCTCCTGGAAAACTTCGATATCGACGCGAACGACCTGGACGACCAGCTGGAGCGCGTGGTGTGGACGCTGTCCACGGATAAGAAGGCCAATGGGGAGGAGCCCGCCGCCTCGCCGGCGGCTACCCTGGCCGAGCGCCTCGACGAGGACGATGCGGCGACACCGGAACTCTTGATCCAGGTGCTGCGCCAGGGCGAGGTCGCCTTGTTCGAGTCGCTGTTCGGCCGGCTCTCGGGTCTGGCCGCACCGCGCCTGCAACGGGTCATCTACGAACCCAGCGGCCGCGACCTGGCGATCGCCTGCCGCGCCCTGGAGTTCGAGAAGTCCAACTTCAGCCTGGTCTATCTTCTGGTGCGCAGGGCCCGCCCCGGGCACGAGACCGTGCCGCCGCGCGTGGCCTCTCGGCTGATCAAGTACTTCGAGCGGATCGAGGCGCCGGCTGCCCAACGCGTGCTCCGGCAATGGCAGCGCGATCCCAATTACGTGGATGCGATCGAGCGGATCGAGGAAGGCAGGGATGGGCCGTAATACGGCCAGGTCGCCGGCCACGCGGCACCGTGCGCACGGCCCCCGGGAAGTTCCCCCGTCCGCCATGGCGGCCCAGGACGGGACGAAGGCGAGGCCCGGGATCGTCGCGGCGCTCGATCGTGCAGCCGGCACCGAGGCCTTGGTCCAGCACCTGCACCGGAGCCTGCTCGACACGGCCCAGCCGCTCTATATCTGCGATCCCAAGGGCCGACTCCTTTATGCCAACACGGCCTATCGACGGATCCGGCCGGCACTGGCCGAGGCGGGGGGCGGTCTGGGTGTCGCCGAGCTCATCCGAACGATCGAAACGCTCGGCGGTCCGATCAGGCGGGAACTTTCGGTGTCGCTCGACGGCGGTACCAGTTGCTTCCTGGCCGAATATCAGATGTTGCGGGGCGTCGAGGGCGAACCGCTCGCCCTGATCGGTGGATTCACGCCGATCGACGAGATGAAGCGCAGCCGGGAGGCCCTGAAACTCTCCGAGGACCGGTTCAACGATATCGCCCGTTTGGTGTCCGACCTAGTCTGGGAAACCGACCGCATGGCGATGATCACCTATATCTCGCCCGGCGTGAGCAAGGTCCTCGGCTATCACCCGCGCGAACTGCTCGGAGAACCCCTCGGGACGCTGAAGGTCGTCAGCGCGGGCCAGCTGGAGGCGCTGAGCCTGCCCGGACCGCACGCCCCTTTCCGGGACGTGGAGGTCGAGCTGACCGGCAAGGACGGCGTGCGCAGAACGTTCCGCGTGAGCGGGCTGCCGGTCTATTGCCATGCTACCGGCGAGTGGACCGGGTTCCGCGGCACGGCGCAGGACGTGACCACGTTCCAGGCCCACGAGGCCGCGCTGTTCGACGCGGTCGACGCGGCCGAGGCGGCCAACCGGGCGAAGAGCGAGTTCCTGGCCAACATGAGCCACGAGCTGCGCACGCCCTTGAACGCCATCATCGGCTTCTCGGACGTCATCAAGGACGAGCACTTCGGGCCAGTCGGTAACGCACGCTACCGGTCCTATGCCGGCGATATCCTGGCCAGCGCCCATCACCTGCTGACGGTGATCGACGACATCCTGGACGTCGCCAAGATCGAGGCCGGCAAGTTGGATCTCGACGAGGCGCCGATCCACCCCGCCGAGCTGGGCCGCCAGGCGCTGCGCCTGGTCGCCGACCGGGCCCGGCGCGCCGGCGTCGCGCTCGAGGCGGCACTGCCCGGCGACCTGCCGCGGCTCCTGGTCGACGGCCGCAAGATGAAGCAGATCCTGCTCAACCTGCTGTCCAACGCGATCAAGTTCACGCCCAAGGGTGGGCGCGTAGAGCTCTCGGCCGGGCGCAGGGCCGACGGTGGCTTCGCCTTCGCCGTCAGCGACACCGGCATCGGCATCGCGCCCGCGGACCAGGCCACGGCGCTGGCCCCCTTCGGCCAAGTCGACAGCCAGCTGAGCCGCAAGTTCGAGGGCACCGGCCTCGGCCTGCCGCTGTCCAACGCACTGGCAAAACTGCACGGCGGCACCCTGGAGCTCGAAAGCACGCCCGACACGGGCACCACCGTCACCATCCGCCTGCCGGCCGAACGGGTCGTTTCCGGTCAAGGAGAACAGGCCCAAGAATAGATAGATCGGGCCCACTTTATCAGGCATAAGCGCTCTTTCGATTCGCTTAGAGCCGTGGCCCCATGTTCCTAGTCGTACGGTCTTCCTGGGCACTGTTCCTCGGCATCGCCATGATGATGCTGGGCAATGGATTGCAGGCCAGCCTGCTTGGCCTCCGGGCCACGGCAGAGGGGTTTTCCACGGGAACTACAGGGCTCGTCATGTCGTTCTACTACCTCGGGTTCCTCGCCGGCTCGACCCTGACCCCCAAGATCGTGAAGAACGTCGGCCATGTCAGGGTGTTTTCCGCCCTGGCCTCGCTCGCTTCGACCGCGGCCCTGATCCACGCGGCCTTCGTCGAGCCCTTCACCTGGGGGGCCATGCGTTTCGTGACGGGGTTCTGCTATGCCGGGCTTTATATTGTCGCAGAGAGCTGGCTGAACGATCGGGCGACGAACGAAACCCGCGGCCAACTTCTCTCCGTCTATATGCTGATGATCCTCGGTGGGGTGACTGTCGGTCAGCTGCTGCTGAACGTGGCCGACCCCAACGGCTTTCTGCTGTTCGTGCTGGCCTCTGTGCTGGTCTCGCTCGCCCTGGTCCCGGTGTCGCTCACCGCCGGGCCCGCCCCGGCCTTCGATGCACCCTCGAAGGTCGGTCTGCTCGAGCTCTACCGCATGTCTCCGCTCGGCGTGGCCGGCGCCATGGCGACCGGAATGGCTCACGGCGTATTGTTCGCCATGGGCGCGGTCTATGCGGATCGGACCGGGCTTTCGGTTGCCGAGATCTCGATCTTCATGGGCGCGGCCTATCTCGGCGGCATGATCTTCCAGTGGCCGATCGGCCGTCTGTCGGACCGCTTCGACCGTAGGCGGGTCATGACCGCGGTGACCCTGCTCGCGGCGATCTTCGCCGTCTCGGCCGTGCTGGTCTCGACCCACTCGGTCGAGGCGCTCATGCTGGTCACCCTGCTGTTCGGCGGCATGACTCTGCCGATGTACTCGCTCTGCATTGCGCACACCAACGATTACCTGGAACCGGGGCAGATGGTCGCCGCCAGCGCGACCCTGGTCCTGGTGGGCGGCCTCGGGGCCAGCCTCGGCCCGCCGACGGTGGCGGCCATGATGGCGTTGGTGGGTCCGGACGGCTTCTTCGTGGCGCTCGGCATGATCCACGCGGCGATCGGCGGCTTCGCGCTCTACCGCATGTCGCAGCGCGCGCCGGTGCCGCTCGACGAGCAGAACCCCATGGTCCCGGTGCCGAGCGGCGCCTTGCCGGTTGCCGCCGCGCTCTCGGCCAAGACCGTGCGCGATCACATGGACAGCGATCTGGCCGCGATGAGCCGCTCGCAGATGGGTCGCGGATAAAAGTGCGGAATCCGCACCCGGCCGGTGACGACGAGTAACGGGCCCTTCCCGGCCGTCCCTATGTCAATTTCCGATTGGGCCAGCCGATTGTGGCGGGGTTGAATGGGTCGAGCTGAGCAAACGGGCGAATCATGCTCTGGGCTGAAGCGGTATGGACAGTCGGACGCGGAGGCCGGGTGCGTTGTCCTCGAGACTGAGCTTGCCGTGGTGCAGTCGGGCGGCGGCGGCGACCAGGCTG
>JAOUCL010000316.1 GCA_029859805.1 Rhodospirillales bacterium | reverse complement strand
GGCCGCGATCAGCTCCCTATGCTTCTCGGGCAGGCCCTGCCAGAACCTCTCGTTGACCAGCACGAGGAACTCGATGTCGGCGTGATTGGTCACGGTGACCGCGTCCATCACCTGCCAAAGCTTGCGAGACTTGACCCCCGAGACGCCGGTCATGCCGGCGTCCACGGTGCCGCGCTGATAGGCGAGGAACTGCTCGGAGCCGGAGATCAGGGTCGGCGCGCCGCCCAGGGCCTCGATGAACTTGCCCAGCGTCTTGCCGAAGACACGGACCTTCTTGCCCTTGATCGCCTCAGGGGTATGCAGGCCCTCCTTGCCCTTGGACAGCATGATCGCGCCGCCGTAGGCCTGCCACCAGAGCACCCGCGAGCCGGTCCCGAGCACGGCCTCGTCGATGGGTCCCCGCACCTGGCTGCCCGGCGCCACCGCCTTGCGCACCAGCTCTTCGCGGTCGAACATGAAGGGCACGTAGAAGATATCGACCGCCGGGATGGTGCCGGCGAAGCGGGTGATCGAGGCGACGCCCATCTCGATGGCGCCGGAACCGACCGCCTGGGGCACTTCCTTGTCCTTATAGAGCTGCGCCGAATCGTAGATCTGTACCTCGATCTCGCCATTCGAGGTCTTTTCGACCTCCTCCTTGAACACCAAGAGGTTCTGCCCGAGGTGGGCCTTCAGCGGCAGCTGCAGCGTGATGCGCAACGTCGTTTCCGCCGCCGCCGCCGGCTGGCCCAGCAAGGCCGTTGCGGCGGTGAGCGCCAGAACCTGAAAAATGCGTCGCATGACTGTCCTCCCTTGTCCTTAAATTTCTTGTCTTGCGTTTGGATCCCCGCCAGACCCGGGGAGCCGACACTCTACGTCGTCAAACCCTGCCGAAACAAGATGGCGGCGCTCGGGTCACTCCCTGGCGGGGGCCAAGCGATCTAGGCGCAGGCGGTGGCGCCGGTCGCTGAGCCTCAGGCCGCAGGCCAGCACCGCCGCGGTTGCGCCCAGGCCGGTGCCGCCGGCGATCAGGAACATGATGAGGATCTGGTACTTGACCGCCTCGCCCGGAGCGACGCCGGCCAGGATCTGGCCGGTCATCATGCCGGGCAGCGCGACCAGCCCGGTCGCCGCCATGGCGTTGACGATCGGCATGAGCGCGCTCTTGAGGGCCGCGCGGGTGACCGGCAGCATGGCGACGCGTCGCGTGGCGCCCAGGGTCAGCTGCGCCTCGACCGCCACCCGGTCGCGCACCAGGCCGGTGGTGAGCGTGTGCAGGCCGAGGCTGATTCCGGTCATGGTGTTGCCCAGGATCATGCCGAGCAGGGGCAGGGCGTAGCGCGGGTGGTACCAGGGCTCGGGCTGCACCGGCGTGGTCAGCGCGAAGACCGTGACCAGGCAGGCCGCGACCAGCATGCAGCCGGTGCCGAGGCCATAGGACCAGAGCCCGGCGAGGGGCCGGTCCTGGCGCGCCATGATCTCGCGGCCGGCGAAGAGCACCATGGCGAGCGCCGCAAGTCCGGTCCAGCCGGGCGAGACCAGGGTGAAGAGCGTGGTGAGCACCAGGCCGACTAGAAAGAGCTGGACGATCATGCGCAGCGTGGCGATGAAGAGCTGCCGCTCGAGCCGGAGCTGCAGGGCGATGGACAGCGCTCCGTTCAGGATCACCAGGAGCGCCGCCAAGGCCAGGTCGAAGACGTCCAGCTGGATATAGCTCACGGTGCGTCCTCCGTGACCCGGCCGCCCTCGACCTTCAGGCAGCGGCGGGCCAGGCGGCGCGCCTGCCCGGCGTCGTGGGTCACCCAGAGCGCCGCCGCACCCTCGGCCAGGCGCGCGGCGATCAGCGTCTCGACGGCATCGCGCGCCGTCTCGTCGAGACCGGCGGTCGGCTCGTCGAGCAGCAGCACCCGCGGGCGCTGGACCAGGGCGCGGACCAGGGCCAGGCGCTGGCGCTCGCCGGTCGACAGGCGCGACACCGGCCAGTCCCGGCTGGCCGCCGGCAGGCCGAGCGCCTCCACCAGGGGTTCCGCGGCGGCCCAGTCGGCGAAGTGCGCGCCCACGGTCTCGGCCCACCAGCCCGGCTCGGCCGGCAGGTAGGTGACGAGCCGGCGCCAGCGGGGCGCCGGCATGGCCTCGCGCGGCTCGCCCTCCAGGCTCAGCTCGCCGTCGTTCGGGTCGAGGTCGGCCAGGGCGCGCAGCAGAAGCGACTTGCCCGCCCCCGAGGGGCCGCGCACCGCCAGGCATTCGCCTTCGGCAAGGTCGAATGCGAGCGGCTGCAAACCGGGTCGCGCGAGCCCGCGGACCGAGAGCAGTGCCGGAGCCGCCACATTTTGTCTCCCTGGAATAATCGCTCTCCTATACCTTGCTGGCGTCGGCAACGATCACGGTTTCTAACCGATTCGCCATGGGTATTGCCAATCGATCCTCGATGGAGCGGCAATGTGGGCGGGAGCGCTTGACGCCATGAGACGCCTGCTGTCCGGCTCCGTACCGTTATGGGTCCTCTTGGCGGTCCTGCTTCTGCGGGTCTTCGATCCGGCGCCCGTCGAGCAGATCCGGAACCTGGTGTTCGACACTTATCAATCGATCGAGGCGCGGCCCTACGATCCGCGCCTGCCGGTCCGGATCGTCGCCATCGACGACGAGTCCCTGGCGCGCCTGGGCCAGTGGCCCTGGCCGCGGACCCTGGTGGCCGGCCTGGTCGATCGCCTGGCCGCGGCGGGCGCGGCGGTGATCGCATTCGATGTCGTGTTCGCCGAGCCGGACCGCTCTTCGCCGGAGCGGGTTCTGCCGAGCTGGCCGGCGACCCCGGAGGTGCAGGCGCTGCGCGACAGCCTCGCCGCGCTGCCGTCGCACGACCGCGTCCTCGCCGAGGCCATGGGCCGGGCGCGGGTGGTGACCGGCTTCGTGCTCACCGACGGCGTCCCGGCGGGCACGCCCGCGATCAAGGCCGGCTTCGCCCTGGCCGGCGACGATCCAAAACCCTTCGTCCCGGCGTTCACCTCGGCGGCCACAAATTTGGGGGCGCTGGAAGCCGCGGCGCTCGGCAACGGCGCGTTCAACCCGACGCCCGACCGCGACCAGGTGATGCGCCGCATACCCCTGGTCCTCAGGCTCGGCGAGACGCTCTATCCGACGCTGGCCGTCGAAGCCCTCAGGGTGGCCCAGGGCGCCACCACGAATCTGATCAAGTCCTCTGGCGCCAGCGGCGTTCTCGCCTTCGGCGCGCAGACCGGGATCAGCGCCATACGTATCGGCCAGAGCGTCGTCCCGACCGATCGCCACGGCCGCCTCGTGGCGCACTTCACGCGTACCGCGCCGGAACGCTACATTCCGGCCTGGCGGGTGCTGGACCCCGGGTTCGACGCAGAGCGCGTCGCCGGGCGGATCGTGTTCGTCGGCACAAGCGCTCCCGGGCTGTTCGATATGCGGGCGACTTCGCTCGACCCCGCCGTGCCCGGGGTCGAGATCCATGCCCAGGTGGTCGAGCAGATCCTGTCCGGGGCCTTCCTGCACCGACCGGACTTCGCGACCGGGGCGGAGCTGGCCTACATGCTCGTGCTCGGGCTGGCGCTGGTCTTTTTGCTGCCGCGCTACGGGGCGGTCCCCGGCCTGCTCCTCGGCCTCGCCGCGACGGCCCTCGTCGTCGGCGGCTCCTGGCTCGCCTACGATCGGCGGGGCTGGCTGCTCGACCCGGTATTCCCGTCTTTCGTGGTGGTCTTCGTCTTCCTGTCGTCGACGGTGGTCTCCTTCCTGCGCTCCGAGGCGCAGCGCCGCCAAGTGCGCGGCGCGTTCAGCCGCTACATGTCGCCGGCCCTCGTCGAGCAGCTCTGCGCCCATCCAGAGCGGCTCAAGCTCGGCGGCGAGATGCGCGAGATGACCTTGCTGTTCTGCGACATCCGCGGTTTCACCACCATATCCGAGCAGTTCGACGCCGAAGGACTGACCCGCTTCATCAATCGTTTCCTGACGCCCATGACGGCGATCATCCTGGACGCGCGCGGCACCATCGACAAATACATGGGCGACTGCATCATGGCGTTCTGGAACGCGCCGCTGGACGATCCGGAGCACGCGCGCCACGCCTGCCGCGCGGCGCTCGACATGATGGCGCGGCTGGCCGAGCTCAACGAGCAATGGCGCATTGAGGCCGAGCGCGACGGTAAGCGCTATTTCCCCGTCGAGGTCGGCGTCGGCCTCAATACCGGGGTCTGCTGCGTCGGCAATATGGGCTCCGAGCAGCGCTTCGACTATTCCGTGCTTGGCGACGACGTGAATCTGGCATCCCGCCTGGAGGGCCAGACCAAGGCCTACGGCCTCGACATCATCCTGGGCGAAAACACCCGCGCGGCGGCCCCCGACTTCGCCGCGCTCGAAGTCGATCTGATCCGGGTCAAGGGCAAGACCCGGCCGATACGGATCTACGCGCTGCTCGGCGACGGGACGGTCGGGACCAGCGAGGCCTTCCAGGCGCTCGCGGCCCGGCACCGGGATTTCCTGGACACCTACCGCGCGGGTCGATGGCAGGCGGCCGGGGCGCTGCTGGCGGAGTGCCGGGCCTTGGCCGAGGCGCCGCTGGAGGCGCTCTACGCGCTCTACGCCGAACGCTTGGCCGCCTATGCGAAGACACCGCCGCCGGCGGACTGGGACGGCGTCTATGTCGCGACGACCAAGTAAGGCCGGCCACGGCCGGGGTCCACTCGGCCGTGCTGCCGCGCGAGTCCGCGGTTACAGGATCTCGACGCTTTCGGCCATGGGACCCTTGGGGCCCATGCGCGTGGCCAATCGCACGCGCTGCTCGGCCTCCAAGTTGGCGATGCCGATGCGCTCCAAGGTCCTGGCCGATACGAAGACGTCCTTGCCGCCGTCGTCCGGGGTGACGAAGCCGAAGCCCTTTTCCATGTTGAAGAACTTCACCGTGCCCTCGACCGTGGACCCGGGCGCTCCGCCGCTGGGCGGCGGCGGCGCCTCGGGCATTTCGTCGATCCGAATGATCGCCGCGACCTGGGGGCCTTTGCGGCCCTCGGCGATGTCGCAGACGATCTTCGCGCCTTCCGGAAGACTGCGGTGGCCGATCTGTTCGACAACCGAAATGTGCAAGAATGCATCAGGCGACCCGTCGCCCGGCTGGACGAACCCGAAACCCTTGACGGGGTTGAACCACTTGACCACGGCGGAGATGCTCTCTTGCGTCACCACCGGCTGGTCGGAATCACGACCTCTCATCATCGATACTCAACTCCAGAGCAAACAAACCCGCCCCCGGCGTCGCCTCTCTGCCGCAGGGGGATCGAACCGGATCGCCGCTACGGGTCTCCGGCACGAGCACAGGGTCGTCGTCGGAGACGGGCATTCCAAGCGTGCATCTTTGCACGTTGCGACTGTTCGTGTACATGGTCTTCCGGTAGGGGTCTAGTATGGCGTGTAGCCGGCGCGCCGTGTCGTGGATGTCCGTCAACCATATCCGAGGGCGGCAGAAACGGCCGACAGCAGGCACGTTTCGGGCGCTTGATCCGGGAAAAGACTCGTGAAGCTGCTGGTCAAGCGCCCGAAACG
>JAOUCL010000315.1 GCA_029859805.1 Rhodospirillales bacterium | reverse complement strand
CGGCTGCACGCCGAGGCCGCCGTCGACATGGCTCTCGCCTGAGGCGGGCCGAACGCCCAAGGAGAGGTTTATGACAGAAAAGGCGGTTCCCACGGTTCAGGTCGACAACGACCGCACGCGGGTCACCGAGTGGCGCTTTGCCCCCGGCGCGGCGACCGGATATCACCGTCACGAATACGACTACGTCGTGGTGCCGCAGACGAGCGGCAGGCTGCGGATGACCGGTCCGGACGGTGCCGCGACCGTCAGCGAGCTCACCGCGGGCCGGTCCTATTTCCGCGACGCCGGCGTCGAGCACGACGTCGTCAACGCCAACGACTTCGAATTCGTCTTCGTCGAGATCGAGTTCAAGTAGCGGGGGAAGCTGTCAGCCCTCGACTGCGCCCCGGCGGCGTCGGCGGCGGCGCTCACCGGCTCCGCCTGTCTCGTTGTTCGCACTGGACCGCTCGCGCTCCGGCAAGTCGACTGCCTTGGCGAGGTTGGGATAAGGCGCTGTCGAGTGGGGGATGCCCATGGCCTCGACGAAGTGGGCCTGGAACTTGGGCTCGACCGCGGTCTCGATCTTCTCGACCGTCCCGATCACCCGCTCGATCTCGTCGCGCGCCCGCTGGTTCAGTAGCGCGATGCGCGCGCCGGTGCCCGCCGCGTTGCCGGCCGACTGCACCTTGGCGAGGTCGCAGTCCGGGATCATGCCGAGCACCATGGCGTACTTGACGTCGATGTGGCTGCCGAAGGCGCCGGCCAGGACGATGCGCTCGACCGCGTCGATGCCCAGCTGGTCCATCAACAGGCGCGCGCCGGCATAGAGCGCGGCCTTGGCGAGCTGGATGGCGCGCACGTCGTTCTGGGTGATGCGCAGCTCCGGCTCGCCGTCGCGGATCAGGTAGGAAAAGGTGCGTCCCTCGGCCTGGATGCGGGGGGACTTCGCGGCCAGGGCGCCGTCGATGGTGCCGTCGGCGGCCAGGATGCCGGACAGGTACATCTCGGCCAGGGCCTCGATGATGCCCGAGCCGCAGACCCCCGTGACGCCGGTCTTCTTGGTCGCCTCGGCGAAGCCCGCTTCGTCGGACCAGAGCTCGCTGCCGATCACCCGGTAGCGCGGCTCCAGCGTCTCCGGGTCGATGCGCAGGCGCTCGATCGCGCCGGGCGCGGCGCGCTGTCCGCAGGAGATCTGCGCGCCCTCGAAGGCCGGCCCGGTCGGCGAGGAGGCGGCCAGGAGGCGCTCTTTGTTGCCGAGCAAGATCTCGGCGTTGGTGCCGACGTCGACCACCAGGGTGATCTCCTCGGCCAGGTACGGACTTTCGGAGAGGATGACCCCGGCGGTGTCCGCGCCGACGTGGCCGGCGATGCAGGGCAGCACGTAGACCCGGGCGTTCGGGTTGATGTCGAGGTCGAGCTCCGTGGCCCAGAGCGTCATGCCGGAATTGGCGGCCAGCGCGAAGGGCGCGCCGCCCAGCTCCGTCGGGTCGATGCCGAGCAGCAGGTGGTGCATGATCGGGTTGCCGACGAAGGTGGCGTTGAGGATCTCCTGCCGGTCGATGCCCGCCTCTTGCGCGACCTCCTCGGTCAGCGTGTTGACTGCCTCGCGCACCGCCGCGGTCATCTCCTGGTCGCCGCCCGGGTTCATCATGACGTAGGAGACCCGGCTCATCAGGTCCTCGCCGAAGCGGATCTGCGGGTTCATGATGCCCGAGGAGGCGAGCACCTCGCCGGTCGAGAGGTGGCAGAGGTGCGCTGCCACCGTGGTCGAGCCGACGTCGACCGCCAGGCCGTAGGCGCGGTCGTGGAAGCCGGGCCAGATCGCCGTGATCACCTGGCCGCGGTGCACCGCCACCGTGACCTTCCAGTCGCCCTGGCGCAGCGCCTTCTGCAGGCCCTGCAGGCCGCGCAGGTCGCACTCGAGGCCCGTCAGCTCCCATTGCTCCTCGAGGGCGGCGAGCAGCCGCTCCAGGTCGCCGGTCGGGTTGTGCATGTCGGGCTCGGCGACCTCGACGTAGTGCAGCCGGATCGCTGGGTCGATCTCGATGTCGCGGACCTCGGCGCGCTTGCGCACGACCTGCTTGTGCACCTGGCTGTCGGGCGGCACGTCGATCACGGCATCGCCCTGGAGCAGCGCCTGGCAGGACAGGCGGCGGCCGGGCTTGATGCCCTTCTTCGAATCGTAGCGCGCCTCGACCTGGTTAAAGGCGGTCAGGTGGGCCGCCCGGCTGACGATGCCGTGCTTGGCGAACTCGCCCTCGCCGAGGGTGATCTGGCAACGGCCGCAGAGGCCGCGCCCGCCGCAGACCGAATCGATGTCGACGCCGAGGCTGCGCGCCGCCTCGAGCAGCGGCGTGCCGAGGGCGAAGCGGCCGCGCCGGCCCGAGGGCGTGAAGACGACGAACGCGTCCCCGGCCAAGTCGCGCTATCCCCGTCGCCGTCGGCGTTCGCGGCGCGCGCGCGTCTCGCCGCCGTCCGTGATCGTGGTCGGCGGCGCCTGGCGGAACGCCTTGAGCCAGCGGGCGCAGTTTTGATCGACGCCGTTCAGCACGTCGGCCCCCTTGATGCCGGTCATCTCTTCCGGGTGCAGGGGGTTCATGATCGCCGAGGTCATGCCGGCGCCGGCAGCCATGGCCAGGAAGCTGGCGTTGAGCGCGTGGCGGTTGGGCAGGCCGAAGCTGATGTTGGAGGCGCCGCAGGTCGTGTTGACGCCCAGCTCGTCGCGCAGCCGGCGGATCAGGCGAAACGCGGAGGTGCCGGCGTTGCCCAGCGCGCCGATCGGCATGACCAGCGGGTCGATGACCACGTCCGCGGCCGGGATCCCGTAGTCGGCGGCGTGCCGGACGATCGTCTTGGCGACCTCGAAACGCACGTCCGGGTCCTCGGAAATCCCGGTCTCGTCGTTGGAGATGCCGACCACCGCGGCGCCGTACTTCTTGACCAGCGGCAGGACGGCCTCCAGGCGCTCCTCCTCGGCGGTCACCGAGTTGACCAGGGCCTTGCCCTGATAGGCCTCGAGGCCGCGCTCGAGCGCCTCGACGATCGAGGAGTCGATCGACAGCGGCACGTCCACCAGGGACTGCACCAGCTTGATCGTCTCGGCCAGGATCGCCGGCTCGTCGGCCAGCGGAATGCCGGCGTTGACGTCGAGCATGTGGGCGCCCGCCGCCACCTGGGCCAGGGCGTCGGCCTCGACCGTGCTGTAGTCGCCCGCGGCCATCTCGGCGGCCAGCTTCTTGCGGCCGGTTGGATTTATGCGCTCGCCGATGACGCAGAACGGGCGGTCGAAGCCGATGACCACCTCCTTCTTGGGCGAGCTGACGACGGTATGCGTCATGGTGGATCGAACTCCTTCAACAAGGCCGCTTTGGGCGCGATTCCCGGCAAACTACTGCCGGCCGGCGGTCGCGGATCGGACCGGCGCAAGAATGCGCGGAAGCCCGGCGGTGGCTGGCGCAGGCGCGACCTTCACTTGCCGATCCGCGCACAGGCCCGCGCAAGGTTACGCGATTTGCCGGGGCACGGTGAAGCCCTTGCCGTCCGGCCGCACCGCAAAGTCGCCGTCGGCGACCGCATAGGTCCAATGGGCCGACTTCTTGAGGCCGCCCAGCGGATAGACGTGGATCTTGCGGATGCCGCAGTCCGGATCGCTCGCCTGGTAGTGGGCCAGGTCGAGCAGCAGACGGTCGGGCGTGCTCACGGTCATCAGCTTGGCCACGTTGCGGGCCTGGCGAGTCAGGAAGCGCATCGAGGGGCCGATGCCACAGGCCTTGGAGTGGTTGATCAGGGTCCTGAGCGTGGCAAGCCCCGGCATGCCGATGTGGATCGGCAGCAGGTTGCCCTCGGCGCGGATCGCCTGGTCCCAGGCGATGATCGGCGCCGCCTGGAAGCAGAACTGGGTGGCGATGTAGACCTGGGCGTCGCTGCGCTCCGCGAAGGCGTTCTTCCAGTCGAGCGCCGCCTTCAGGTCATCGTCGGAGATGTCGAGGTTGCCCTCGGGATGGCCGGCGACGCCTATGCGGGTGATCCCGTACTTGTCGAACAGGCCGGTCTCGAGAAGCTGCATCGAGTTCTCGAACTCGCCCAGGGGTTGGTCGACGGCGCCGGCCAGCGCGACGGCCTGGGTGACCCCGGCCTCGCCCTGGAGGCGCTTCAGATATTCCTCCAGGTCGCGCTTGCCGGCGATCGAGCGCGCCGCGACGTGCGGGGCCGGGTCGAAGCCCTCGTCCCTGAGGCGCTTGGCGGTGGCGACCGTGTCCGCGAAGTCCGAGCCGGGCAGGAAGGTCACGGCGACGGTCGTGCCCGGCCGCAGGTGCTCGCGATAGTCGGGGATCTTGGCGGCCGAGCCCGGCGTGGTCTCGATCGAGAACCCCTCCAGCAGATCCATGACCTGCTGCTTGCGGTCGTCGGCCGCCACAGGCAGGGCGGTGCTGTCGAAGTTCATCGTTGTCGCTCCCTCAGGCCGGCTCGAGCCCGCCCGCGGCCACCAGGGCCTGCAGGCGGTCGTCCGTATAATCCCGCTCGAGACGCTCGGCCGCCGCCTGGGCCTCGGCCTCCAGGTCGTCGCCACAGGCCTCGGGGGCCGCTCGGCGCCATTCCGCGAGGTAGGAATCCGTGTCGCGCAGCTTCGCCTTCATGGCCGCCCGGTCGATCGACTTCTCGAAACGCTCGCCGAGCTGCCGCTTGGCGGCTTGCCGGCCGGCCTTGACGATCACCTGGGCCGGGATGTCGCGCCAGTAGACGATGGTCAGTTGCGCCATGGTCCGCCTTCCATCAGCTTGCCGCCTGCATGAACCGGCCGAGGTCGCCGTAGCCGGTAAACCGGTACCGGTAGGCGAGCCCCAGCTTCGCCGCGGCCGTTTCGGCCTGGCGCCGCAGGGCTTCGTCCTCGCTCTGCGCCAGGTAGACCACCGTGGTGTAGTTGCCGAAATAGCTTTCCAGCAGCTCCGGGTGCCGGTCGATCCCCAGACCCTCGATGATCAGGCGGTCGAAATGCCGGACCAGGTAGTCGGTCAGGTAGAAGCAGGTCGGGTCCGCGTCGGCGAGCTCGGCGAAGTCCTGCACGCCGGTGTAGAAGGCGTAGCAGTGGGGCCCGTCGATCCGCTCGACGCCTTCTTGCTCCAGCACCCGGTCGAGCAGGCCGCCGCTGCCGCAGTCACCGTAGAGCACCAGGATCCGGTCGTAGTCCCGCTTGGCCGTGCGGATCTTCTGGCGTACGGCTACGGGAATCTTGTCCGGCGTGTTGTGCCAGATGGCCGGCAGACAGGTGACGGTCATGTGCGTCCAGCCGTTGAGGCGGATCAACTCGACCACCTCCCGGGCCAGCGCGCCGCAGGTGATCAGCAAGGTCTTCGGCGGGCCATCGGGACCCTGGCGGCCCGTCATGTCCCCATCTCCGCCATCCAGGCGCCGCTACTGCGCCTTTGCCTTCTTGCCGCGCAGGTTATGCCGGCGCGCGACGAAGTCCTTGGCGGTCTCGACCGCCACCGCGGCGTCGCGGCAATAGGCATCGGCGCCGACCGCCTCGGCGAAGGCCTCGTTCAGCGGCGCGCCGCCGACGAGAACGATGTAGTCGTCTCGGA
>JAOUCL010000314.1 GCA_029859805.1 Rhodospirillales bacterium | reverse complement strand
CGGCAGCCGGGCCGTCAGGTCCAGCGACGCGCCCCGCAGCTCGAGGGCGTCGGCGATTTCTCCCGAAATTTCGATAGAGCGTCCCTCGGGGCCGCTGAACTCGGCGATCAGCCCGCCGAGACGCAGGGCCTCGATGTCGCCAGTGATGGCGCCGGCCGCGGACATCCGCCCCGCAGGCCAGGGCCAGCCTTGCATCATGGTCTCCAATGCCTGAACGTCGGGCACCTCGAGGCGTGCCTGAAGGTCGAGTCCCCGGGCGGCAAGGGGGGCCTCGACCTGGCCTTCCAGGGTCGCCTCGAAGGCCGGATGCAGGATTGCCAGCTTCGCCTGGTAGGGCACCGCGGGGTCCCGCGCGGCGGCCAGCGAGCCGAATTCGCCCTGGAGTTTGAAGGGCAGGCCGTCGATCGCGATATCGCCGTTCAGCAAGATCCGCCCGCCGGCGCCGCCGGTTTCCTCCAGGCTGACCTCCTGCAGCTCCAGGAACAGGGGCGGCGCGCCAAGCGCGCCTCGCCGCAGGATGCGAATTCCGCTCAGCTGCACCGTCTCGAAGAAAAGCACCGGACGCTCCTCGATGGCGCGTACCCGCTCGCGCCAGGACGTGCCGCCGTCCGTCTCGTCCCGCTCCGGCGGCGCGAGTTCGATGTCCATCGACTCGACGACCAGCCGATTGAGCAGCACCGTGCCGTGCAGGAGCGCACCGAGGTCGACGCGAAGCTCGACGACGCCCAGCCGCCCCTCGACCGGCGCGCCGAGCGGCCGTCCATCCGGTCCCATCCCGATCCAGATGTCCCTGGCGGTCAGGGTCGGCTGCCGGGCGAGATCCAGGGAGAAGGGCCCCCGGAACTCGACCGGCGAGTCGAGCAGGGCGCTGACCACGCGTGTGGCTAGCCAGCGGTGCTGCGCGTCGCTCAGCGAAAAGAACACGGCGACCGCCAGCCCTGCGAGCAGAACGGGCAGGGCGATCGCGAACGCCACTATCTTGACCAGGCGCCTCATCCGAGGACCTCTCCCTCACCGCTGCGGCGGCCGGCATACTCGGCCGATCCGATGTTCCCCAGATCACGGACGCACAAGTTCGACCCCGGACACAGCTTGCACCGTGCTCATCGGCCTCTCGTTCGGACAAGTATCCCGCAGACCCCTGTAGTTTGCCACCATAACCTAAGGCCACCACCGAATGTACTACGACAGGAGGATTGTCTCGGCTCCACGCCCAGCACTGGAAGAAAAAAGGTGTCAGAAACCTTTTTCTGCATATAACATATTGAGAATCCTACAGAATTCATTGAAGAAAATTCCTGTAAAAAAGGATCCTGACACCTTTTTCCTGTCCGGCGCCTCGGCGTTAATTCGCGAGGCCGGTTCGTGCTACCCTTCACCGTGACGCGACGAGGGCGTCCGGGGACCGTCGGGGGCGGATGATGTGTGCCGATTACGTCCATGGGTATTCCGACAGGGAAGGACGGCGTCTGGGCGACCAGGCGACGACACTCGCCGGCTTGCTGCACGCCGACGTCCGCTTTCCGGCGGGAAGCACGGTCCTCGAGGCCGGATGTGGGGTCGGCGCGCAGACCGTCGTGCTCGCCGCCAACAGCCCCGGCGCGCGCTTCACGGCCATCGACCGCTCCGAGGACTCCCTGAAGGCGGCGCGGGACGCGGTCGCCGAGCGGGGCTTCGCCAACGTCACCTTCCGGCAGGGCGATATCTTCGATCTCCCCTTCGCACCCGCAAGCTTCGACCACGTATTCGTCTGCTTCGTGCTGGAGCATTTGGCCGAACCGCAGAAAGCCCTGTTGCGCCTGAAAGACGCTCTCAAGCCCAGTGGGACCCTCACCGTCATCGAAGGCGATCACGGATCGACGTTCTTTTCACCCGACGACGAGGCGGCGCGGCAGACCGTGCGCTGCCTGATCGAGGTCCAGGCGCGCCTGGGCGGGGACGCCCTCATCGGGCGGCGCCTCTATCCCCTGATGCGCGCGGCGGGGCTGGGCGACGTCGCGGTCTCGCCGCGCTTCGTCTACGTCGACGCCAGCCGCCCCGAGCTGGAAGAGGGCTTCACCCGGCGGACCTTCGCCGCCATGGTCGAGGGCGTGCGCGCGCAGGCCCTGGAGATGGGCCTGATCGACGCGGCGACCTGGGAGCGGGGGATCCGGGGCCTTCGCGCCGCGACCGGACCCGAGGGCACCTTCTGCTACACCTTCTTCAAGGGCGTGGGCTTCAAGGGCGTGGGCCGGAAATAGCCGTCGCTATCGACGGCCTTCGGTATCGGCTCGAGCGGCGCCGCGGGCCGCGTCGACTTCGGCCGGGAAATCCTCGACCAGGGCATTGACACGCGAGGGGAACTCCCAGACCGGGAAGCCGCCCGCCTCGGCGACCAGGCAGCGCCGCAGGTTGGGAAGGAGGGCTTCCAGCCGTTCGGCGACACCCTCCTCAAGCGCCAGGCCGAGGATGCGGAGCAGTCGCCGGAGAGCCCCCACAGGGTGGTTCGGACCGGACGACCCGAGCGTCACCAACGTTGGCCACGGGCATCTTGCCGTCCAAGATTGGGTGGCTCATGGCCTGCAGTCCGGGGGAAGCGGAGGGAAAATGTCGGAACGTCAGCTCATGCCCGGCCAAGAGACCAACAGGTGCGGCGGTGTTCACGGGGAAAGGTAGCCACAAGCTGACTCTCATGAGCCGGATGCGGCGCGCCGCTGGCGAAAGCCCTACGGCACCGCGCTGTGCGCCATCGTTAGCCGTTCTGGTCGTCTGACACGATCGGCGGGAAAGCCTACGGTCGCGGTGGTACCCACTTCGACCTCACTTGCCAACTCCAGCGTCCCGCCGTGCAGCTCCATGAAGCTCCGCGCGAGTGCCAGGCCGAGCCCGGCACCCTCGTAGCGGCGGGCCAGATCGCTTTCCACCTGGCCGAAGGAAGCGAGGGCCCTCGGCACATCCTCGGGGGCGATGCCGATGCCGCTGTCAGCAATATCGATCGACAATCCATCGGCCTCCACCAACCTTGCGCGCACTGATATGGCACCGCCATCCGGCGTAAACTTGACGGCGTTGGACAGCAGGTTGAGCAGGACCTGCTTGAGTGCTCTTTCGTCAGCGTAGAGATATGGAAGGTCGTCCGGCAGATCGACGGACAAACTGTGCCCGGCATCTTGTGCCCGCTGTTCGACCAGACGAAGGCTGGCTTCGACCACGGACCTGATGTCGATCAGCTCGCAATTCAGCTCTTGCCTGCCGGCCTCGATCTTCGACACGTCGAGCACGTCGTTGATGATGTCCAACAGGTGTCTGCCGCTACCGCGGATGTCCTCGGCGTATTCCCTGTACCGAGGTGCACCCAGGGGACCCAGAACCTGTTCGATGAACATCTCCGAGAAGCCGATGATCGCGTTGAGTGGTGTGCGCAGCTCGTGGCTCATATTGGCCAGGAACTCGGTCTTGGAGCGGTTGGCCGTCTGGGCCTGCTCGACTGCAGCGCGCAGGCCGCTCTCGTGCCGCTTCAGCTCGGAGATGTCGGTATAGATCGCGACCCTGCCACCGTTACGGGTCCGCCGTTCACTGATTAGTGCGTAGGTGCCGTCCTCGAAGCGTTCCTCGTAGGGACCTTGCGGATTGCGGTGACGTGCCAGGCAGTGAGAGACCCACGCCTCGACCCGGCCCACGGCCGAGGCGACGCGGCCGCATTCTGCTGCCTCTTGGATGATCTTCTCGAAGGGCCGGCCTGACAGATTCGGCCGATCCGCTCCGAAAAGAAACTCGCGGAACTTGCCATTGCAGAGCACTAGGCGGTCCTGCTCGTCATAGAGCGCAAAGCCCTCGTGTATGGATTCGATGGCTTCGTTCAGGCGGGTCTGCGCTTCCCTGGCCTTGGCCTCGGCCAGTTTCTGCTGGCTGATGTCGCGGATCTGCGCGATGAAAAGCGTTTCATGGTCTTGCACCATCTGGCTGACAACGATCTGCACGGCTCGGCATACCCCGTCCGCTCGCCTGGCCACCAACTCGTATGGCCCGCCCTGCAACCGGCGGAGATCAAGCGCGCTTTGTTCCGTCCCAGCTGGCGATATGGGGTGCAGGATTTTGCACAGGTCCCCGCCGACCGCGGCCTCCGGACTGCCGTCGAAGATCAGCTCTGCCGCCCGGTTCAAGGTTCTGATGGTGCCGTTTTCGTCGAACGTCAGGATACCATCGAAGCTCTTTTCGACCACCTGAGACATGAAGGCGTCCTTGCGCCTGATCGTCAGGCTTTGGGCGAGCAAGCGCAGGTCTTGCTGATCGAGACGCCGCGTCAAGGCGTAGGCATAGGCGAGGGCGCTCGCCAAAAGCCATGGGGCAATTTCGAGAATGATTGGAAACACCGCTTGCACAGCGGTGCTGAGGCCGAACGCCGTCAGCCAGACGGCAGCCAGCACCAGGAGGCCGCGGCACCAGGACCATTCAAGGAACCTCGGTCCCAGGGCCAGGGCAATCAAGAGAGCGACCAGCAGAATGGGTGCTGACGTCACGCGCTGCAGGGTGCGATCGGCGATCAACGACTCGAAAGCCAGTGCCTGAACCACGACCGCCGGGAGCACGCCGTAAACCGGCACTGGTATGTTATCGCCGAACTGCCCCGCGGTGGCGCCGATCAGCACGTTCTTTCCGACAACCAGTTCCGGTTCGAAGCGGCCGATCAGAATATCGACAAAGGAGACCCGGGAGATTGCCGAAGGCTGAATGCCAAAATCGATGTAGAAACTGTCCGGCGCCGGCTCCGGATGTTCTGCCAGGGCGGCGAACAAGGCGGGCAAGGACGTCGCCCCCCAGGTGACGACGGGCGAGGCGGAACGCACGCGGCCGTCGGCTTCCAGAGCGACATTGACCGAAGCTAGGGTTGCGTGACGCGCCAGTGCCGGCAGAGGTGCCGACAGAACGACATCCGTTTGGCCGGCCTTGCCGGACGCGGCCTGCATGAAGGCCGGCAGGATGACGCGTCCGTTTGAGAATTCCAAGGCCGTTTTCAGGGCTTGGTCCTCTTGGGGTTTCGAGTGGGCGCTGAAATCGATATCGATGGCGACACGCCGGGCGCGGGCTGCGATCAGCCTGTCGATGACCTCGGCGTGAAAGCTCCGCGGCCAGGGCCAGACGGGCAGTTCCTGCAGGCTCTGGGCGTCAATCTCGACCAGCAGCAGGTTTTCCGAAGGCGCCCGGTCGAGCAGCTTGAAGCGTGTGTCCGCTAGCTCGGACTCAACAAAGTCCAGGTAACCCGGGGCGTAAAGACACGCGACCACCAGGAAGACCATGATCTGCGGCATCCTGCGCAGCTTGGCCATAGTGCGGAACAAACGAAGCGGCATTTGAGTTTTCTCCGGTGGACCCGCGCCAAAAAACGACCGGTTTTGCTACCTTTTGTTACCGTCGCCGCCAGAATTACCGCCACAAGCTATTGCTGATTGCCCTGCGAGTTGCCGCCCTGCGAGTTGCCGCCCTGCGAGCCACCGCCCTGCGAGTCACCGCCCTGCGAGTCACCGCCCTGCGAGTCACCGCCCTGGGAGTCACCGCCCTGGGAGTCGCCGCCCTGCGAGTCGCCGCCCTGCGAGTCGCCGCCCTGCGAGTCGCCGCCCTGCGAGTCGCCGCCCTGCGAGTCGC
>JAOUCL010000077.1 GCA_029859805.1 Rhodospirillales bacterium | reverse complement strand
CGCGCCGAGGCGTGGTCGCCCGGATCGATCAACGCCCGCGCCGAGGCGTGGTCGCCCGGATCGATCAACGCCCGCGCCGAGGCGTAGTCGTCTTCTCCTACGGTGCACCGAACATCGGTCGACACTTCGTCGGGAAAGGATTCGGAGTTCGAATCCTGATCCACGTACTGGCAGGTGTCCGCAGACACGACGTAGAGCACGCCGTCCGCGCCCCGAACCATCGTACCGTTTCTATTGTCTACCATCATCGCCCACTCCAGTCATTGCCCACTCCAGTTTTTCCGCTCTAGGGGCCCAATAGGCTAGGGGCCCAATAGGGCGGAGTTTTTTACGATCTAAATGTATGAGTGTCTGTGAAGTCCTTCACAGCGGAACAATGGCTCCGTGAATTATCATCTTCCGACTTTACGTGGCCAATGGGGAGAGCCGGGACCATGATGAAGAGGTATAAGGTTGCAGGTGCCGACCTGAACAGCGACATTCAAGCACTCCAAGTGTGTTTGGAGGAGTTGGGAGATCACGCGGCGGCCAAGGGACTATCCCTCGCGGCCAATTTGATTGGAGCGGCTTCTCGGGCCGTTGCGGACGAGATCCTTGAACGTAAAGTGCAAAGGCAGGCCTGCAACAAACACGCCGCCGTGCCCGGCGCCTGATCCACGATCGACCAACCGGGGCCGGCATCCTCGATCATGGTCTTTGCCGATTTGGTTTTCGCGCGAAGGACGTCCTCTTTCGACGACTTCCCTATTCCCGGGTGTCTGTCGCCGATAGATGCACCGACGGCTCAGCGCAGCGAAATCGGTGCGGGCGCCCTTTGGTGTTCATGTGCCAGTTCGGCTTCGGTCTTTTCCAACCAGTAGTTCATGCCGAGGTCGCGGTATAGGGACATGGCAGATTCGAACTGTGATTGCGCTTCGTTCCAAGCACCTTGGCGGCGGTATAGCCTTCCGAGCCCAAAATCGATATGGGCGACCAATGGACCCATGAATTGCTCAACAGCGATGTCATGCGACCGAAGCAGGTACTCTTCGGCCTTGCGGGCCTGAGAGCTGTCAAGTCTACTGTGAATCTCGCCAAGCAACCATAAGGCCCAAGCTTTGTCGCCTTTTTCGCCGTTCCTCTCGGCATATTCCAAGGCTTTCCGGGCATGAGTAAGGGCACGCTCGTGGTTATTCGCAAGTACGTACGCTTCTCCCAACCAGGTCAATTCCTGTGACAACTGAAACTTGATGACATGCTGTTCAGCAGCGGCCGTCGCACTGTTTAGAAGCTCAAGCCCGCGCGATATCTTTCCCATCCGAACGTGGGCATAACCCAAGGAAGCCGCGCTCAAAGGCAGGAGCAGCTTGGCTCGCACTGCCTTACACAGATCATAGCTGTGTGACAGTGGCCGGAGACCCCGTTGGAAATCCCCTTTTCTTAGAAGCGCGTTCCCGACGAACAGGTATGCATAAATCTGGCTGAACACGTGCCCGGTCTCTTCGGCGATCCGTATGCCTTCGTCCCCGACCCTGATGGCCTCCTCAAAGCGCCCCAGTTCTCCCAATGCGCGCGCCAACGACGTACGGCTGCCTACGGATGCGATGACGAGCAAGCCAAACCGGTTATATGACGCTCTGCTGGGAATCTTCTTGATCGTCGCCTTCAATAACTCACAAGCAGACCTGTAATCTCCGCGGTCCAGGTAGATAGAGCCAAGCCGTGTCGCCGCCTGAATTTCGAACTTGCTGTCGTTCAGTCCCTTGGCCATGGCCAGGGCCGTCTTGCCCTTGCGAATGGCGCTTTCCAAATCGCCCTTGACCCAATGGGAAAGGGCGAGCGCAGCAGCAACATTTCCAAGGCGCCGTTCGTCGGCCAAGTCGGAAGCGAGTTTCTGCGCCGCCATCAATTGACGAAGCCCCTCGTCGTGGCGTCCAAGCGGAAACAGCGACTGGACGAGTTCCAGCCGGCTATCGATCTCGCGTTCCCTGTGTCTCCGGGTGCGGGGATTCCGCTCTGCGGCCTGCAGGGCGCGTCCGAAGAAATCCACGGCTTCGCGATTTGCCGATTTCGCCTGCGCGCGTTGGCCCGCCCGGCGGCAGTAGGCGAACGCCTTGGGCCAGTCTTCCGCGTGAAAGGCATGGTGGGCGACCAACTCGACCTTGTAGGTAAGCAACGCCGCCGGTCGCTTTTCGATCGCCGCCATGAGCTGTGCGTGCAACTCCCGGCGTTTGCGTTTGAGCAGGGTATTGTAGGCCACATCGTGGATCAGGGCGTGACGGAAGCTGTATTCCAGGTTCGGTATGATCCGGGTCCGCTCCAGGAACCCCGACTGCTGCAACCGGCTCAGGCGTGCGAGCAATTCCTCGCGCGGCTGCGGGCACAATTCCCGCAACAGGCCGACATCCACCCGTTGTCCGATCACCGAGGCGCAAAGCAGCGTCGCCCTTTCGGACGGGGAAAGCGAATCGACCCGCGCCGCCAAGGCACCGTGCACGGTGACCGGAACCTCGAGTTCGGCCACCGGCACCACCAAGCGATAGCTCCCGGGGGCGCCAGCCAAGCTGCCCGCTTCTTCGAACGCGCGCACACATTCCTCGATGAAGAACGGGTTGCCCTGCGTCTTCTCCGCCAAGAGCTGCTTCAACTCCTCGAGCTCCGGATCCACCCCCAGCAGAGCCTCGAGCAGTGCCCAGGTCTGGCTCCGCGACAGCGGTCGTATTTCCCGCTCGGCCGTGTCCGGCCATGACGCCCAGGCCTTTTCGTGATGGCTTCGGCAGGTCACGATCAGCAATACCCTGCACGAAGCGCTCGTGCCGGCCAATTCGTCCACCAGCACCTGCGTTTCCGAGTCCGCCCAATGAAAATCTTCGAAGACAAGCACCAGGGGCTTGCGTCGGCTCGTTTCGGAAACGACCCGGCCCACGGTCTTGGCCAAGACCTGGAGCCGTTCCGGCGGCTCCAGCCCGGCCCAAACCGATTCCTGTGCGGGCATGCCGAGGATTTCCATAATCGCCGGAAGGGCGTAGCGGTCATTGACGCCCAGCGTGCCGAGCCAGTCACTGACGGCGGCACGAAGATCTTGACCGTCCTGGTCCGTTTGGCACGGCAGCAGGCTCTTGATGATTCGTGCCGAAGCGTAGAGCGGCCGCACGAAGGACGAAGGCAGCAGATCGCAGGTCACGAGGGAACAGGCGCGTTCCCTCACTCCCTCGAGGAACTCGTAAAGCAGCCTCGATTTGCCGACACCGGCGTCGCCAGTGAGCACCACGGTGAGTCCGGTTCCGGCGGCGACGCCATCGAGATCGCCATGCAGGTCGTTGAGATCGCGGGTCCTGCCGATGAAGGAGGTCGAGCCTCCCTGCGAAAGGCTTTGGGAACTCCTGTGATCGAGATTGATCTCGGAAAGCTCGAAAGCTTCGACCAGCTCGGAACCCGCCTTCAAACACACCGCGCCGAAGGGCCGCGCCCGCACCTGCTCGGCAACCAGGTTCAGCGTCGCCCGGCCCAACAAACTCGCACCGGGCGGCGCGGCGCTTTCCATGCGCTGTGCCAGATAGACGGCTTCGCCGATCGCCCGATACTTGAGGTCGAGCTCATGTCGTGCCGTCCTTATCACCAACTCGCCCGAACCCAACCCGACCCTGACCTCGACGGCGTCTCCCGAGGACGGACGGCTCGTCTCGTGCTGACGGGTCATGGCATGGATTGCTTCGGCGGCGAGACACGCTCTCAGCGCGTGGTCTTCCTGAGCGCGCGGAACCCCGAACAAGGCCATGATGCCGTCGCCGAGCACCTGGTTCACCGTACCGCCAAAACGATGAACCGCGTCGATCATGATCTGGAGTATGCCGAGAAGACGCTCGTCGGCATCCTCCGGGTCATGGTCCACGATCAAGCGGGAAGACTGCGCGATGTCGGCGAACAGGACCGTCACGAACTTGCGCTCGCCGTCGAATGGTCCGCCGTTCGACTGGTTAGCGACCAGTTCTCTATCCCTCCATCAAATGAACCGACTCAGCAAACCCGTCGGGCCCCCATTCCGCGTGAGCTCATCAGAACCCGAAATCGTTTCACCGGCTATCCATTCTTTTCTTTGTTGCCGCCAGGCTACCGACAATGCTTCTATCCCTTTGTTCCGAAGTTCATACTAAGGGATTCTATGATGAATAGTCCATGACAAAGCAGACCCGGAGCCTTTCGCCTCGGGGTAGAATAAACAAGTTGAAGTTTATGATAGACTTTACCGTTGAAGTAGGTATGCTTTTAGTGGTCTCTGGCAAGATGCGATGTTCAATCGAAAGTAGAAAATCCTGCCGGAATGAATCCAAGTCTTTGGGGTGGCTTATCCGTAGTTCAATTGGAAATGGAGCAAAGCGTTATCATGGGTAGTCGGCGAGACTCAAGAACCGCGTATGTCGATTCGCATGTTGGTGGTCGACTGCGTGAAAGACGGATTCTACTAGGCCTAAGCCAGACGCGCTTGGGAGAATCCCTGGATCTGAGCTTTCAACAGATCCAGAAATATGAACGCGGCATCGATCGAATCAGTGTCGGTCGCTTGGTGCACCTCGCCCATGTGCTCGAGGTGCCGATAACCTATTTCTTCGAGGAACTCATCGAACCCGGTTTTGCCGACGGCTCCGATAGCCCGGTTCGGGCCGCCGTGTCGACGCGCGCAGATGAGAGGGCCGAAGATCCAATGTCGAGAAGGGAAACCCTCGAATTGGTCAGAGCCTATTACCAGATCGAACAGCCGGACTTACGGAAGCACGTGTTCGCTCTGATTCGCTCGATCGCGACCAAGGAGCACTGAAGATTCCCGGTTGTCGGGGGCCGGTTTGGTCGAAGACCAGTTAACCGGATACGTTCCTGACCTATGCGACGTACCGGTTACTCGCCACGTGACGGTGTCCGTTGTGAGTGGAGTTTTGTGATCCGCCGGAATAGATCTCCTGCGGCGGGTCGTTTTCGGCCGCATCTCGGTGAAGGATTCCTTAACCCCGATCAATCGGATTTTTCGCGCCTTCCGGCAACTATTAATTCACCAATAACCGTGAGAATCCCTGCGGTGTGACAGGCTGCACTGCCCTGCTGGTACCAGCTGGCAATCCACGACAAGGTGGCTCGAACCCACAGGGAGAGGACTGGATTGGCTGACCACTTTGGCGAGAAAGCGGCCTCCCGCGGGGTAGATGACCCGAGCGCCAACGCGCCGGGTGACGACCTCCGCCGGTCGGGTGGAGGCGCCGCGAAAGCGGGCGCCCCATCGGCGACCGCCCAGAGCCGAAACCGGGGGCCGGTGCGGCTCGATATCCTGAGCCGCCTCGACGGCATCGACTTGATGTCGAACATCTCGATCATCATCGAGGGTGTACCCGAAGGCGCTCACCTCTCCACCGGCAAGAACAATTGGGACGGCACTTGGTCGCTCACGCCGATCCATCTCACGAAGCTCGAGTTCACTCCCCCCGATTCCGGCGAGGACGAATACACCCTGACCGTCCGGGTCATCAGTATCGACACCGACGGCTATGGTGTGGCGACAACGGAAGCCCTCTTCGATATCACGGTCCCGGTCAACGGCGAAAACGCGGCGCAGGCGCCGGCCCGCGATCTGCCGTCCACGGTCGATACGGCCATAGAGGTTCCCAAGGACAAGGCCGAACGCCTCTTGGCGGATATGGAGGCCAAGTGGCGCGCCGAGGAACAGCGGCGCCTGATCGAGGCGGAATCAAAGTGGAAGGCCGAAACGGAAGCCAAGTGGCGCACCACGATACAATCGCGCCTGACCGAAATAGAGGCCAAGCGCCTGGCCTCGGTCGACAAGGGCGATACGGAACTAGAAGCCAAGCACCGCGCCGAGGAGGAAAAGCGCCAGGCGATCGAGCAAGTCAAGCGCGAGGCCGCGGAGGAGAAGCGCCGCGCCGTCGAAGAGGCGCGGCGCGAGGCCGAGGAGGAGAAGCGCCGCGCGGTCGAAGAAGCCACCCGCCTGACTTCGCGGAGTCCACGTGAGGACGACGGAGATACCACCGGCGGAAAGGCCGACGCGGAACAACGCCTGGCCACGGAGAGGGCCAGGTGGAAGGCCGAAGAGGAACGGCGCCTGGCGGAAATGGAAGCCAGGTACCAGGCCGAGTTCGAGACCCGATTGGCCGAGGCGGAAGCCAAACAGATGGCCGAGGTCGAGCAACGCCTCCGGGAGGCGGAAGCCAAGCGCGTCGCCGAGGAAGAAAAGCGTTTGGCCGCCGAGGAGGCCGCCCGCCTGGCCGAAGAGGAAAAGCGCCTCGCAAGTGAACAAGCCGAGCGCCTTGCCGGAGCCAAGAAACGCCTGGCGGAGGAGGAGACCAGGCGGCTGGCCGAGGCCGAAAAGCGCATCGCTCAAGAAGAGGCCCGACGCCTGGCGGAGGCGGAGGCCAGATGGAAGGCCGAGGGCGAACAACGCCTGGCCGCCCTGGAAGCCAAGCTCAAGGCCGAGGGTGAACAGCGTCTGGCTGCCGAGGACGCCAAGCACAAGGCCGAGGACGAGCTCCGGCGGGCCGCCGAGGAGGCTAAGCGGAAGCTCGAGGCAGAACTGGGAAAGGCGGCAGAGGAAGCCCGCCGCCGGACCGAGGCGGAAAAACGCCGCGCGGCCGAGGAAGCCAGGGCCAAGGCGCAAGAAGAACTGCGCCGCGCGACCGAGGAGGTCAGACGCCAGACCGAGGAGGAAGTGCTCCAGGCCGCCGAGGAAGAGCGGATCCGCGCCGCCGAAGAGAAGCAGCGTGCCGCCGAGGAGGCCAAGCGCAAGGCGAAGCTTGAAAAGCGCAAGGCGGCGGAAGAGGCAAGACTCAAGGCCGAAGAGGAGAGAAGACGGGCCACCGAACGCGCCAGGCAAAAGGCCCAGGAAGAACGGCGCGCCGCCGCCGAACACGCCAAACTCAAGGTCGAGGCTCGGCGCCGCAAGCTGACGGCGGACAAGGACGACAAGGCCGAAGACGCTAAGCGCCGCGCCGCGGAGCGTGCCAAGACCAAACTGCACGGTGGCGCCTCGACCGGCACGGATCAGAGGATGCGTGAGGCCGAGGAGGCAAAGCAACGGGCGCGTGAAAGGGCCAAGCGCAGGGTGCAGGAGAGCAAGTTCCCGGACCGTGCACGCCGCCAGCAACAGGCGGCCGATACCGTACGGGAGACCGCAAGACGCTTGCTGAACGAAGGCGAGGTACCGGCCGAAGAACCGATCGCGCTCGAGACCGCGTCTGTAGAGCCACAGACCGTACCCACAGCGGCAGCCGAACTCATCGAAAGCGAGCTCGAAACCGAGGCCCCCGCCAAGGGCAGAGCCGAGGAAGAAAGGCAGAAGTCCGCCGAGAGAGCCAGACGAAGGTTGGGTTCGAGCCGGTCGGCCAAGACTGGAAAAGCCTCCAAGAGCGGGCTGTTTGGATTCCTCAAGAAAGGCTGAACTGCAGGCGGCGTTCCCGCCGGAGGGCGGTCGAATATGCCGACGTCGCCCGGGTCGGTCCCGCCGTGGACGAGGGACCCGGCCGCCTGGTCAGAAGACAAGAAGACCGGTCGCAAGGCATCGACCTCCGTGATCACGACCGGGATGGCCGGCACCAGCACCACTCGCCGCTCGCGACCCCGGACCGAAGGCCGCGGAGATCATGGACGAAGAGAGTCCTGTGCGAAGCATCCCATCGTGTTATTGTGAAGTCGATATGGCAGACACTCGCGGGCCGCAACCGACCGCCTCCGTGGCGCTTTCCGGGCGGGAGTGGGGAGTACGAGCCACGGGAGGCTACAAGCCTTGACCCGTGGCGCGGTTGCTTTGCTGGTATTACTGGCTTGGCTGCCAGGCGGCTCCCCGGCCTTGGGGCAAGTGGCAAAGGACAGGATCGCCGCGATCGATGTCCAGCGAATCTACCGCGAATCCGCCGCAGCAAAGGCATTTCGCCAAGAAATCGACAAGCGACGGGCCGTGGAGCAGGACCAGTTTCGCGCCAGGGAGAAGGCCTTGCTGGAGACAGACAAGGAATTAAAGCGACAGCGAACGATCCTGTCGAACGCGATCTTCACCCAAAAGAGCCAGGAACTGGCCAAGCAGGTTGAAACGCTGAATCGCGAAATCCAGAACCACAACAAGACGCTCAAGAATCTCCTGGATCGGGGCATACGCGAAGTCCAGAAATCCCTGATCGACGTGGTGCAGGAAATCGCTGTCGAACGCGGTTTCGACCTCGTTATCACCGCCGGATCGGTGGTCCTTCAGAATCCTCAACTGGATATCACCGAAGAGGCGATGGCGCGTCTGAACGCCAGATTGCCCGTGCTGCCCCTCGAAAAACCCTGAGGCGAAGCCTTCGCGCGTTCCGCCAAGCGGTGCGGCCCATCTTCCCGGGGCGCGTCACACCGCAAATCGGACAGGACCGCTACTCATGAACGGTCGATATTGAAACAAACAATTCTACCAAAATACGCATCATCCTCCGTCTGACCTTCGTTAATTGTGTTCACTATTTATAAAGCAGCGCCTGGGCAAGCTGTACCAAACCAATTCGGCTTCACAGGAGGAGGCCATGGCACTGTCCAAACGGACATTCGAGACCATTCTTGATCTTATCGAGAACAAGATCACCTGCATGGAAGGCTGGGACCAGACAACGGCCCGTGAACGGGCGAAACTGGAAGCTTGCCGGCGCGAATTTGTCACTGCGTTCGAGCCGAAAGGACTGTCGGATCAGGCCGGGATGGAAGCACTGCATCAAGACGCACCCCAAAGAGCCTGACAGGCGTCGCCCCGAGGCGGAGCGTTTTGCGACCGGGGACTTCGCTGGACAGCGTGCCCCTCGATAGATTACCCAGAGGCGGGTCAAGAGCAGAGAACGGAGCGAAACATGCCGCGGATCCTCATGGCGGCATTCCTCTTTGCGATCTTGTTGGGCAGAGTCCTTTGCGGCGATGCACTGGCCGGGGACGGCCTTTACGGCAGCCTGACCGTCATCGGTAGCCTGGCGGAAACGCAAGGCGCCCGGAACGAGGGGACTCTGGGAGGCGCGCCGACGAACCGGAACCATTCCGACCAAGTGGCCGGCATCGGCGCCGCGCTGGGCTACGAGGTGAGCGTCTCGTACGGAAAACTCCGCGCCGAAGTGGAGTTTCACTACCGCTTTCGCTTCGATTTCGACGAGAACCGACCGGTTATCGGCGCCCTGCCCGGCGCCGGTCTGGACAGCAATCTCGCCAGCACGACCGGCTTGGTCAATTTCAACTATCTGGCCGATCTCGGCACCGCTCTGTCTCCCTACCTCGGTGCCGGCCTGGGCGCCACCTACTACCGGTCTGACAACGAACTCAACGACTTCGGTGCCCTCGGCCGGTCTACGGATATTTCCACCGGTACGAACTTCACCTGGGCGGTAAACGCCGGGATCCTCTGGCAAGCGGCCGAGGACCTGCGGGTCCAGCTCGGCTACCGCTACATCGATATGGGAGAGATCGGGTTCGGCAACTTCGCCGGAGGAGGCGTCCAGGTGACCGCGGACTATGTCTCCCATGACGTAATCCTGGGCTTGAGCTACGACTTCTGATCGAGTCCCCCTGTTTTCGCGGTCGCGGCGTGCCATCTCCACGCGGATAGCTAATATTCGTAACAGCGGTATAATTTCTTATCAAAATACCCCGCCCAACTGGGCTCGCCGCACTTTTTCGCGGAAGTGTGACCGCCGTCATTTCCGGCAGTACTCGTGAAGCCGTATCTCGTGGCCAGCAACCTCCCTATTTCCTCCTCGCGTTACCGAACGGGCCCTCCCCCCGGCTTGGTAACGGAAACTTGAACCCGCCGGCCACCAGAGGCCGGCGGGTTTTCTCTGCCGGCAGGGTTGCGGAAGTCGGCCCCGCCGCCTCTCCAACGGTGACGGTCACTATTAATGGTACCAATCCACAAAGTTGACACAGCGAATCCGGCCCGGGCATGGCATCCTTGATAGCTGCAAGGTTATGCATGAAGTCCTCAGCGATGGGCCTGAGCCGCGAGGGCCTTCCCTGTCGGCCAGGAGGAGTAGGTAGCTTGGCACTCTGGGAAAAACTGAGAATGTCTCTGGCTCAGCGTAGCGAGTCCGTGACGGCTGCGCGCGTGAGCGACCTGAGACTGGCGGCAAGCTTTGTCAGGTCGATCGATTCGGAGGACCCCGAGGTCAATCTCGAGATCCAACGGATTGCGCGGCGGATCTCGTATGTTGCCGATAGATTGAACGAGGCCGCGGAGACTTCGAACGAGACCTGTCACACCTGACCGGCGGAGCCGGATCCAGGTTTGCAGGGCGGCCGCCATGACACGGCGCGGCATGCGGGACATTCGAGACCAAGGGCCGGCGGTTCGGTGTTCTCAGGGCTTGGTGCCGCGGTCTATTGCCGCAAAGCAAGCTAGCCCGAATGGACGAACTCGATGCTACTGCTCTCGAATGCCGGGGCCGCGATCACCCTCCCGGCCGGAAAGCGTATGGTTGCGGTTGTTCCGCGACCAAGCTCGCTTTCGATCTCCAGGCTGCCGCCGTGCAGCTTCAAGATCTGTTCGACCAGCGGCAGGCCCAAACCGGTGCCCTCGTGCTCGCGGTTGAAGGCACTGGCCACCTGGACGAAAGGCTCGCGCACCTTGGGAAGGTCCTGGGGCGAGATTCCGATGCCGCTGTCCTGGACCCTGAGCCGATAGCCGCCGTCCGGATCTCCGGCCAAGGAGATCACGATCGCACCGCCCTCCCTGGTGAATTTGATGGCGTTGGACACTAGGTTGATGGCGGCCTGACTGATCAGCCGGGAGTCGGCGCGCAGCTTCGGCGTCTCGGCCGGAAAGTGAGAAACGACCTTTACGCCCTGGGCGACCGCCTTCTCCCGCAGCATGCGCAGGCACTGGTCCACCACCACCGGAAGCTCGACTTCGGTCTCGTCCAGGGACAGCCTGCCCGATTCGGCTTTCGAGAGATCCAGTATATCGTTGATGATCCCGAGCAGATGGTTTCCGCTGTTGTGGATGTCCTCGACATAGGAGGCGTAGCGGTCCGAACCGAGCGGCCCGAAGACCTGTCTCAACAGGATTTCCGAGAACCCGATGATGGCGTTGAGCGGTGTTCTGACCTCGTGGCTCATATTTGCCAGGAATTCGCTTTTCGCCCGGTTGGCGACTTCGGCCTGTTCCCGCGCCGCCTCGGCCTGTTCTTTGGCCGCCCGCAGCTCGCGTTCTGCCCCCTTGCGCTCCGTGATATCGCGCGCGAAGGCACAGCTGTACGACTCGCCGTCGAACTCCACGTAGTTGGCCGAGACGTCCATGGGGACCATCCGACCGTCCTTAGTCAGGTAACGGGATTCAAAAGCCAGCGATCCGGCGGTCTGGAGCGACTGCCAGTGCTGCGGCCAAGCCTGCGGCGGAAGACTTGGATCTATGTCGTGAACCGTCTTCGACAAGAGCTCTTCGCGTGTATAGCCGAGCGATTGCCAAGCCCGCTCGTTGACGAACAAGAGGCGCCCGTCAGGCCCAATCCAGAACGCGCAGATGGCGGCACGCTCAATCGAGAACTGCGGCAATCTCACCGCTTTTTCGCTCTCCTTTCGCTCGCGGACGATCCGCTCCATGAAGACCACGGCCAGCATGGCCAAGGCGCTCATGATCACGCCGAGAAATTCTTCGCTGTTGCTCCCGACCGCAGAATAGGACCGATCCGGCGCATAGTAGACGCGGGCCCCATAGTAGATGGCGATTGTGGCCGACATAAACGCGGTCATCGCCGCGAGGAAACCGAAACGCCAGTCCTCGAAGCGCCGCAGCAACGCCAGGGCCGCGCCGAAGGCGAACAGGCTGATCAGGATTGAAGCAATTAGACTGATGCTCATCCCTGCCCTCGTTGGCCCCCGCTTTCGACAATGCCTCGGTGAATCCGGCACGATCCGGCCAGGTTCATGGGAACTTAGTCAAACCTGTCCGAGCTAAATAAAATACCCGGGAAATCCTAAAAATTGGGTTATGAACTTATTAACACGATGGAAAGCCGGCGCGGAGACGCTCGGGACAGCGCGCCGTGGGAAGGACCAAAGGTCATTGGGAGTGCCTCCGGTGGGACGCAGGTGCACCGCAGGAGGCCAGGAACATTGCCCCTGACCCTGGGAAACGTGGACGGGCCTGGAGGGGAGCCTTCAGGCGTATAAACGGCCCAGGGAAGCGATCTGATCCGGCTCGGCCGGGACGGCCACCGGTAAGAATTAGACAAGGCCGGGGCTTTCGCTACCCCGGCCTTGATCCAGTCGATTTGTACCGACGATCCGGCTATCCGGTACCGTCGATCTCTCTTAGCCGGCCGAGATCACGGCGGCGGAGAGCTCGCCGGAGACCACGCCGAACAGGTTCGACAGAGATTCGCCCATGCCGCGCAGCGCAGCGATGGCGGCGACCGACACGAGAGCGGCGATCAGGCCATACTCGATGGCCGTGGCACCGGATTCGTCTTTTGCGAATTCGAGCAGCTTGTTCAACATTTTCATCACCTCAATCGGTAATTTGGTTAGCGCCTAGGAAGCTGAGACCGTGTTGCAAGACTCACAGCTCACTAAAGTAAAATCGTACATACAGATTAATATTTGATTGATGCACTATAACATTTAATTTATTTTTAAATAGTATTTTCATAAAATTCGATCTTTTACTGAGGTCACCCAACGAAGGTTTCCGAACAAGGTGATTGGAGACCCTGGCCCCCGCCCGCAGCCCGGCGAGCAGAAAGACCGCGCGGGCACCGGCAGCTTGATCGAACTCGAAGCGCGCGCATTGATGTAAATCATCGCAATGCTACTGATATCCCGGGATAAATGGGGCTCGGCGGGGAAGCGCGAAGAACCTTGAGGCAGCGTGGCCATGGCCGGCCCTTACATCGTTCGGCCTCTCGCCCCGGAGCGGGTCGCACAGGCCTTTCCCTTGGTAATGGTCCTCGATCCAGGATTGACTCTCGATCGTTGGTCCCGTTTCGCCGCCGCATTCGTCCGGGCATTGGATTCGCCGGAGCCGCGCGAGATCATCACAGTACAGAATGAACAGGGCTATATTCACGGCCTCGCATCGTGTCGCTTGCGCCGCGACCTGCGCCATGACCGCGTTCTGGAAGTGGAGAACTTCGTAAGTCTCGATCTGACCGGCCACAAATGCGCCGCCCGCGCGCTCCTCGAGGGAATGGAGGAACTGGCGCGGGACTGGAACTGCAGCCACATCTGCCTGTCGTTGCTCAATCCGCGTCTGCGGGACTACCTGCACGACGCCCGCCGCCCGGCGGGCGACCTCTTCGATTGCGCGGGCTATCGCGAAGAGCCGTTCCGCCTCGGCAAGGACCTCCCCGCCCCTGGGCGCTTGCCCCGAATCGCTTGAGTTGGTCTAGAATTCCCCGCTGGCCATTTCCTTGAGCCGTTCCGGCCGTCGCAGGATCACGTCGTGCGTCGAGGGCAGCGCGAGGATGCCCTCCTTGGCAAAGCGGGAGAAGGTGCGGCTGACGGTCTCGGTCGTGAGGCCCAGATAATCCGCGATGTCCGTGCGGTTCATCGGCAAGTCGATGACGCAATCGGATCGTTCCCGTCGGCCCGCCTTCAGGCACCACTGCCACAGAAAGGTCGCGAGCTTCTCTTCGGCCGATTTGCACCCCAACAGCACCATCTGGTCCTGCGCGGCCTTGATCTCGTCGAAGGCCATGCTCAGCAACCGCCGTTCCAGACCCGGCAACTCGACGATCAAACCCTCGAGTTGCCGCCGCGGGAAACGGCACAGCGCCAAGGAAGTCACCGCCTCGGCCGAATAGGAATAGGTGTCGGAATAGGCGATACCGAGGAACCCCCCGGGCGACAGAAAACCGGTGATCTGGCGACGGCCGTCCAGCAGCATCTTCGACAGCCTGACGGTCCCCTCCGTGACAGCGAAGACGGTGTCTGCCGGGTCGCCCTCGCAGAACACCACCTGTTCCGCCCCCAGCCGGGATCTGCCGGCGATGGCGCTCAAGCGCTCGAGCTCCTGCGGTTCGAGCGGCGCGCAGATTCCCGCACCACGCACCGCACAGGCTTCGCAGGGATTGTAGAAACGTGCAGGCCCTTGGGCCGCCGTTCGGCTGTCACGCGTCGCTGCAGACTGTAACGCCATGGACTTTTCCCCGTTTTGCCCGGGTGACTCGCCCAGCTATGATATGGGTTCGGCTCTCCGCAAATTCATGAACTTTCTCACCCCTACGCGCCCTGCAGGGGCCTGCGCCATCCACCGGGCGCGCGGGGCTAGGTGGTTCCACGTATACTACGCCCAATTCGGGCGCGCGCCAAGGACGGACCGCCGTTCGGTCCTGCGGCCTCGGCCGACACAACCCAAGGGGATCGAGAATCGATCAGGAAAGAATGGTGCCCAGGGGAGGAATTGAACCACCGACACCGTGATTTTCAGTCACGTGCTCTACCAACTGAGCTACCTGGGCAGGGGTCTGCGGACCGCGAGCGCTTATAGGAAAAGTCCGGGGCTCTGTCCAGCCTTTCTAGGCAATTCGGGCGGTCCGGGGCCTTGACCCCGACCGGGTCGCGCTGGATGGTGCCGCCATGCACCGCTGGCTTCCCACCGCGCTTCTGACGCTCGTGCTGTCCCCCGCCGCCGCGGCCCCGAATATCGATCCCCGGCCCGACCCGCTCGGCTACCTGCGCCAGGCCCTGGCGGCGACCTGCGCGCTGGAGGACCCGGGCGCCGGGGCGCTGGGCGAGCGTCTCGGCGGTGCCGGGATCCTGGACCGCAAGGCCTTCGGGGCGGCCGGCTGGCGGCGCCGCTACCAGCTCGGCTGGGGCGACGAGCTGGTGCTGATCCGCCACGCGCCGGATGGCCTGCTGCGGCGCTTTGCCGTCGAGTACCACCAGCGCCAGCCGGACGACGCCCTGCGCCCGGTCGCCACGGCAATCGCCGGCAGCGACTGCCGGATCTTCCACGGCCGCCTCATGCGCTACGACCTCGAGGGGCACGCCGTAGAGATCGAACTGCTCGGCGCGGGTCTCGCGCCCAGTGGGGCGCGCGAGCCGCTAAACCCGCCGGTCCCCGCGGGCCGCGATCCGGGCGGCGTTACCGTCGCCTTGTTCGACAGCGGCCTCAACTACACCCTGCCGACCTTCTCAGGCCGCCTTGCCCGCGGCCGGGACGGCAACGCGTTGGGCTACGACTTCTGGGAGCTGGACGCCAGGCCCTTCGACAACAACCCGGTGGGCTCCGCCTTCTTCCCGGTGCGCCACGGCACGGCGGTCGCCAGCGTCCTGATCGAGGAAGCGCCGCAGGTCCGGCTGCTGCCATTCCGCTACCCGCGACCGGACATGACGCGGATGGCGGATATGGTCCACGGCGCGTTCAAGACCGGTGCACGGATCGTAGCCATGCCCATGGGCAGCGCCAACCGCAACGACTGGGCTGAGTTTGCCCGCGCGGTGCGCGCTCTCTCGGATCACCCGCATCAAATGCTCTTCGTCGTCTCGGCCGGCAACGACGGGCGCAATATCGATGAAGACCCCGTCTATCCCGCGGCGCTGGACCTCGACAACCTGCTCGTGGTGACGTCCTCCGATGACCTGGGCCGTCTGGCGCCGGGCTCCAACTGGGGGCGCGAGAGCGTCGACCTGATGGTGCCGGCCGAGGACCTGCGCATCGTCGACTTCACCGGCGCGCCGGGGCGGGGCTCGGGCTCCAGCTTCGCTGTGCCCCGCGTGGCGGCGCTGGCCGCCCGCCTGCTCGCCGCCAACCCGGGCTGGCGCGCGCCCGAGCTCAAGGCCGCCATTCTGGCCCGCGCCCAGCCGCCGCCCGGCGACGGCCACAGCCCGGTGCGCCACGGCTGGCTCGCCGACCCGACAGCAGATGCATTGCCCTGAGCGCCAACCGAACAACTGTAGGGAAACTGGGACAGGCACGGATTCGCTGACGCGAAGTCGAGCCAGTCCCCATTTTCGCTGCCATCATGCGCGGCGGTGCTACAGCTCGAGCCTGGCCACGAACTTCTCGGCGTTGATGACGACGTCGTCCTCGCCGACCTGGTCGAAGGGGTTTTCCAGATGGTGCTGGATGTTGTCCAGGCCGACCAGGATCAAGCTGAACAGGACCGGCATGAGGTATTCCAGGCCCACGGAAAAGTCCTTGGCGATCTCGGCGAAGTAGGGGCCGTAGAGGATCGGCAGGACCAGGATGAAGATGTCGCTGTAGGCCCGCAGCGTGACCGGGGTCCGGTACTGGTAGATGTGCTTCATGGTCTCGAAGTACACGATCATCTTGCTCAGGTACTGGTTGCAGCGCGAGACCTCGCCCGAGGCGAGGCCCTGGTGCCGCAGCCCCTTGATGAACAGCGACAGCTCCGAGAAGTTCCGGTAGACCGCCTCCTCACGGGTCGCCATCTGGTTCAGCGGCGCGGTGAAGAGCGCGCGGCAGCTCACGAACAGATCGCCCATCAGTCCCTTGATCCGGTCGCGCGTGGCCGTGTCGCTCTCCTCGAGCCAGTCCCGTGCGGCGAAGTAGATGGCCCGGCCGTGGGCCTTGATCCCGCCGTACTTGTCGAGCGCGGCCTCGCGCCGCTTGTAGGCGCCGCCGATCGAGAACACGATGGGAAAGATCACCGCCGTAGCCATCAGCGTCAGCGGAAAGTCCGCCGTCAGGCCGTAGGTCCGGCACAACAGCATGGAGCCGCAGGCGAGCGCCGCCACGACCACGGCCTTGAGGTTGACGACGGTAGCGATCTGGCGCAGCTGTCCCACCGGTCGGTTCTCCCCTAGGGACACAATAAGGATACGGGTGCGCCGGGGCCCGCGGCCCCAACGGCACCAGCGTGGATACCCTCCTAAGGCGTCGAGGTTACAAAAGCTCTAACGCCGGGCCCGCCGGCCCGCAGCTAGCCTGTCTTCGCTCGCGCAGCCAGGCACACTTCTCTCTCGAGTCTCTATCGAGACTATTCCCCCGGTTGGCGAGCTGCGTCGCTGGGGATATCCTTTCGAGACTGCCTGTAGAGGCAGCTTGTCGACGGGAGGAGTCCGATGAGCGCCCTGATCGAGTTGCTGCACTGGCTGTCACTCATAGCGGCCGCCTACCTGAGCTTCCGGTTGTTCCGCGACCTTGCGGACCTGAGCCAGTGGCTGGTGCAGACGCCGCGCGGCAAGACCATGTGGACATTCTATCATCGCCATCCGCTGGCCGCGGCGACGGCCGGGCTTTGGCTCATGGCCTTGCTGACCTGGTGGTTCGGCGAGGCGGGCCTCGGCGCGGTCTTCTGGCCGGTCGGCGTCCTCGCCGCGCTGGCCTTCTACTCGGGCTACGTCAATCCGCATATCATGATGCGCGCGCAGCAACACAATGCCCGCTACTACCCGATCGAGGACGCCAGAAAGCATATCAAGCCCGATACCAGCCTGATCGTCATCGAAGCCAACGGCGAGGCGCGCGGCCATCCGGACGATCATATCCTGCGCCCGCATGTCGCCGGCACCGAGGACGGCCTCGGCGGCGAAAACGTCGTCATGACCTATTGCGGCCTGACCCACCTGGGCATCGCCTACAAGCCCGAGATCGACGGCGAGCCGCTGGAGCTCGGCGTGATGACCCAGCTGGAAAACAATCTCGTTCTCTGGGACAAGAGGTCGGGCGAGCCGATCCAGCAGTTCTGGGGCACCAAGGAATGCACCGGGCCCGGGGGGTCGCGCATGCCGGAATGGCCGAGCTTCAGGATGCCGCTTTGGGCCTTCGAGAAGGCCTTTCCGGACGGCAAAGTCTTCCTCAATCCGATCCCCGGCTTATTCGAAAACCCGTTCCTGGCGCTTTACGACCGTCTGATGCACATGATCTTCGTGCACGGCATCACGGATCAGGCCACCAAGGACGAGCCGACCTTTCCGACCATCAAGCGCTTCGACGACCGGCTGCCGAACAAGGCGAAGATCTACGGCGCCAATGTCGGCGAGGATTACGTCGCCTATACCGAGGATTTCATTCACGAGCACGGCGATCTGCTCAATGTCGAGATCGGCGGCCGCGACATCGTCGTCGCCTACCACAAGGACCTCGACAGCGTCGGCATGTACTGCAACGACACCGGTGCCGCGGTCGCGAGCATCGACTTCGGCGGCGACAGCGACCGCGGCCGTCTGCCCCGCCTGGAGTCCATGAAGGCGCAGGCCTATTGGGTCGTCTGGCAGAACTTCTACCCGCGTACGGAGGTGAACCGCGCCCCGAAACTGCAAGCCGTATCATT
>JAOUCL010000076.1 GCA_029859805.1 Rhodospirillales bacterium | reverse complement strand
GACGCGGGGCAGCAGGGTTAGCGGCCTCCTCCTAGGGCTCCTCCCGATCCTCGTCCTGCTCCTCCTTCCGCCGGTCCTTGCGCTTGGCCTTTTCGACCAGGCCCTCGTATTTGGCAGCCGGGAGGTGGGAGTGGATCTCGCCGACGGTGTCCATGGTGACCGCGACGACGATCAAGAGGCTGGTGCCGCCGAAGGTGAAGGGCACGGCGAAGTCCGAGATCAGGATCTCGGGCAGCAGGCAGATCAAAGCCAGATAGGAATTCCAGGGACAGTGTATTTATCTCTAGGAATTCCAGGGACAGTGTATTTATCTCTCGAATTCCGAATAGTGGAATTCCTGGGATGGTGTATCTATCTTCACCCGCCTGAGATTTCCAATTCGGCGAGAAAAGTATACTGTCCCGGGAACTCCGGGAACTCGTCCCGGGAACTCCGCGTGGTGGCGAGATGGCAACGGCTCTAAGCTCATGCACACGATGATCGGCGCGCTCGTGCCGACATTCTTGGTACGATACTTCTTCCTGCTGGCGTTCCGAAGACTTTCAAGGCCGGTATGGCAACCGGTTGCGGCAAACAGCGCGAGTTGGGTTGTCTGCGCGACGATAGCGGTTTTCGGATTTACCGACGGCAGTCCACCGATGCTCGTTGGTGGCGCCATCATATATGGCGTACCGCAGTTGCTGTGGCTTACGGTCGATCTCGCGTGGCGGCAGATTCGGCCGGAAAAATCACACGGTCGACAAGGACACTGAAACGGAGTCAGCCATGCGTTGTTGCGTTATTGGCGACCTCGCTGAGACTCCCGGGGATAGTGCGACTGCCTCGCTCGACGGGAAGTTCCGATGGTGAGGTGACCATTCGATCACAGGGTTTCGCCGCTTCCATAGGGCAAGACGCTCGTTCCTACGGCCCCTCCCCGTCCTCTCCCTCTTCATCTTTCCGCCGGTCCTTGAGCTTGGCCTTCTTGACCAGGCCCTCGTACTGGCTTGCCAGAAGGTGGGAGTGGATCTGGCCGACGGTGTCCATGGTGACCGAGACGACGATCAGCAGGCTGGTGCCGCCGAATTAGAAGGGCACGGCGAAGTTCGAGATCAGGATCTCGGGCAGCAGGCAGACTAGGGCGAGGTAGGCGGCGCCCACCGTGGTCAGGCGGGTCAGCACGCGGCTCAGGTAGTCCTTCGTGTCCCTGCCCGGCCGGCACAACCGATTCGCCGCCTTCCCTGTTCTCGGCGCAGTCCGTCAAGTTGCGTCAATTTGCAGCCAGCTGTGGCAAGCGTGTGGCAACTCGATATTGCGCCTGGAAGAGTCTTGCTACCCCCACTACATCACACCCAAGGGCAGAAAGCAGCGTCGGCGAAGCCCATAGGTCCCGCAGAGGACCGACAAGAGGAGAGGGAGCGCGCATGGTACCGAATGTCCGGCGACGGCCCGGGTCACGGGTTCTGGCCGCGGCGCCGCTGTTGGTCCTGGCGCTCTTGCTGCTGGCGCTGGCCGCCTGCGAGAGCCGGCCGCCGCTGGGTCCCGAGGCGGCGCTGATCGCCGAGGGCCGCGAGATCTTCTTCAACGAGACCTTCGAGGGCAACGGCCGGACCTGCGGAACCTGCCACCGGGCCGAGGACAACTTCGGCCTCTCGCCGGCCTTCATCGCCACGCTGCCGCCCGACGACGCGCTGTTCGTCGCCGAGACCAACCCGGATCTGGCCGAGAACTTCGAGAACCCGCGCCTGATGCGCGCCTTCGCGCTGATCCTCGAGAACCAGGACGGCTTCGACGACCTGGCGAACAACTTCAACATGCGCGGCGTACCCCACACCCTGGCGCTCGGCACCTCGGTCGACAGCGCGGCCGGCCCGCGCACCGGCTGGTCGGGCGACGGCGCGCCGGGCGACGGCTCGCTGCGCGCCTTCGCCACCGGCGCGGTGATCCAGCACTTCCCCCTGACCACCAACCGGATCCCCGGCGTCGACTTCCGCCTGCCGAGCGACGCGGAGCTGGACGCGCTGGAGGCCTTCCAGCTCTCGCTCGGGCGCCAGGAGGAGCTGGCGCTGCCGTTGGCGCTCGAGGGCGTGGTCGCGGCGCGCGGCCAGGAGATCTTCCTCGACAACACCCTGGGCAAGTGCAACGCCTGCCACGCCAACGCCGGGGCCAACGGCGACCCGAACATCTTCGGCCCCGGGGCCGGCAACCTCAACTTCGACACCGGCGTCGAGGCCCTGCCCGACCAACCGGCCGACCTGACCGGCGAGCCGGTGCCGCCGGACGACGGCTTCGGCACGCCGGGCGACGGCACCTTCAACACGCCGGTGCTGGTCGAGGCCGCCGACACCGGGCCGTTCTTCCACAACAACTCGGTCGAGACCATCGAGGGCGCGGTCGCCTTCTATAACGGCGATGCTTTCAACAGCTCGCCGGCCGGCGCGCTGCTGGTCGGCGCGACCGGCAGCGGCATCAACCTCGACGGCACCCAGGTGGTCGCCGTGGCCGCCTTCCTGCGCGTCCTCAACGCACTTGAGAACATCCGCGCCGCGACTGCGCTGCTCGAGCAGAGCAAGGACGAGCGGCACGGACTCGGCCGCGAGACGCTCGAGCTCGCCGTCGCCGAGACCGAGGACGCGATCCAGGTGCTTGCCGGCGGCGGCCTGCACCCCCAAGCCGCGATCCATCTGGAGGAGGCCAGGCGTCTGACCCGCAAGGCGGCGCGCAGCTTCTTCCAGCGCGGCCGCCTGACCCGGCAGGCCATCGAGGAACAGGAGAAGGCGCGTGATGAGCTGGTCGAATAGCCGCGGCCGCGGCCGGTCCGCGGACAAGGAAAGAAGCACCGCCCTGCGCAGCAGCCTGATCGTCCTCGCCGCCGCGGCCGCCCTGCTGTGGGGCCCGGCCGCGGTCGAGGGCCAGATGATGACCGAGCAGTTCATCCCGATCGGACAGTCGCCGGGCCTGTCCTCGACGCACACGGACATCGGCGAGATCGAGACCGTCGACCCCGCGGCGCGCCGCATCACCCTGGGCGGGCGCAGCATCGCGGTGACCGCGCGCACCCGCATCTGGCTGGACCGCAGCGCCCTGCGCCAGGCGAACGTCACCGGCGGCTTCGCCGACCTCCGCCAAGGCCGCCGGGCCGAGGTCAAGTACGAGGACGCGGCGCGCCGGGTCAGCGCCGAGTGGATCAAGGTGGCGCCGGAGCCCGGGGGTTGATGCCGGATCGGACGTCTGTCCGGTCAAGGCTCGCGGGCAGACCTCGTTCACAAAGCACCGAAGGGCGCGATTGCACCCCAATAACCCTCTCCCCCCGGGAGAGGGCAGGGTGAGGGCGCGTTGGTTTGTGCGGTCACCCAAACGCACCGGCATCCGGTGGAGCAATACTGAACCCACTCGCCCTCACTCTCCCACGCGGCCAAGGCCGCGCGGGCCCCACCCTCTCCCGGTGGGAGAGGGTGGGCCGTGGCGCCGCGGGCTGAGAGGGTGGACCGTGGCGCCGGTGGCGGCGCTGGCTGAGAGGACCAGCTTCGCTGACCCAAGGCAGGTCTCAACCGGACGCGACACTGCGCGCCGAAGCCATCGCCGGCCTTTCCTCCCCGCGAATCCGTGCTAGCCTTTGGAAGGTTGTAAGCGTTGGCCTGACGGCGCGGCCCGCGCCGCGACCGGCGCCATTCGCAAGGGAGGGGACCCATGAGACTTCTTTCGGTACTGACCGCGCTCGCGCTCGGCGCCTTCGCGGCCACGGCGGCACTGGCCATCGACATCCAGGAGGACTTCGACCCGCTCGGCCCGACGGTGCACAAGCTGGAACTGGCGAACGGCAAGACCATCGCCTACATCGACGACGGCGATCCCCAGGGCATCCCCGTCGTCTTCGCCGGCGGCTCCGGGACCAGCGTCAGGGTCTTCGGCATCACCGAGTTCCTGCGCACCCTGCGCGGGCAGCTTGGCCTGCGGGTCATCTCGGTCGAGCGCGACGGCTTCGGCGAGACCGCCTTCACGCCGGGCTGGGGTTACGCCGACTACGCCGCCGAGGTCGAGGCCCTGCTCGACCACCTGGGCGTCGACCGCTTCGTCGCCGCCGCGATCTCGGGCGGCGGGCCTTATCTGACCGAGGTGGTCGCGCGCCTGCCCGAGCGGGTGCGCTCGGTGCACCTGATCTCCGCCTACTCGCAGTTCGACCCGGACGACCCGTCCTTCGGCCCGCTCTGCGCCCTGCCGCTGCCCGATCTCAACGACGTCGCCGCCTTCTTCGCCGCCAACCCGAACATCTGGTTCGCCTTCGCCCCGGACAGTCCGGTGCAGATCATCCCCGGCTTCCAGGACTCCGCCTTCGAGGACGCGGCGCGCACCTTCTTCGTCGCCGGCCAGCTGGGCGACCCGGCGCCGCTGACGGCCGAGCTGCGCCGCTACTGCGAGGATCCGGTGGCCGACGTCTCGGCGCTCCAGGCCCCGGCCTTCATCTACCAGGGCACCGCCGACACCTCCGTCGATCCCCTGCACGCGGCCTTCTGGGAGGCCCACTATCCCAACGTCGCCAAGGTGCGGATCTACGAGGGCGAGGGCCACGACATCCAGTACCGGCACTGGGACCAGATCCTGGTCGACATGGCGGGCCTGAGCGACCGCACCGTGCTGTGCAACGGCGCGCAGTCGCTGCTGCTCCCCGAGGGAACGGCCGAGCGCCTGCTGGCCCAGGGCGCCACACCCGGCATCTGCGCCTGGCAGGCGTTGCCCTAGGGGGGCGGGGCGGGCGGCGGTCGTCAGCGCCGCCGCGCGGCCTTGAAAGGATTGATCAGAGGCACGCCCAGGGTCTTGAAGTCGGCGACGTTTCGGGTGACTACGGTCAGGCCGTGCACCCGCGCCGTCGCCGCGATCATGGCGTCCTCAACCAGTGTCTCCGATCGTCGGTGCTTCAATCGCGCCCACTCCCGGAACGCCGCGCCGTCCATCGGCAAGACGCTGTATGTTCCCATGACCTGATCGAGCCACAGCTCCAAGGCCTGGGCCTTGGGTTGGTCCTGCTCACGCGTGATCTCGATGCCGGCTTGGATCTCGCCGATCGTGACAGCAGACAGAAGAACGGTGTCTGCCGGGACATCGGCGATCCATTTCACGACCGCGCCGTGCGGCTTGGGACGGCGGAGCTCCGAGACGACGTTGGTGTCGACGAGATACACGGCCCTAGTCGAGCGCCGGCACCTTGCGGTGGCGCTGCGCGCGGCGCGGCGGCGTCAGGTCTTCGGTCCGCGGCTCGGCCGTGAGAAGCAGATCCTTGAGGTTCGGCCGCGCCCGCCGCTCCAGGCTCCGCCATTGCTCGATCGGCACAAGCACCGCGGTTTCCACGCCGCGCCGGGTCACGACCTGGGGGCCTTCCGTCAAGCTCGCGTCCAGGAACTCGCTGAACCGGGCCTTGGCATCCTGCACTTGCCATTTGCCCATAAGAGATCTCCTCATTTGATCGTTCTGACTAGATATATGACTAGTCATTCAATGTTTCAAGGGAGCTGTGCGCTCCGATGCCACGTGGCGCCGGGCTGACGTCTACGTAATGCTGGCGACGCTTCTTAAGTACAGGGCGGGCGTAGTTGGGCTCAAGGCGTGCGAGATCGCCCACAGCACGGCAGAATTGTGGCGCACAACGCCAGCCGAGCTTTGTGATGATCGAAAGGAAACCGTCGGTCCTCGAATCGGCGAAATCGATCAGGAGAATGTCGCCAGATAGTCAGCCAACAGCAAGAGGCCCACGATCGCCGAAACCAGAACGATCACCGCCGGCCACGAAACGCCTCCTTTTCGGCGGATCCGTTCCAAGTCGTGCTCGTCTGAGCCCTGCCCTGACCGCACCCGCCGGATCATCCGGCACGCATAGAGGAAGTACCAGTAATTCGCGTAGCACCCAAGTATGACCATGTACAACACCGCTGTCGGGAGAGTCATTACCTGCCCCAGGTCGCGCCAGCCGAGCCAATACTCCAGAACAAGGATTTCGGCGGTGCCTTGCAGGACAACCACGCCTAGATAGGCGAGAAGCAACAGGTAGAACTTGCGGTAGACCATCCAGAACGGGCCGAAAATCCCGGCCAGCCCGTTGACGGCGATCTTCGATTTTCGTCCGTAGTCGATCGAACGCCATTTGTCGAGGTAGCCCTCTGCGTTCGGCCCGATGAAGGCTCGCAGTTCCTCCTCGTTGATGTTGCCTGGCAAGCCGGCCACGAGTGTTCACGCCTACCCCACCGGCCGTCCCGTGATCGGGTACTTGGGATCGCTGTAACCGGGCGTCGAGGGGTGGCCGGGCGGGACCAGGGCGTCGAGGAAGGCCTCGTCCTCGGCGCTCCAGTCGTGCTCCAGCGCGCCCAGGTTCTCGGACCACTGCTCGACCGTGCGCGGGCCGGCGATGGGGGCGGTCACGAGCGGATTCGCGAGCACCCAGTTGAGCGCCCACTGGCCCGGGGTCATGCCGCGCACCTCCGCGCGCTCCTTGACCTTCCGGGCGATCTCGAGCGATTCGGGGCGGAACTCGGTCTCCATCATGCGCTCGTCCTGGCGTCCGGCGCGGGTTTCGTCCGACGGCTCGGCGCCCGGCGCGTATTTGCCGGTCAGGACGCCGCGGGCCAACGGGCTGTAGGGCGCTACGCCGATGCCGTGGTGGCCGCAGGCCGGCAGGACCTCGACCTCGGGCTGGCGGTTCATGGCGTTGTAGTAGGGCTGGCAGACGACGGGGCCGGCGATGCCCAGGGCGCTCGCCAGTTGGACGATCTCGGCGATGCGCCAGCCGCGGTAGTTCGAGACCCCGAAGAAGCGCGCCTTGCCGGCCGCGATGATGTCGCCGATCGCCGAGAGCGTCTCCTCAAGCGGCGTCTCGGCGTCGTCCTTGTGCAGGTAGTAGATGTCGAGGTAGTCGGTGCCGAGACGACGCAGGCTGTCGTCGATCGCCGTCATCAGCCACTTGCGGCCGAGCCCGCCCTGGTTCGGCCCCTTGCCCATGGCGTTGCCGGCCTTCGACGCCAGCACCCAGGCCTCGCGGTCGGCCTTGATCAGGCGCCCGACCATCTCCTCGCAGGCGCCCCTGGAGTAGACGTCGGCGGTGTCGATGAAGTTGACCCCGGCCTCGCGCGCCAGATCGACGATGCGCGCCGCCTCGGCCTCCTCGGTCCGGCCCGCGAACATCATGGTGCCGAGGCAGATCGGCGAGACCTTGAGGCCGCTCGCTCCCAGAGTGCGGTAGTCCATTTTCAGCCCCTCTCGATATCGCCGTGCCGCGCCAGCAATAGGATGATGACACCACAGAACCGCCGAGGACACAGAGAAAACGACGGTTTGTTACCACCAAGACACGAAGGCACGAAGAAGGTTCTTTCGCGCGCGCTGCGCGCAAACCAAAACCTTTGTGTCTTTGTGCCTTGGTGGTGAAACTGAGTTGGTTTTCCGCGGCTCTGTGGTGATACCTATGAGTTGCTCGCGGCCTGCCCGCCTTTCCGCTGTTCCGCCAGCAGCGCCTCCTTGACGGTCTCGCACTTGTTCTTGAGGTGGTCCTCGAGGATCGCGCCCAGGCGCGTACCGTCGCGCGCCTCCAGCGCCGCGAGGATCGCCTCGTGCTCCTCGACCGCCCGGGCCCAGCGCCGGGCCGACATGTTGGCCAGATAGCGCGCACGGCGGATACGCCCGGCCAGGCCCTGGTAGAGCGCGGCCAGGGTCGCGTTGCCGGCGGCCTCGAGGATCTTCTCGTGGATCTGCTGGTTGAGGCGGAAGTAGGCCGCCAGCTCGCCCCTCTTGTGGTGCAGTACCATCTGGTAGTGCAGCGCCCGGACCTCCGCCAGGCCCTCCTCGGTGATGCGGCTGGCCGCCAGCTCGCCGGCCAGGGCCTCGAGCGCGCCCATGACCGGGAACATCTCCTCGACGTCGGCCACAGTCAGCGCCGCGACCCGGGCGCCGCGGTTGGGCGCGAGCTGCACCAGGCCGTCGGCGGCCAGCACCTTGAGCGCCTCCCTGAGCGGCGTGCGCGAGACCTGGAAGCGCTGGCACAGCTCGCGCTCGGGCACCCGGGCGCCGGGCGAAAGCTCACCCTCGATGATCAGGTCGCGCAGCCGGGCAACCAGCCGATCGTGCAGCGCGCCCCGCGCGACCGGCTCGGGAAATGGGGTCAGACCCCTTTTTTCTGCGGACTCGGTGTCCATAGCGTCCTCCTCAGTCTCGACCGGCGAAAAGGGGTCTGACCCCAATTTCCGGGTCCTCGGCGAGCGCGGCGGCGAGCACGCGGGCGACATGGACGGCCTTGCGGCCGGCGCCGTCCAGGATCTGCTGGCGGCAGCTCGTGCCGTCGGCCACCACCAGCACGTCCTTCCCCGCCGCGCGCACGGCCGGCAGCAGCGACTCCTCGCCCATCCTCATCGAGATGTCGTAGGTCTCGGCGCCGTAGCCGAAGGCGCCGGCCATGCCGCAGCACGACGAGGCCACGGTCTCGACCGCCAGCTCCGGCACCAAGCCCAGCACCTTTTCCACGCTGCCCATGACGCCGAAGGCCTTCTGGTGGCAATGGCCGTGCAGCAGGGCGCGCGCCCGGCCGAGCGGCCGCAGCGGCAGGTCGAGCCGCCCGATCTCGGCCTGGGCGGCCAGGAACTCCTCGAGCAGGACCGCGGAGGCGGCCAGCGCCTCGGCCCCGGCGCCCGGCAGCATTGCGAGGAATTCGTCGCGCAGGGTCAGCAGGCAGGACGGCTCCAGCCCGAGCACGGGCAGGCCGCGCGCGACGAAGGGCCGCAAGGCCTCCAGCGTGCGCCGGGCCTCGGCCCGCGCCTCGTCGACCAGGCCGGCGGCCAGGAAGGTTCGCCCGCAGCAGAGCGGCCGGCCGCCGTCCGCGGGCCGCGGCAGGTGCACCCGATAGCCACCGGCGTCCAGCACGGTGAGCGCCGCCTCGAGGGTCTCCGGCTCGAAAGTGGTGTTGAAGGTGTCGGCCAGCAGGACGACCTCGCGGCCGCCCTCCGGTCCCACCGCCACCGGCGCCTGGAAAGGGTCGCGCCGCCAGGCCGGCAGGCCGCGCTTCGCGCTGATGCCCAGGGCCTTCTCGCCCAGCCAGGCCAATCCCGGCAGTCGGTTGCGCAGGTTGAGCAGCGGGGCCAGCCGCGCGGCCCTGGGGGCATAGCGCGGCAGATAGGCGACCAGGCGGTCGCGCAGCGAGAGGCCGTGGCGCTTGCCATAATGATAGAGGAACTCGGTCTTCATGCGCGCCATGTCGACGCCAGTCGGGCACTCGCGCTTGCAGCCCTTGCAGCCGACGCAGAGCTTCATGGTCTCGGCCATGGCCCCGGAGGTCAGCGCCTCGGGGCCGAGCTGCCCCGAGAGCGCGAGCCGGAGCGCATTCGCCCGCCCGCGCGTCAGGTGCTGCTCGTCGCGGGTCACCCGGTAGGAGGGGCACATGACGTTGGCATCGAACTTCCGGCAGGCGCCGTTGTTGTTGCACATCTCGACGGCGCCGGCGAAACCGCCCCAGTCCGACCAGTCGAACGCGGTCTCCGGCGCCTCGCTCCGGTAGCCCGGCTTGAAGCGGAACAGCGAGCGGTCGTCCATCCTGGACGGCCGGACGATCTTGCCCGGGTTGAACAGACCCCCGGGGTCGAAGCTGTCCTTGACCGCCTCGAAGGCCTCGACCATGCGCGGGCCGAACATGGCCTCGTGGAACTCGGAGCGGACCAGGCCGTCGCCGTGCTCGCCCGAGTGCGAGCCCTTGTAGTCGCGCACCATGGCGAAGGCCTCCTCGGCGATCGCGCGCATCTTCTTGGCGTCGGCCTCGAGCTTGAGGTTGAGCACCGGCCGCACGTGCAGACAGCCGACCGAGGCGTGGGCGTACCAGGTGCCCGTCGTGCCGTGCTTCTCGAAGACGCGCGTGAGGCGCTCCGTGTAGTCGGCCAGGTCCTCGAGCGCCACGGCGCAGTCCTCGATGAAGGAGATCGGTTTGCCGTCGCCCTTCATGGACATCATGATGTTGAGGCCGGCCTTGCGCACCTCCCAGATCGCCTTCTGGAAGGCGGGATCGACCGCCTCGACCACGGCTCCGGGCAGGCCCAGCTCGCCCATCAGTTCGCCGAGGCGCTTCAGGCCCGCGAGCTGCAGGCCGCGGTCTTCGCCGGCAAACTCGACCAGGAGCAACGCCTCGGGCTCGCCCTCGACGAAGGCGTCGACCGTGCGGCGATAGAGCGGGATGTCGCGCGACAGCTCGATCATGGTGCGGTCGACCAGCTCGACCGCCGTGGGGCCGAGCGCGACGATGTGCCGCGCCGAGTCCATGGCCTGGTAGAAGCTGGGGAAGTGGCAGACGCCCAGCACCTTGTGCGCCGGGACCGGCTGCAGGTCCAGCTCGATGGCGGTGGAGAAGGCCAGCGTGCCCTCGGAGCCGACCAGCAGGTGGCCCAAGTTGGGCGGCGCGTTGCCCGCCAGCGCGTCGATGTTGTAGCCGCCGACCCGGCGCATCACCTTCGGAAAGCGCGCCGCGATCTCGCCCGCCTCGCGCTGGCCGAGCGCGAGCAAGGCCTCGGTCAGCTGGCGTTGCCGCGCCGGCATTTCGGCGCCGTTGCCGTTGGCGATCTGGCCGAAGCGGAACCCCTGGCCGTCGGCCAGCACCGCGTGGATCGCGGCCACGTTGTCGCGCATCGTGCCGTAGGCGAGCGAGCGGGCGCCGCAGGAGTTGTTGCCGGCCATGCCGCCGATCGTCGCCCGGCTCGCGGTCGAGACGTCGACCGGGAACATCAGGCCGTGCGGCTGCAGGACGGCGTTCAGGCAGTCGAGCACCAGCCCCGGCTGGACCGTGACGCGCCGGGCGCCGGGGTCGAAGGCCGTGACCGCGTCCAGATGCTTGGAGACGTCGACCACGAGCGCCTCGGCCACGGTCTGGCCGCACTGCGAGGTGCCGCCGCCGCGCGGCAGCACGGGAATCTGCTCCTCGGCCGCGATCTGGATGGTGCGGACCACGTCCTGGTCCGAGCGCGGCACGACGACGCCGAGCGGCTCGATTTGGTAGACCGAGGCGTCGGTGCTGTAGCGGCCGCGGCTGAAAGCGTCGAACAGCACCTCGCCCTCGAGCTCGCGCCGCAGACGGGCGGCGAGCGCAGAGTCGCCGATGCGCGAACCGGCCGAGGGCCGGCCGGCGGGACTGGCAGTGGGACGGGCGGTGGGACGGGCGGTCGCCGCAGAGGTCATTGCCAACCGTGGTGGTCATTGGTTAATTCCCACCGAGCCTAGCATTTTGCATGCAAAACAAAAAGCGCCGGGTAGCCGATTCCACGGAATTTTCCAATAATTTGATTTAAATACGAATTTTTCACAATCTTGAAACCATACACTCGTTGATCAGCCGAGAATTGTATGCATAATTCCCAATACGTGTTTAACCTCTTGTTAACCACACCCGCAGGCATACGAAGAGGCCGGCCATGACCCACCGCAGCGGACGCCACTTCCTGCAGATTCCGGGGCCGACCAACGTGCCCGAGCGCATCCTGCGGGCCATGGATTTCCCGACGATCGACCACCGCGGCCCGGCCTTCGGCGCCATGGCGCGCGAGGTGCTGCACGGCCTGAAAGGCATCTTCCGGACCGACGGCCCGGTGGTGATCTATCCGGCCTCGGGCACCGGCGCCTGGGAGGCCGCGCTGGTCAACACCCTGTCGCAAGGCGACCGGGTGTTGATGTTCGAGACCGGGCACTTCGCCACGCTGTGGCGGCAGCTCGCCGAGCGGCTCGGCCTCGAGGTCGAGTTCGTGCCCGGCGATTGGCGGCGGGGCGTCGACCCCGGGGCGCTCGAGGCCAGGCTCGCCGAGGATCGCGACCATACGATCAAGGCGGTCTGCGCCGTGCACAACGAGACCTCGACCGGCGTGACCTCGCGCATCGCCGAGCTGCGCGAGGCTATCGACCGCAGCGGCCACCCGGCGCTGTTCTTCGTCGACACGATCTCGTCGCTCGCCTCGATCGACTACCGGCACGACGAGTGGGGCGTCGACGTCACCGTGGCCGGCTCGCAGAAGGGCCTGATGCTGCCGCCGGGGCTCAGCTTCAACGCGATCAGCACCAAGGCGCAGGCGGCTGCCGAGTCGGCGCGCCTGCCGAAGAGCTACTGGGGCTGGCAGGAGATGCTGACGGCCAACGCCAAGGGCTTCTTCCCTTACACGCCGGCCACCAACCTGCTCTATGGCCTCGGCGAGTCCATCGCCATGCTGAACGAGGAGGGGCTGGACAAGGTCTTCGCCCGCCATGCGCGCCTTGCCGAAGCGACACGGCGCGCGGTCAGGACCTGGGGGCTCGAGCTGCTCTGCGTCGACGAGCGGGAGTACAGCAATTCCCTGACCGCCGTGCTCATGCCCGCCGGCCACGACGCCGACGCCTTCCGCAAGGCGGTGCTGGAAAACTACGACATGTCGCTCGGCAACGGGCTCGGCAAGGTCGCCGGCAAGGTGTTCCGGATCGGCCACCTGGGCGACTTCAACGAACTGATGCTGGCCGGCACCCTGGCCGGGGTCGAAATGGGCCTGGCGGTCGCAGGCGTGCCGCACGAAACGGGGGGCGTGCAGGCGGCGCTGGACTTCCTGTCCGGCCAGGGTGGCAAGAGCCAACGCGAAACGGAGTTGCAGGATAGTTTGGCTTTATAACCAAGTGTTGTAGACTGGTGGAATGGTAACTTCGCACCAATCGACAACTGTAACGTCAAATCCAAGAGGGAGGACTGCCATGAAGATCATCAAATTCCTGGTCCCGGCGCTGCTCGGGACCGCGGTCGCGGGCCAGGCCCTGGCCGCGGAACTGGAGCTGAAGTTCGGCCACGTCGGCGCCCCGGGGTCGCTGTTCGAGGCCTCGGTCAACGAGTTCGCCAAGCGGGCCAACGAAAAGCTGGCCGGCAAGGCCAAAGTCGTCACGTTCGGCTCAAGCCAGCTCGGCAAGGACAAGGAGCTCTTGCAGAAACTCAAGCTGGGCACGGTCAATTTCTCCCTACCGTCTACCGTCATGTCGACGGTGGCCGACGAGTTCGGCCTGTTCGAGATGCCCTATCTGGTCAAGGACCGCGGCCACATGGCCCGCATCGAGAACGAGATCTTCTGGGCCAAGATCGAACCGGCGGCCGAGGCCAAGGGTTACAAGATCCTGGCGGTCTGGGAGAACGGCTTCCGCCACATCACCAACAATGAGCGGCCGATCAACAAGCCCGCGGACCTCCAGGGCATCAAGCTGCGCACGCCCAAGGGCGCCTGGCGGGTCAAGATGTTCAAGTCCTATGGCGCGAACCCGACGCCGATGTCCTTCTCCGAGGTCTTCACCGCGCTCCAGACCGGCGTGATCGACGGCCAGGAGAATCCCTTTGCGCAGATCTACAGCGCCAAGTTCCAGGAGGTGCAGAAGTACCTCTCGCTGTCGGGCCACGTCTACACGCCGGCCTATGTCACCGTCGGCAAGGACGCCTGGGAGAAGCTGCCCGCCGACGTGCGCCAGGTCCTCGAGGAAACGGCCAAGGAGACCCAGGCCTACGTCTACGAGACGGCGGCGGCGATGGAAATCGACCTGCTGGACAAGCTCAAGGCTGGCGGCATCGCGGTCAACGAGCCGGACAAGGCCGCCTTCGTGAAGGCCAGCAAGGGGATCTATGACGAGTTCTCGGCCAGCGTTTCCGGCGGTGGCGAAATGGTCGACAAGGCCATGAGCCTGGCTGGAGGTTCCTGATATCGTTCGGCCCGCCCCGGCGCCATCGGGGCGGGCCATTTTCCAGCAGCTGATCCCGGGTGGATAGGAGCGAGGGCGACGTGCATTGGCTAGCCCGCGCGAAGGGGGCCTTTGAGCGCCTTCTGGAAGCGATACTGATCTTTCTGATGATTGCACTGACGATCGTCGTCGTGGTCGCGGTTGTCTATCGCAAGGCCGGGGCCTCGCTGGCGTGGTACGACGAGGTCGCCTCGGTCATGCTGGCCTGGATCACCTACTACGGAGCCGCGCTGGCGGCGCTCAAGCGCGGGCACATCGGCTTCGACGGCTTGGTCCTGGCCCTGCCCCTGCGCTGGCGTCTTGCCGCGGCGGTCATTGCCGAAGTCTGCGTCTATGCCTTCTTCCTGCTGCTCGCCTGGACCGGACTGGTGGTGCTCGACGTGCTGGAGGGCGACACCCTGGTCAGCCTGCCCGAGGTCTCGGTGCAGATCACCCAGTCGATCATCCCGATCGGCGCGGTGCTGTTCCTGGTCTGCGAGACGCTCAGCCTGCCGGACCATTGGCGCAAGCTCAAGGCCGGTATCTCGCATGAGATTCCGCCCATCGATCTCGAGGAGTCCGCGCCGTGACCCTCTTGCTGATGATCGCCGGGCTTTTCGCGCTGATCCTGATCGACGTGCCGATCGCCATCGCGCTGGGCGTGGTGGCGGTGACCGCCATGCTGCTGACCCAGGGCGCGGACATCCTGCCCAACGTGGCGCTGGTCATGTACGACGGCGCCACCAAGTTCCCGCTGCTGGCCATTCCCATGTTCATCCTGGCCGGCGCGATCATGAACGCCTCGGGCATCTCGCGCCGGCTGATCGCCTTCGCCTCGGCCCTGCTCGGCTTCGTCCGCGGCGGCCTGGCGATCGTCAACATCGGCGTCTCGATGTTCTTCGCCGAGATCTCGGGCTCGGCCGTGGCCGACGTGGCGGCGACCGGCTCGATCCTGATCCCGGCCATGAAACGGCGCGGCTACCCCAAGGCCTTCGCAGCGGCGGTGACCTCCTCCTCGGCGACCATCGCGGTCATCATTCCGCCGTCGATCCCGATGATCCTCTACGGCGTCATGTCGGACAGTTCGATCGTCCAGCTCTTCGTCGCCGGGATCATCCCCGGGGTCTTGGGCGGGCTCGGCATGATGAGCCTGTCCTATTGGATGGCGCGGCGCCAGAACTGGCCGGTCGAGGAGATCTTCGCGCTGTCGAAGCTGTGGACCACCTTCAAGGAGGCCTCCTGGGCGCTCGTCCTGCCGGTGATCATCCTGGGCGGCATCTTCGGCGGTCTGGTGACCGCGACCGAGGGGGCGGGCCTGGCCGTCGCCGCGGCGCTGCTCATCGGCGGCGTGGTCTATCGCGACCTCGACTGGCCCTTTCTCAAGCAGGCGATCATCGAGGGCGGTCTGCAGACCGCGGTGGTAATGCTGCTGGTCGCGTCCTCGGCACTGGTTGGGGTCTACCTGACCGAGCAGCAGGTGCCGCAGAAGCTGGCCGTTGCGATCCTGCAGTGGACCGACGACCGCTATGCCGTGCTGGCGCTGCTCAACGTCTTTTTCCTGCTGATCGGCCTCTTTCTGCATTCGGCGGCGGCGATCATCCTGGTCGTGCCGGTGGTCATGCCGCTGGTCACCGCGGTCGGCATCGACCCGGTGCACTTCGGCCTCGTGGTCACGCTGAACCTCGGCATCGGCCAACAGACGCCGCCGGTGGCCAGCGTGCTGATCACCGCCTGCTCGATCGCCAAGGCGAACATCTGGGAGGTGTCCAAGGTCAACATCTATTTCATCTCGGTGCTCTTCGCGATCCTCATGATGGTCACCTATCTGCCGGCGATTCCGATGAGCCTGGTCGAGTTCTTCTACCGCTGAGTGGAAAAAGGGGACATTCTTATTTTTCTCGCCGCGTCTCCAGAGCTTCCTTTGCCACGCTCGGAAAAATATGAATGTCCCCTTTTTCCAGGGAGAGAGATGCCATGTCCGACCTGATCCTGGTGCAGCGCGACGGCCCGGTCGCCACGGTAATCCTCAACCGGCCCGACAAGCTGAACGCGCTGACCAAGCCCATGTGGACTCGGCTCGGCGCGGTCATGGAGGAGCTTTCGGCCGAGGACGCGCTGCGCTGCGTGGTGCTGCGCGGGGCCGGCGGCAGGGCCTTTTCGCCGGGCAACGACATCTCCGAGTTCGAGACCGACCGCTCTAACCCCGAGCAGGCCAAGGCCTACGGCGAGATCCTGCATCGCTCGCTGACCGCGCTCAAGACTTGCCGCCATCCGACCGTGGCCCTGATCGAGGGCATCTGCGTCGGCGGCGGGCTCGAGATCGCGGCGCTCTGCGACATCAGGATCTGCGGGCTGTCGAGCCGTTTCGGCGTACCGATCAAGCGCCTGGGCCTGGTCATGGCCTATCCGGAGATCGATGGGCTGCGGCGCCTCGTGGGGCGCGCGACGACGCTGGAGATCCTGCTGGAAGGCCGAGTCTTCGACGCCGAGGAGGCCTTGGCCAAGGGCCTGATCAACCGGGTGGTGCCCGACGGCGAGGTCGAGGCCGAGGCCACTGCGACCGCGAAGCGGATCGCCGAGGGCGCGCCGCTGGTCGCCCGTTGGCACAAGGCCTTCCTGGAGCGCCTCGAGGACCCGAGGCCGCTCACCGAGGCGGAGTCGGACGAGGGCTACGTCTGCTACGCCACCGAGGACTTCCAGATCGGCTATCGCTCGTTCCTGGAGAAGAAGAAGCCGGAGTTCAAGGGACGCTGACATGACCGGGCGCCAGGGACCGCTCACCGGCCTCAAGGTCGTCGAGCTGGCCCACATCATGGCGGGGCCGGTCTGCGGGCTCATGCTGGCCGACCTCGGCGCCGAGGTGATCAAGGTCGAGAAGCTGCCGGGCGGCGACGATTCCCGGCGCTTCCTGCCGCCCGAGATCGAGGGCGAGCCGGCCGCCTTCATGATGATGAACCGCAACAAGCGCGGCATCGCGATCGACCTCAAGCAAGCCGACGGCAAGGCCGTTCTGCGCCGGCTCCTGGCGCGCTCCGACGTGGTCATCGAGAACTACCGCAAGGGCACCATGGAGCGCCTCGGCCTCGGCTACGAGACGCTCAAGGCCGACAACCCCGGCCTTATCTACTGCGAGATCTCCGGCTTCGGGCGCACCGGCCCCTACGCCGAGCGCGGCGGCTTCGACCTGATCGCCCAGGGCATGAGCGGTCTCATGAGCATCACCGGCGAGGGCGCGGGCCGGCCGCCGGTCAAGGTCGGCGCCCCGGTCACCGACATCACGGCCGGTATTCTGGGGGCGCTGGGTATCGTCGCCGCCTACGTGAAGCGCCTCGAGACCGGCCGGGGCCAGCGGGTCGACACCTCGCTGTTCGAGGCCGGCATCGTGCACACCTACTGGCAATCGGCAATCGCGTTTGCCACGGGGCAGTCGCCCGGACCCATGGGCTCGGCCCACCCGCTGAACGCGCCCTACCAGGCCTTCGAGACGGCTGACGGCTGGATCAACGTCGGCGCCGCCAACCAGGCCAACTGGCTGCGCCTGCTCGACGTGCTCGAGGCCGCCCGATTGGCCGAGGACCCGCGCTTCGCCGACAACGCGGCGCGCATGGCCAATCTTCCGGCGCTGGTCGAAACGCTGACGCCCTATTTCGAGACGCACACGACGGCGGAGTGGCTGGACAAGCTCGAGACCGCCGGCGTGCCGGCCGGCCCCGTGCTGTCGATCACCGAGATGCACCAGGACCCCCAGGCCCTCGCGCGCGGGGTGGTGACGCGGGTCGAGCACAGCCGCCTGGGCCCGGTCGATACTCTCGGCCTGCCGATCACCTTCTCGGAGACGCCGGGCAAGGTCGCCCAGGGCGCGCCGCTCTACGGCGAGCACACGCGCGAGGTCCTGGCCGAGGCCGGCTACACGGCCGCCGAGATCGCGGCGCTGATCGAGGCCGGGACTGTGGCCGCGGCTTGAACGGGCTCGGGGCGGTCAGGCCTCTCGGACGAACGAGAAGGCGGTCTGCTCCGCGACGCCGCCCCTGCCCCGCCGTTCGAGGGCCAGCAGGGCCGCCTTGGTGTCGAGGCCGCCGCCGAAGCCGGTCAGCTTGCCCGTGCTGCCGATCACCCGGTGACAGGGTATGACGATCGGCAGCGGGTTGCTGCCGTTGGCCGCGCCGACCGCGCGGCTGGCGGTCGGCCGGCCGATCGCCCTGGCCACCTCGCCGTAGGAGACGGTCTCGCCATAGGGGATCCGCCGCAGCGCCTGCCAGACCGAAAGCTGGAACGTCGTGCCCTTGGGCGCCAGGGTCAGGTCGAATTCGCTCAGCTCGCCCGCGAAATAGGCTTCGAGCTGGCGCACCGCCTCGGTGAAGGGCGCGTCATCGCGCCGCCAGCCGGGCTCCGTCGTCCGCTTCTCGCTCGGAAAGCAGATCAGCCGCAGTCCCGCCTCGTCGCCGGCCAACAGCAGGCGCCCGACCGGGCTATCCAAGCAGCTGTAGTGCATGGTTCGCCGAAGCCCTACGGCAACGGCAACGGCGCCACGTGCTCCAGCACCATGCCGATCGCCGCATAGGCGGGGAAGCCCGTCCAGTAGCGTGGGTCGCTGGTGTCGACGCGG
>JAOUCL010000313.1 GCA_029859805.1 Rhodospirillales bacterium | reverse complement strand
CGAAGCCGAACAGCAGATGGACCTGCTCCAGGTCCCGCGCCTCGCGGAATTCGCCGCCGGTGTAGCGGGCCGGCTCGGCCTCGCTGTTGGCCTCGGCCGTCAGCCCCTCGAAGGCCCGGCGCGCCAGGTCGGCGAAGGCCTCGTGGTCGACCTTGCCGGCGGCGGCGAGGATCATCTCGGGCGGGCGGTAGTGCCGCGCCATGTACCCGCGCAGGCTGTCACGGGCGAGGCCGGAAATGATCTCGGCCCGGCCGAGGACCGGCCGTCCCAAGGCCTGGTCCGGATAGGCGGTCTCCTGAAAATGGTCGAAAATGATGTCGTCGGGCGTATCGTTCGTCTGGCCGATCTCCTGCAGCACCACGGCGCGCTCGCGGCTCAGCTCCTCTGGATCGAAGGTCGGGTTCTGCAGGATGTCGGCGATCACGTCCAGCGCCAACGGCGTATCCCCGGCGAGGACCTTGGCGTAGAACGCCGTGTTCTCGCGGCCGGTATAGGCGTTCAGGTGGCCCCCCACCGCCTCGATCTCCTCGGCGATGTCGCGCGCGCTGCGCCGTTCGGTCCCCTTGAACGCCATGTGCTCGAGCAGGTGCGCGATGCCGTTGGCCTCGGCGGGCTCGTGGCGCGTGCCGACGCCGACCCAGGCGCCCAACGAGACCGTCTCGGCCTGTTCGACCCGATCGGTGGCCACGGTCAGGCCGCCGGACAGCTTTTCCACACGAATCGTCATGCCACGCCCTCGGCCGCGCGGACCTCACGGATCTCGCCCTGGACCGCGGCCAGATCGTAGGGCAGGACGGTACAACGCTCGGCGCGCTGGTAAAGGTCGGCGAGGCGCGCCGGCAGGGCCGGCCTATGGCCGCAGGCCCGTTCGACCGCGTCGGGGAACTTGGCCGGATGGGCGGTCGCCAATGCCACCACCGGAACGGCCAGGTCCAACGCCTTGGCCCGCGCCGCGGCGATTCCCACGGCGCTGTGCGGATCGACCAGCTCGCCGGTCTCGCGTTGAAGCCGGGCGATTTCGGCCAGCGTCCCGTCGTCGTCTAGCCGCGCGCCGTCGAAGATCGCCAGCGCCTCGGCGCCGCGCGCCGCGCCGAGGTCGAGCCGGCCCGAGGCCCGGAACCCCTCGAGGGCCGCCGCCACCGCCGCGCCGTCCCGTCCGAAGACGTCGAACAGCAGGCGCTCGAAGTTGCTGGAGACTTGGATATCCATCGAGGGCGAGAGCGTCGGCTCCACCGGGGCCGTTTCCATGACGCCGCTCTCCAGGAAGCGGGTCAGGATGTCGTTGCGGTTGGACCCGACGACGAGCTGCGCCACCGGCAGGCCCATCTGCCGCGCCGCATAGCCGGCATAGACGTTGCCGAAGTTGCCGGTCGGCACGGCGAAGGCGATCCGCCGCTCCGGCGCGCCCAGCGCCACGGCAGCGACAAAATAATAGACTGTCTGGACCAGGATCCGCGCCCAGTTGATCGAGTTGACCGCCGAGAGCGCCATCTCCTCGCGAAACGCGGTGTCGTTGAACATCGCCTTGACCAGATCCTGGCAGTCGTCGAAGCTGCCCTCGACCGCGATATTGTGCACGTTGGGCGCGTCGACCGTGGTCATCTGGCGGCGCTGTACCTCGGACACGCGGTCCTTGGGGTGCAGGATGAAGATCTCGATCCGCTCGCGGTCGCGGCAGGCCTCGATGGCGGCCGAGCCGGTGTCGCCCGAGGTGGCGCCAACGATGGTCACCCGCTCGCTGCGCTTGGTGAGGACATAGTCGAAGAGGCGCCCGACCACCTGCAGCGCGTAGTCCTTGAAGGCCAGCGTCGGCCCGTGGAACAGCTCCATCAGCCAGGTATTGCCGTCCAGCTGCTTCAGGGGCGCCACCGCCTTGTGGCCGAAGCCCGCGTAGGCCTCCTCGACGATCGACCGAAGCTCAGCCTCGGGAATCGCCCGGCCGACGAAGGGCCGCATGATCCGGAACGCAATCTCGGCATAGCCGAGACCGGAAAATCCCCGGATTTCCGTGGCCGAGAACTGCGGCCAGGTCTCGGGGACATAGAGCCCGCCGTCGCGGGCCAAGCCCGCGAGCAGCACCTCGTCGAATTCGAGCACCGGGGCGCGGCCCCGGGTGGAGACGTACTTCATGACCCCGCCCATGCAAAATGGCGCGCTAATCTAGACGCCGGGCACCGGGGCGGCAAGCGATGTGGCGGCAGGTCGAAGACAGGCCCTAGCCGGCGGCCCCGCGCACTGTCCCCAGGCAGGCGGCCATGAGATCGAGATAGTACTGCCGGTCCTTGGTGGCCGTCTCCTTCTCGCTCTGGGCGACGCGCTCGAAGAGATAGGCGGCGAGGCCGTATTCGCTCTCCGGATAGGCGCCGCTGCCGATCAGCTCGCCCAACACGCCCGCCGCCGAGCCGGTCGCCTTGGCCGCCATCTTGCCGAGACCTGAAACTGCCATCTGGATGATCTCCTCCCGTGTGCCCCACCACCAAAGAGATGGGGCCGTAAGCCGACTCAGTCCAGATACCGTCTCCTAAGGTGCGCCTCGAACACCTTCGGGTCCAGCGGCCTGCCCGTTGCTTCGGTCAGGAGGTCGTCGGCGGAGAGTAGCGAGCCCTTGGCATGCACGTGCTCCTTGAGCCAGGCCATGAGCGGCGCGAAGTCGCCCCGGCCGATGGCCTCGGGGATCTCGGGCACGGCGGCCGTGGCCGCGGCGTAGAGCTGGGCGGCGGTCATGGCGCCCAGGGTGTAGGTCGGGAAATAGCCCCAGGCGCCGTCGTACCAGTGGATGTCCTGCAGGCAGCCGAGCCGGTCGTCGGGCGGCGTCAGGCCGAGCAGCTCCGCCATGGCCTCGTTCCAGGCGCCGGGCAGGTCGGCGGGCTCCAGGTCGCCCGCGATCATCGCCCGCTCGAGGCGGGTGCGCAGGATGACGTGGGCCGGATAGGTCACCTCGTCGGCGTCGACCCGGATGAAGCCGGGTTCGACCCGGTTGGCGAGCCGGAGCAGGTTGTCGGCCTGCCAGGCCGGGCCGCTGCCGCCGAAGGCCTCGGCGGCCAGCGGCGCCATGAAGCCGGCGAAGGCGGGACCGCGGCAGACCTGCATCTCGACCAGCAGCGACTGGCTTTCGTGCAGCGCCATGCCGCGCGCCTGGCCGACCGGCTGCAGGCGCCACTCGGCTGGCAGGCCGCGCTCGTACATGGCATGTCCGGTCTCGTGCAGCACGCCCATCAGCGCCTTGGCGAAGTCGGCCTCGTCGTAGCGCGTGGTGATGCGAACGTCGTCCGGCACGCCGCCGCAGAAGGGATGCAGGGACCGGTCGAGCCGGCCGTGGTCGAAGTCGAAGCCGACCGCCGCCATGAGCCGGCGGCCGAGCGCCTCCTGGGCCGCCTCCGGAAACGGCCCTTCGGGAGCGAGCGGCGCGCCCGCCGCGGCCTGGCGCTCCTTCACCTCGCCCAGGAATCCGGGCAGGAAGGCCGCGAGGTCGTCGAAGACCGGGGCGATGCGATCGATCCGGCCGCCCGGCTCGTACTGGTCCAGCAGCGCGTCGTAGGGCGACAGGCCGAGCGCGTCCGACTTGGCCTCGGCGGCCTCCCGCGTCAAGCCCAGGACCTCTTTCAGGGCCGGCAGCACGGCGGCGAAGTCGTTATCGGGCCGCGCCTTGCGCCAGGTCATCTCGCAGGCCATGGTCGCCTTGGCCAGCGCCTCGACCAGGCCGGCATCGAGCGCCGTGGCGTGGCGCCACTCGCGGCGCATCTCGCGCAGGTTGGCCTGGCGCCAAGGGTCGAGCGCGCCCGCCTCCGCCTCGGCCGCGGCGAAGAGGTCGCTCAGCTCCTCGTCCGTCGAGGTCTCGTGGCAGACCACCTCGAGCACCGCCAGCTGCTCGCTGCGCGCGCCGGCGCCACCCTCGGGCATCACCGTCGCCATGTCCCAGTGCAGCACCCCGGCGGCCTCCTGCAGGGCATAGAGGCGGCGGAAGCGGGCTTCGAGGTCCTGATAAGCGGTCATGGCGGCTCCCTCGCGACCGGTCTGCTGGCGTCGCCGCCCTTCATAGCGGCTGGCGCCGGCCGATTCCAGGGTGCCGCCCACACTCGGGCCCTTTAAGTCGCTCTTAAGCGTCAATCCCCACTATGGCGGATCGCGGTCGGCCCAGGGGGGCCGCCGCCCGGCAACGCGGGAGGCAGATCATGGCGCTCGATCCGCACAGCAATCTGGCCGTCTTTAGCACGATCGGCGAAGCGGTCATGCTGATCAGGACCCACATCAAGCCCTACGTCGTTCTGGTTCTTCTGGTGACCCTGCCCTGGGCCGCGGCCGCCGCCCTGGGCTATTTCGACGACTTGGGGGCCTATGCCGCGCAGGCCGCCGACGGCCAGGGCGGCTACAGCCTGGAAGGCTATCCGATCGGCACTCTCCTGATCCTGTGGACCGGCAGCTTCTTCATCATGGTCGTCTTCGGCATCTTCTGGTACCGCTACGTGCTGCTCGGTGCGGAGGGCGCGCTCAAATTCGGCCTCGGCCAGTTCAACGGCATGTTCTGGCGCACCACCGGTTATGGCCTGCTGCTGCTGGTCGTCTGCCTGGTGGCTCTCGCCGTTTCGACCGTGGTCGTCTCGCTGGTCGGCGGCGTGGTCGGCGCACTGCTCGGCGCCGCCGCACAGCCGGCCGTCCTCATCGTCATCATCGTGCCCCTCGTGCTCGTCGCCTATGCCGCGCCGCTGGCCTTCATGGCCCGGCTGTCCCTGCCCTTCCCGGCCGTGGCCTTGGGCGAAGGCCTGTCCTTCGGCGAGTCGTGGTCGCGCACCCGGGGCTCCACCTGGCGCTTGGTGGGGGCCTTCCTGACGGCGAGCCTCCCCGTCGCCCTGGTCGGCTACGCGCTGACCTTCGGCCTGTACTACGTCCTGTTCGACATCAATATCTGGAACCCGGCGCACGCCGCCGCGGCGACCGACTATTGGTGGGTGACCCTGTTGATGAGCCCGGTGATGTATGTTCCGGTGGCGCTGTGCCTGGCCATCGTCGCGATCGCCTATCGGGATCTGGGGAGCAGCCCGGCGGCGGAGACGGCGCCCGGGGTCCACTTCGCCCGGTGAACGGGCGCCCGCGGCCGGGCGTCAGCCCTCCCGCTTTCGGTGATAGAGCCCGTAGATCACGGCCAGGGCAACGGCGAGCGCGTACCAGGTGAGTGCGTATTGCAGGTGGTCGTTGCGCAAGGTCACGCGGGTCTGCCCGCCGACCGGCAGGCCGCCGGGGTTCTCGGCCGCCCCGGCCGCGGCGTAGAGCGCGGTGACCGGGTCCTCGAGGCCGGCCCAGGCGGCCATCGCCACGGGATCGACCCAGAACCAGAGATTCTCCTCGGGCCGGTTGTCGGGCCGGAAAGTCCGGCTGCCTGTCCAACCGCCGCTGCGCAGCAGGGCCTCCAGCGTGACGATCCCCGCGACCTGACCGTCGGGGCGGCTGGCCGGGTCCTTGCGGGCCATCGGTACCCAACCGCGGTCGACCAGCAGCCCGCGGCCGTCGGAAAGCACAAAGGGCGTCACGACATGAACGCCGACCTGGCCCTTGTAGGTGCGGCCGTTCAGGTACATCTCGCGCGCGTGCAGGAAGCGCCCGGTCAGCGCGACGCGGCGGAACTCGAGGGCCTGCGGGTCGGCGATCTCGCGGGGCAGATCGATG
>JAOUCL010000075.1 GCA_029859805.1 Rhodospirillales bacterium | reverse complement strand
AGCCGGATCGTGGGCGCGGCACCGGGCAGCCGCCGCGGCTCTCATAGCCAGCAAGCCCTAACTGTCCCTCAAGGGGGCCGCCTCGAATCGGCAACAAGCCGGATAGCAGCTTGAATTAGGTATTGGGGTGTGGGTTTGACCACTCATGCCGCCGCATCGAATGGCCGCACGGTATCCTGGGAGAACAGAGCAAGAATCTCGATAGGTAGGTTCCGGTGGTTGCGAGCCCCCGCAACCAAAACGACACAGCCCCGCCACCGGCGGGGTTTCGTCGTTTTTGCTTGTGTGGCCATGACCCGGATTCGGGGGAACAGGTCAAATGCTCTCTGGAGTTGCCCCGGTCTTGGCCGGGGCAATTGCTGGAATATGCTCCAAACCAATCCATAGACCTGGACAGAGACATGCACGTGAGTGCTGGAGCATGACGGTGATCTCCGGACCCAAGAATGACAGTTCGCGGCGACTGGACCAGGAGCTAGCTCAGCCATTCGCCGGCCACCTACTCGGACATGCCGCGGCTGGCGGTCGATCCCTTCCCAACGGTGGGCTCGCACCGCGTTCAGAGCCAGGCAAGGTGCTCGCACCTGGCAAAGGAGCGCCATCCGAGGCGGTGCGCGTTCAGCAGCGCGGGACATCCATCAGGCTCGCCTGTGGATGCGGGCACTTCGTTCTGAGCTTCCGCAGCCTGGGTGTCGTCCGTCATGGCCGGTTTCGTTGCCCGATCTGCGGCCGGGAGGTGCGGCTCTCGAGCCTGGAAGCTCTGTTCGAGATCTGCCAAATGTCAATTGGTGGGGAAGCACGGACATCCGTGTCCGAACCGGCCTCGTCTCAAGGCTCTGGCGGATCGCCCGGCCGGGATTGACCGAAGAGGGGGACCGAAGGGTGCTGCCGAAAGCCATCGCGCGGAATCCCGACCGAGTGATGGGGATGACTGTGCCGTTCTTGTCGTATACTGTTAACCATGTCTGAGAGACCTTTGCCGTCGGCAGTCGGCAGCCAAAAGGAGGCGTTCGAGGACGAATACGCTGGGACAACCCCAAAGCTGCGAACTCCGTGGGGTGCTGGGCGCCAATTGGGCCGGTCACCGGAGCAAACAAGCAGGGGGGCGCAGATGCATGCGGGCAGCCGGCCACGCCAATCAACGTGGCAAAGGCCGGCTGGATTTGAACCGACCGACGGCAGGGAGCACTCGTTATGCACCACGTGCGGCTATTGACACTGGCCACGCTCTTTCTGATCGCCCCTGTGACTCACGGTGGCGCGACAGTTGACGCCGAGGGACCGAACGTTCTCCTTATTGGAGCCGATGGCGAACAAGACACGGTGCCGCGACATAGTCGGGTCTTCAAGGGCGTGGCAGACGAGCTCAGCGCGGTACTTCAGGACAACGGGTTCGCCGTTTACGACGAGGCGGCAATCACGCCCGGCAATTTCGCCCGGGGCCGCGCGCGCCGCGACGACGCCGAGTTGATCGACATCGCCCGCTCGGCCCTTCGGCCGCCGGTCGACGTGGCGATCATCTTCTCGATCCATACCAGAGCTGAGCAGCTCAGCTATACCACGAAGGTCGGCTCGCAGATCACGGCACGGCTGCTCAACGTGATGACAGGCCAACACCTGGGAAATTTCCGGGTCAGCTCACCCCGCTCGTTGCGGGCGCCGGTGGACTGCGTGCGCGGCTGTCTGGCGGAGGTCGTCGAACGCGACACCCGGCGTCTGTCGCGCGAGCTGGGCCGGCAGATTGCGCAGAGGCTGACGTCGATGCTCAGCGCCAAAACCGTGCCTTATGGATCGCCGGGCGATGTGTATAGCGGGTTGCCGACCGCCTATACCCTCGTTTTCGAGGGCTTTTCCGACGAGGAGGTGTTCGAGATCGAAGAGTATCTCGTCGTCTTTTCCGGCTACCAGCACCATCGGCCGATCAGCACCGGGCGGCGGCGCCATGAGTACTGGTACGAAACGGGCAGCGCCCGCGGCCGTCTCAACCGAAACCTGAGCAAGATGCTGGATTATCTGGGTATGCCAGGGCAGGTGGACCTGTTGGGGAACGACTTCACGGTGACGAAGACCGCCGTGGTCGAAAGCAGGGCTGGCAGCTGGGACGACTGGTAATACCGAACGCTGCGCATTGAAGGAAAGACAGGGCATGGGCCAGGGCGACAAGGTTGATCATGCGGTTTGGGACCGCGGGCGTGGGACGGGGCCCCGCCGTCGCCTATCTGGGCTTGGGCGCGCGATGACCGGAAGCTCTGAAGGTCGATTGGCGACCGGACCCAGCGTCCCGTCGCGACTATATAGATCCTTTCGGTTCTGGGCGGCTTGTCTCTGGGCGTTCTGCACGTTGGGCGCCTCGGTGCTCGCGGCCGAGACCAGCGCACGTCCGATGCCCCGCGAGTTCGATCCCTTCGACATTCTGGCCTGGGAACTCCTGGCCGGGATCGATGCCTCGGGTGATGCCCTGCGCCGAAACGATGTCCGGGAAGAGGATCAAGTTCGCATCGCCATCCGGCCTTTTTCCGTGGGACAGGCGCCGTTGCCGGCCAGCCTCGCCAACGAGTACAACGACAAGGTGCTCGTCTCACTTCTGAGCCAAGGCGCATCCCGGTACCGGTTCATCGCCCGCGAAGCCCTGGGTGCGGTGATCAAGGAAATCGACGAATCGAGCGCGCGGGAGGCGGAGCTGGACGATCTCCTCGCGGCCTTGGTCGAGCGTGCCAAAGCCGACATCCTCGTTGTCGGCAAGCTGCGCCGGATATCCGAAGATACGGCGGTCCTCTCCTACGAGGCGATTGCGGTGCGTGACGGCACTATTCTGGCGGCCACGTCATACCAGCGCCTGCCGCTCGATCCGGCGGAGGTCGATCTGGCCGCAAGATCGGAAGCGCTCGACGAGAGCGCCAAACCGGCCGCGCGCCCGAAGTCCGGCGATCTCCTGGATTTCCCCAGCGGGGCCGGCGTGGACAGGACGACCGAGCCGACCGCCCCGAAACCGCGCATGGCCGAGCCGGACCCCGAGATCGCAATGGTGCAGGCCGATCTCCAGGAGTTGGGATACGACCCTGGGCCCGTCGACGGGATCCTGGGTACACGGACCAAAGCGGCGATCAGGGCCTATCAGCGTGATACCGGTCTTGCGGTTGACGGCCGGCTTTCGGCGACGCTGATCGACAGCCTGCGCGGGGATCTCACGGTTCCCGAAGCCCATGCCACGAAGGCCAAGCCTCTTGGGTCCGAACCGGTCGCCGATCGGTCCAGCCGGCCGAAGCACTACGGCGCGGTCGGCACGTACTGCCGTGAATTCCAGCAGAAGGTGACGATCGGCGGTGCAGAGCAGGCAAGCTTTGGAAAAGCCTGCATTCAGGCTGACGGGTCTTGGAAAATCGTGAAATGAGGAGCGGCAAAGCGCCCGTCGACCAGGGACGCGTCTGCTTCTCGTCAAGATAGGCCGCTCCAAGACCAAGACCCCATTCGTCTTTCTCGACACCATTCAACCCCGATCCCGATGGGGTACTGTCGAGGACCTGCGTGCAGGGTAGAGCCTACCGAAGCATCTTACCATTGGACGCCGATGCCATAGCGATGCTGGCTCTGCACGGCTCGGAGAAGCGGCCTGGCCGTTCCATAGAACAAGATATCGCGACACTCCTCCCTCACCTTAGGGCGTCCCTTGGGGCGCCCTTTTTCTCTGTGAGGCTCGGCGAGGAATTTGGCTCTTGACCCTTCCATAGACAGAGGAAGAGACCCGGGATCGGACCTGGGATACGCCGCATGGATCGCAGATAGAGGGCAGATAGAGAGACGGTCATGTACGACGGCAGCCAAGGCAACGCAATGACCGAGATCGCCCTCGCTCTGGCCATGGGCTTCTTCAGCCTTCTAGTGCTCGCGATGGTGTCCATGGGCGCGGGGCGCGGCAAGGAGACATCCGCGACGGCGGCCATTCTCGCGCCGCCGGCGGCGAAGGCTACGGACCAGGGCACGACCGGAGTAGAGCCGCAGGACATCATTCTGATCTACTTCGACGGCGGCTTCCTCGACACCGAGCTTCGGGCGGTCGAGCCGGACAGCTTCGACGGCGCGAGGCGCATCGTCTTGGCGTTTGCACCGGATGTACCGCTAGCGGAGGCCATGACCGCCCGCTCCCGCGTGTCGGCCGAGCACCTCGTCGTATCCACCCTGAACGATGCCTGGCTGAGCACGCTGGCTGATCTCAGGTCGCAGAAAGGATCGAAACCGTGACTCGACTCGGACACGTGATCTGCTGCTGCCTCATCCTCCTTGGCGGTGCCGCCGACGCCACCGTCGCCGAAGCAGCCACGCGCTCTAAGGTGAAACGCATCGTCGTCGAGGAAGCATTGCGGGCGGGTTTTCCACCATCCTTGGCGATGGCTGTCGCCAAGGCCGAATCGGATTTCAACGACGCAGCGGAGAGCTCTGCGGGTGCCCGTGGGGTGATGCAGATCATGCCGAAGACGGCAAGGGACCTCTACGGCGTCGATCGAGACGACTTGTGGGATGCGCGCCTCAACGTCCAGCTGGGCATAGATTATCTGGAAAGCCTGATCCGCCGCTATCGGGGTCGATGGGATATCGCCCTGTCGCATTACAACGGCGGGTCGGCCGTTGGCGATCCCTCGAATCCCAGGGTCATTCCCGCCACCAGCGCTTACGTGAACAAGGTCCTTCGCCTGCAGCGCCAGTACCGCTCCGAAGCTGGATCATGGGCCGCCGAACTGAAGAACGGGACGGGCGAACTCGCCATGATCCGCGCCCCATACTCGCGATCCGAAGGTCGGGCGGCCAGAGTTGAGCCGCCGCGTCGGCACGCAGGGTACGTCGATCAGCAAGGTGGCGGGTCGAGCGGCTCCGACTTCGAGACGACCATCGAGGCGCGCCGCCGGATCGCTCGCCGCTTTCTGGATGATTTCGCGCCGATGGTGGTCGGATCTGACGGTTGAACGGGTAATGGGAGGCTTCTCGTGCGAGGTCAAGACATGAGCAGAAGGGCGATGATCGGCCTGTGCGGCGCGGTTCTCGTGCTGAACGGCTGCACCAACGGAGCTTTGGCGGGTAGGCCCGAGAGGCGTCGCTATGCCAGATCCAAGATCAAGGCCTTGGTCGCGAACGAAGCGGCGAACCTCGGCGTTTCGGTGCCCCTCGCACTGGCGGTCGCCCACGCCGAGTCCTACTTCGACGCTCAAGCGGAAAGCTCCGCCGGGGCGCGAGGCGTCATGCAGATCATGCCCGCAACGGCCCTTGGGGAATACGGCATAGAGCCCGACCTGCTGTGGGATCCTCGTATCAACGTACGGCTTGGGCTACACTTTCTTGGGCGATTGCTCCGGCGCTATCGGGGACGAGTCGACCTGGCGCTTTCGTACTACAATGGCGGGTCTGCGGTGGGAAGGCTGCCGAACGCCCGGGTCATACCGGCGACCTACAAGTACGTGGTCCGAGTCCAGCGGCTGGAAAAACAGTATAGAAGGCAACTCGCCAGACAGGTGATTTGAGGTGCACGGAGCAACTGTAGAGCAATTGGATCTGGTGGCCGGCGGCAGCCCGGAGCTGGCGGCCGCCTTCCAGACCGTATCGGACACGGAGGCCCGGGGACTGCCGAAGTTCTCGCCTCGGACCTGCCGCAATCTGACGCACAGCGTGGTTTGCCGGGCCTACGCACCGGCGATGCTCGAGGTATGCCATCTCATAACAGTGGCCGAGGCTTGCAGCAGGGGCCCGAGACGCTACGAGGAGTTCTTTTGGGACAGCGGACCTGCGTGCACGGCAGGCTTTCGTGCCTATGTCGACCGGGAGCTCTTTGGCGAAGCGGAAGCCGCGCCGCACGTGTCGGCCGATCACGCGAAGGTGGACATCAGCTATGCCGACGGCAGCTTCGCAATTACCTATTCGCGCATGCCGTTCCTGTCCGCCATGGTGGAGTTCCTGGTTACGGTGCTGGGCTACGGCGAGCTGGATGATCTATGGCAGACGATGCTTTCGCGGGGCCCGACCGCAGCCTCCGTGTCAGACGCCGCCAACCAACTGTCGAGGCTGCTCTACGGCTATCTCAAGGGCCATCTTACGACAGCCCAGAACCACCGAAAATTCGCCTGCCTGGTGACCTTCCTGCGGGATCTTGGGGACGGCGACTTCGGTCTAACTGCGATCGAAGACCCCGTGGTGCTCGATTTCTGGTTGACCCGGTCAGGCAAAGACAGCTCAGACAACCTGGATTTTCGGACCTTTGCCTCGGTCTTTCGCGCCTTCGTGCGGCTGCGGCAGGTCTTGGAGGACGTGCACGATTTTCGAGCGCTAGGCAACGCGCGGCCGATCGGACCCGATCGCGAGGCCGGGGAGGTCGACCCGGACAGCATTCGCTCGATAGTCGAGAACATCGAGGAAGCCGAGAATCCGCTGGAGGCTCTGCGAGATCCGCCCGCCAATGCCATCAAGTTCCTGAACAAGACCGAATCCGCCGAGCTGGACATGCTCGTCGCTTGCGGCAAGACCAGCCTCACGCTACCCTTGTCGTTGATGCGTTGCGAGGTCTTCGGGGCGGCTCAAGCGCGCATCTCGCAAGCTCAACGCCGGAAAGTGGCGCCCGAAGCGTTGGGGGCTCTGATCGAGGACTGTGTGCAGGACGACTATCTTGAGCGCCAGAGCTGTTTGGAGAAGCTCGCCGAGCACGTGGACCGCGTGTTGCTTGCCAGCCTCGACGTGCTCGCGGTCGCGCGCCGGTCGGAGGCGGTAACCTTGGTGGCGGCGCTGCGGCCGGACATCGACCTTCGACCGCTGGCGAGGTTCCTTATCGCCGGAGACGACGAAGGCAAGATCGTTCAGCTCGATGGCATCGCGTTCCGGGAAGGACTGATAGCCGCGATGGCCTGCCCGCAAACCGTGGGTCCCGCGCTGGCGTCCCTGATGGGCGAGGCGAGCAAGGCATTCAAGAGCTTTTCCCGGCGGGGCTTTGGCGAGGAGGAGACGGCTCAACCTGGCGCCACCGAGGGCTTTGCCTCCGGGGTGGAGCCGCTTATCGAGATCAGGCGGCAGCTGACCGCCTTTCGCCAGAAACTGCGGCGCATGGGGCTTCCCCAAGGCGATTGGGAAGAGCAGTTTGGAGTGGATTCGAAAACCTTTCGCAAACAGTTTCTCTTGTTGTACGGAGTTGCGGCATGACCGGCACTTGGAAGACGCTTACGCAACGTCGAAAGACCCTGGCCGAGCGCGCTTTCGGCGCCCTGAGCACGCTCGACGAGATCACTGCTGCGGAGCGCGCCCGAGCAACCGGCGGGCGCCAGGTCGGCTTTGCCGATATCTATGCCTACGTCAACGAGCCGGGTCGTCCGATGAACGCCCGGCTGAGCGAGGCGCTCGAGGCGGATGCCGGATTGCGCGACGACCTACTGCGGCTTCTTACCAAGACCGCCGGCTACCGCTGTCCACGATCGGCCGCTGCCGGCACGAAGGTTCTGGAAAGTCGCCATGGTCAAGGCTTCACCATCAGACTGCGGCCGTCTCGCGCCGAACCGTCGCAGGTCTATGTGGTGATCGAGTTGCTCGACCCTGGCGCAGAGACACCCAAAGCGCTGTTCATCGCCGAGCACCGGGAGGGGTTGCTCAAGCATGCCTTGCCCGAGCCGCGTGGCGGCATGGTTCAGCTCTTGGCGGAGACCGAATCGGATCTAATTCGGGCGCTGCGGAATCCCGGCAGCGAGGTGTTCCTGCGTTGACTTCGGTCAGGGTTTACATTGCCACCACGGAAGGCGCCGCCGAGGTGCAACGGATCACCGAGGAGGAGCCTAATGTCAAGTCCGTCGTTTGCCTTGACGGCAAGGCGCTTGCACTTCCGATCAGCCCTGATTACGAGGCCTTCGTACGCAAGCCCACGGGCATTCTCGAAAGAGCTTATGGACATCCCGCCTATCGCATGGACGTATCCACCGCGATCTCAGAGGGCATGAGTTGGCAGCTTGGGGCCCTAGTCGCGCATGCCCTCTTCGCGGCGGGTCGTCTTGCGCAAAAGAACGATCAGGCGAGCCAAGTTGTCTGGTTGACCGGCGAGGTTGACCGAGATCTTCAGGTCTTGCCCGTGGAGTACGTGCGGGAAAAGATCCGGCGCTTCGGGCATTTGCTCGCCGAGTTGAAGGCTGCCAAGATTCCGGTCACCCTCGGCGTACCGCGACGCAACCACGATGAGCTGGACGCCGGTTGGCTCGAAAAATTGGGCATCGGTGTCGAGGCCTGTCGGATCGTTCCCCTCGACTCCGCGGACCAGATCCTTGACCTCCTGGGTCTCGCGGCGCCTTGCGCCAAGGGACCGCAGGCGGCCTCCGCGCGCGCCTTACCTCTTGTCGGCCAGAGCAGACCGGCGATCGGAGTTTTCTTGGGACTCGTCGTGATGAGCGTTCTGTTGAGCGCCGTCGCGTGGTGGGGCTACGGCCTCAATTCGCCGGCACGCGCCCCGCCCGCCGGGCGGGGTGGGGGCCCGGCCGAGAAGCATGGCATCAGCCAATTCACCGTTGCCGCGATCGAGACACGGGCCCAGCCTGGCTCGACCTGCGCGGCCGTGAATTTTCGCTCCGCCGAGGCGGTGGTGACGGAGATCGCGCTATCCAGTCACACTCCGATCACGACCCAAGGCGCCGAACAGCTCTGTGGCCTGCGGTACCGGGTCTCGAACCTGGGTGGCAAGGCCGAAGTCTGGATCTTCGGGGCGCGTTCGGCGAAAGGCTCCTCATCGCTCAACACCAAAATCCTGGCACAGGCCCGCTTGGTCGATGAGGAAGAGGGCGTCTTGCTGGACATCCGGCTGCCCCGCCGCCTGGAGCAGCCTCTCCTGCACCGGCTCGCCATCGTCGCCCTTCGGAATCCAAGCGGCAACCTGGGCCAGCGACTGAAAGGGTTCATCACAGCTCTGGACGATCCGGTTCGCCCGGTGGAGTGGAACCGGCTGCTGGCTGGCCTCCAACAAGCCGGCCTGGACGTCGTTCACCTGACACACGAGCTTGATCCCTGACCGCGTTCCGGCCCGAGAAACCGCTCAAGCCCTTTCATAGCCCAGCTAGGGACCCAAGAAAGGGAACGAGCGATGACCAAATCACATTCGAACGCGACGGTCTGGACGAGGATGGCGACGACCCCCGCGCTGCTTCTCGCGATGCTGACGGTGGTGGCGTGCAGCACGAATAAGGAGCTGCCTGATTTCGGCAGCATCGACTTTCGCGAAACGCGCTACCAGGACGTAGCGGCCCTGCGCGACTTCCGCGATTGCCGGGACCAGGCCATCGAGTTGGATAGCCAGGCCCGCGCGAGCGGAGATCCTGCGCGCTATCTGTCGAGCGCGGAACTCCTGGAACGTTGTGACCTCGACCTTGGTTCGGACGCGTCCATGGTATCCGAGGACGAGCGCATGCGCGCCCATGGTCTCGGCATTCAGAACTACATCAAGGGCGGTGACGCCGGCGCTGCGCGCCGCAGGCTCGAGCGCTTCAAGCAGCTCTATCCCGGCAGGGATCTCTACTATGCCGACGGCTCCTCCTTTCGGTCCACCATGGAAGTCCTCCTGGGTCAGCGCGAGCAGCGTGACTTCGGCCGGTACTCGATGCTCAACGTAAACACGGCATTGAAGGATGAAATGCGGCGGATCCAGTACTGGAAGCATAACTGACACGAGCCCGGGCCCACGAAAGGAACGCGATGATGACCAGGACCCTCGACAGGCGCACGGGCCGGAGACCAGGACTCGGCATCCGGGTCGCCACCTGCCTTCTCACCTTGGCGCTTCTGGCGGATGCAACGCCATCCTCGGCCGCTACCGAACCTCGGCACGGATCCTGGAATCCGGTCGCCAGCGAGAAGCTCATAAAGCTGCCCGGCTCCTATCTCAAGAAGGCCATAGAGAACGACTTCTCCAACTCCGGCCTGGCGGCCGCCCTCCGGGACACCGAGATCTCGATGGGCCTCAAGTCGCAAACCCTGGCAGATCTGCAAAGCGCCATCGACCAAGCGGACGGAGAACTCAAGGTCGATCTCCAGCATCAATTCCTCGCCGAGAAACGGGACTACCTTGAGCTGGTCGGACAGCATCAGGATCTGCGGCGTGAGCAGATGGCCACGAAGATGCGCCTCTACGAGAAACTGCTCGGCAAGCTAAGCCGGGACAATGCCGCCATGACGCCGGCGCGTCAGGCCCTCGTCGAGAAGCAGGATGATGCAAAACGCCGGTTCGAGAACTCGATCTCCAAGGTCGACATGAAGCTCTTCAGCACCCCCATGATCAGCGAGAGCAAGTATGCGGTCGAATACTCGAAGAACGTCGTGGCGGTCGAGCGGCTCGTGCAGGCGATCAAGGCGCACCCAATGAATGCCCAGTCCGAGATCAATGGGCGCGCGGTCACGAAGCAGGAGTTCCTGCGCCAAGCGGTGGCCGACACGCAGGCCGAGCTTGCCATCGTCGATCAGGAGGAGACGATCCTTGGCTACATGGCCAAGCTGATCGCCTTGGATGCGTTGGCCCTCACGGAGGCCGTGGCCGACGGTGACGGCGAATTGGCTGACGAGAAGCAGACAAGCAACCTTGCCTCTGCCGTCGACTACTTCATTCCGCAGTGAGCTTCGTTTGTCGGTGAGCACAAGGAGGATATTGCACCATGAACCGCAGAACAGCCTTACTTCTCGCGGCCTTCGCCTCGAACATTCTGGCGTCGGGCGCGGCATTGGCCGGAACCGTGGAAAATCTGGAACGGGAACGGGCGATCGCCATCGAAGCCCTGCTTTCTCCCAACATGGACCCGGCCGAACGCCAGAGCAGCACCGAGATCGCAAGAACGCGACTGGTCGACCTGGAGCGCATGGTTCTCAGGGACGACGGCCTGCGCGGCCGCAATACGCCCGCGGTGCGCTCGGCCTTTGAGAACTATGATCTTTCGTTCCTGGTGCATGCCTCGATCGAGAAGAACCGGAGTCTGATCGATCACTGGCTCGAACAGGTCGGCGTGACGACCAACTCCCTTATGAGCGCGCGGATCGGGAGACGCTGACATGAGGGAACCGGCACCGCTGTTGGCGGCGGCCTCCCAGGCGATCAGCTACATGCTCGGCGGCCTGGTGATCGCCTTGGCGCTCGGCGTCATGACGACCTCGGTCAGCGCGGTCGAGATTACCACCTGGGCCTGGGACGTTCTCGGCCTCGCCTTCGCACTGCTGCTGGGATGTCTCGTCTTCATCGCCTTGCTGTGCTGGGTGAAGATCAAGCACCTGCAGGCGAGGGGAGGTGAATACCGGCCCTGGCTCGTTGCCGGCGTTCAGGCAGCCAACGGCGTTGCCACCCTCGCCTTGACCTACACCCTGCTCGGCATCAGCCTGGGCATCGGCAGCCTCGCGGGCCAGCAGCTCACACCGGAGACCATACAGGAGGTGATCAAGGGGCTGACGGAGAACTTCAGCATGGCCTTCATGACCACCGTCGTCGGCCTGCCGACCTCGGCCTTGCTGCGCAGCCTCCTTCTGGTCGCCGATGCCCGCAAGAGATCCACTGCCCGGAGCATCGCCGCGGCAGCCAAGCGTGGAGAATGGAGGCCGTCATGAGATTCCTGCTCTTTAACCTTGCGGTGGTCGCGGCGCTTTTCTACCTGTTCAGCGCTGATCGCAGCGGCTCGGACATCGGCAACGATCATCGCGCGGACCCCCTCCAAGCGATGCGCCAGCAAGTGGAGTCCTTGGTGCGCGACGTTGCCGGCGGGCGCAGAAGCGCCGACCAAGCCGCGCCGCAGTCGGTCGCGGCAGAAACGCCGAAGCATGTCGCGCAATTGCCGCGGACAGGGGCGGTCGATCCCGCTCCCGGAGAGCCGAGGGATCAGCCGATCCCCGCGGCTTCCACTCCGGCAGAGACGGCGTCGGCCGGGAATGACGTGGCGTCGGTCGCGACGCGGGCCCCGCAAGCCTTCGAGGACGATCCGCAGCAAGGCGGTGCTGTCGCCGACCCGGTCGGTCCCCAGCCGCAGGCCGACGACCCGGCGCTGGCCCAGCGCCGTGCCGAAGTGCTGGACGGCGCCGCTCCGCTGGACCACAGGGGCGGCAAGACTCCGGACACGGGTGGATCCCCTATGGCCCCCGAAGAACGTCTTCGAAAGCTCTATTCATTGGCCGAGGAAATGGAGCTGCTCTACGTGAGCAAGATGACCCGTTGAGGCCATGATTTCGCGTGCGATCGCAAGCAAGGTATCGGTCGTCCTCTCGCTGGGTCTGATCGTGGTGGTTGTCTTCGCGTTCTTGGGTAAATCCCAGCGGCAACCGCCTATCGTTCCGGCAGCCGTTCCCGCAAACGACGAGACGACGGCTGCTTCGGTTCCGGCCCAGCCGAGGGTGCCGGCGACCCTACCCGTGGTGCTGCCTCCCCCGCCGGCGCCAGCGCCGCGACCAAGTCCAGACCCCCTGCCGGCTCGAGCAACGCAGGCGCCGCAACCTGCGGAACCCGAGCAAAAACCCCCGTCGACAGAAACAGTTCAGTCGAAGGAACCAGGCGGGCCATCGCCTGCCACCGAGGCAAAGGTCAGCGCAGCGCATCCTCGGACGCCGGACACCAAGCCAACCGCCAGCCGCCAGCCGCCGCGACGCGCCGCGCAGGAAGCGCCGGATCGGCCGAGCCACACCGCGCGGCCAAGCCTGAAGGTCAAAGGCGCGACCGCCGAAGGGCGGGGCAAATCGATCACGGCGAGCCAAAGCGACGTTGCCGGAGGACGGACCTTGCTCCGTCTCCTGGAATTCGGTTCGGGTCCGACCATAGAGCTTGCCTGGCCCGATTCGGCCGGGCATCGCGAGAGCTTGTTCGCGCTGTTGGGCCAATGTTTCGGCATGCAGGTGGCACTCATGGATGCTGACGGTCGCCTCTACGTGGCCGAAGGCCAGCCGAACACGCCCTGGAATCTGAACCTCGATCGCTTCAGCGGCTTCATCCGCGAGCCGGCCGGTGAGCTGAGCAGGCAGGAGCGACAGGTCGCAGAGCAAATTCGCGCGCGCCACGGCGGTCTGGTTTCCGCATCCCCGGTGCGGGTCTTTCCACGGACGGTCGATGCCCACCTGCTGGGCGGGCTGCGTCGGCTGGTCGGCGAGTCCTACACGACGGCGCAGGCAATTCAGGCGCGCTATCGAATCAGCGGCGGGCGCCTTGTCGTGGAGCGGATCGTCGCCGATGGCCGAATGATCCAAGGACGGCTCGAACTGCCACCCGTTGCGCGTGGCGCCTGTCGCCGCCTGGCCAGGACATGACCGCGGGATTTGCGCTTTTGCAAGCTCCGGACCTTGCCGGGATTTCGCCGGGGCCAGCCTCGGGTGAACTGTCCAGCAGCGGAACGGCCTTCTGACCGACGTCGGTTTCCGCACTTGTTCCTTTCATAAAGCCTCATAAGGACACGGAAACGCTGCGGACGAGCAGGACTTTGAAGGCATGCAGCCTTGACCACTGCATTCAAGAACATCTACCCACTGATCGCCTTGGGCGTTCTATTCTGGGGCGCCTGCGCCGAACCGATGGCTGCACAGACAGGACGATCCTTGGCCCTATCGGCCGCATGGCAGCGCAACAGTGCCCTGCCGGTCGGTCAGCCGTGCGTGCCGCCACGCAGGCAGACAATTGAACCGGATGCCTCCTCGGCCCCATCCGCCAAGCTGTTTGCGAGGCCATCGCTTCGCCTTCTCTATGTCCTGATGCTGCTCCGTCGCGAGCAGTTCATAGTTACCAATCCAGCGCAGTTACGCGACAAACTGAGAGGTGGTCCCCGACCATCATCACATCAAATCGGCAACAGACCCGATTGCAGCTTGAGTTGGTTGCAGGCCCCCGCAACTAAATAATTCCCAAAGAAAAACAAACACTAAGCTCCGCTCACGCAGGGCTTTTTTCTACCAGATTCCAATCACCCTGCAAGACTATACTGACGGTAGTGTCCATAATTTTCCGCACTTTTGGTTGGAGTTGGTAGCTGATCCGGTCAGGTGGTCATCCTTTGCTGCTTGAGCAGGTCCGTGTTCATGTAGCGCTTCAGTGACCATTTGGTCCCTTGGCCTGCCCCTGAATCTGGCCGCTCAGTGTGAGGGTCCTGGTGACGCCGACTTTGCTCGGTTGTGCAAGCGCCACCAGGACTATCCCTATCACGCCGACATCTGAGATTTCCGGCGTGACTTGCCGCAGAAGAAGGCCCGCATTCGATCCAATCTCCTGGCGGGGCGTTCGGACCGCATCAATCCTCCGGCTCGACGTTGATCGCCGCGGCGAGAGTCCGTGTTTCCGTATCCTCCGGTGATCCGTCGTCCCATCGGAACATGACGAACTGGCCGGGGGCCCCGAGCGCGGCTCTCGGCGCGTGCCAAACGTCGGCGTTGTAATTGACGGCTTGGGAGCCGTCGGCGACGAAAGCCCGCAGGTCCGCCAGCTCCGGCTCGCCATCGGATGCCGATGGGCAGACGGCGATCAGATGCCGCGTCCCGCAGAGGGGAACGAAAGCCTGGTTGGAGAAGCGGTGCCGCTCGAGGGCCGTGATGAGCAGCGGCGGTTGCGCCACCGGAACCCGCATGAAGGTGAGATTGGGTTTGGCGTCGGGACGGAGGTTCTGCATCTCGGCTGCGAACTCGCGACGCTGCGGGCCGTCGCCCTTCGCCATGAGCACTTGGCCATAGGGCATGAACGCCTCCGCGGTCAGCGGTTTTGCCTTGACGATCATGATCTTGTCTCCTGTGGCTCTTTCAACCGCCGATACTGTTGTCGCCGCGACAGGGACCGCCGGCAGGGCCCCGGACCGCCGTTTCGAACCGGCTCACCGTCGGCGAACGGCGACCCCACTGCCTCCAAAACGTTCGTCCAGCCAGTAGACGCAGGCGCCGGCCGGTTCAGTCCTCGACCGGCTCGAAGCTCATCTGGACGCGCCGTCCGGTTTCTCTCACGTGATGCTCGAGCAACTGTCCGACCCGTTTTCCGTCGCGGGACGCAAGGGCTTCCAGGATCGCACCGTGCTCCTTGACCCCGCGGTCCCAGTGGTTTTGGGACTGTATGGCGATGTAACGCGCCCTCTGGGTCTGCGCCATCAGGTTGGAGTAGATACCGGCCAGGACCGAGTTGCCGGCAATCGTAATGATGGTGAAGTGCAGTTCGCGGTTGAGACGGAAGTACTCCAGACGCTCTCCCGCTTGGTGGTGGCGCATCATGCGCTTATGGATTCGTCTCAAGGCGGTCAGGTCCTTGTCGGTCACCCTCTCACCGGCGAGTTCTCCCGCATGCCGGTCCAGCCAGGTGACGATCTGGAACACCTCGGCGACACTTTCCCGGGTCAATCTGGTAACGCGAGGACTGCGGTTGGGGAGCAGTTCGATCAAGCCCTCCGAGGCTAGGACTTTGAGCGCCTCGCGCAGCGGCGTGCGCGAGATCCCAAACACCTTGCAGAGTTCCTTCTCGTCGACGCGCGCGCCCGGCGCAAGCTGGTTTTCGACGATCATTTCCCTCAGGGTCCCGACAATCTGGGCGTGAAGCGAGGGCCGCGCTATCAGTGCTTCCATTGTTCCAGTCGCCAAGGGCTGCTCGCGTATTTGTCTCTATGGTCTCGGAGTCGGGCCGGGGGCCTAGTCCGCAAGGCCTTGCGCCGGGTGGAATGCCCGTGCCATGCGGCAGATCGGTTCTCGCGATGACACGCGAATCCCAGCCGCCTCACGGCCGCATATTCCTCGGTCTCTCATCTGATCTGCCCTGCGAATACCGGTCAATTCCGACGCTTCGGAGAAAATTATAGTTAGTTTTCAAGCGTATATCAATAATATAATGCACAATACAAAATAAATTATTCACAAATCATAAGCTTGGGCGTATGATCGAGCTTGGTCCAGAGGCATCTTTGGGCCAGGGCCCTTGAACAGGGTGAAGACAGGGCGGAGGCGTTGTCGATCTTGCATTCAAGCGACGTCGCCGGCAGCGTGTCGGCTCGGCGTGGACTATGAAGGGCCGCGCGACGCCATGAACGGATCTGGTTGATCCAACCAAGTGGAGAAGGTCGATGAAGAGAGAAGTGTTGGCGGCGGTGACCGTCCTAGGTCTGGCTTCAGGCCCGGCCCTCGCCGAACAGATGACCATCAATGTCTTGGGTCAGCCCCTGGCCACCGGGATGATCCAGAAGAATATGGAGCAGCCTTTCTTCGAGAATTTTGCGCAGCGCACGGGTCTCGACATCAAGGCGAACTACAAGGCCATCGATGTCACTGGGATCAAGTCGGAGGAGACCCTGCGGGTTCTGAAGAACGGCCTGTTCGACATCGTGTCCATCAGGACCGCACAGGCCGCCCGGGACGAGCCTTTTCTACTGGGCCAGGATCTGGTCGGGTTGAATCCCGACTACAAGATGGCCCGGCGTGTCTATGAACGCTACAAGGTTTACTTCGACGAGCGCCTGCGCGAAAGATTCAATGCCAAGCTGCTGGGCCTCTGGCCCTTCGGTCCGCAGGTCTTGTTCTGCAAGCCGGAGATCAAGGGTCTCAAGGACATCAAGGGCAAGAAGGTCCGGGTGTACGACCAGAGCCTGGCTCAATTCGTCGGGAGCCTCGGCGCCATACCGGTCGCCATAGGCTTTTCCGAGGCGCAGCAGGCCCTGGCCCGCGGCGTAGTCGAGTGCGCAATCACAGGCGCCAGCTCGGCCAACTCGGCCGGATGGCCTGAGGTTTCGGAATATTTCATGCCGATTGGCTTCCAAGTCGGGTTCAACGGATATGCGATCAACCTCGATACCTGGAACAAGCTGGACCCAGACCAGCAGAACAAGCTTCAATCAGCCATCAATGGTCTCAACGCCGATATCTGGGCCTATTCCGAAGAGCTGTTCGAGGATGCCTTGCGCTGTAATGTCGGCAAGGAGCCGTGCACGACGGTGACCAAGTACAACATGAAGAACGTGCCGGTCACCGACGCGGACCTGAAGCTCGTGTCCGAGGCGGTGGGCAAGACCTCCTTCCCGACATGGTCGAAGGTCTGCGAGCAGAGCTTGCCCGGCTGTGGCGAGAAGTGGAAGCAGATTCTCGGCCCGCTTGTCGGCCTCGACTAGACCGGCATACCGGATCCCGATCCCACTCGGGCGTGTCGCGGCCGCTTCGCTTGGCGGCACGCCCGGTCCCGCTTTCCCGATTCGGATGGAACCGGCGAGGCCAAGACAAGAATGCTGAATGTTCTGTCCAAGATTCTCGGCTGCGTCTTCGGGTATATGTGCCTGGCGCTTTCGGTCCTGGTCAGCGCCGAGACGATCATGCGCAAGGTCTTCGACTTTTCGATCCAGGGCGCCGACGAACTCGGTGGATATACCCTCGCCATCGGTTCCAGCCTGGCTTTTTCGGTCGCCCTCGTCGGCCGCAATCACATGCGTATCGACATCCTGCATTTTCGCATGCCGGGCAAGGTCCAGGGCGTTCTCAATTGGCTTGCCATCCTTCTGCTCGGCTTGTTCGGACTGCTCCTCGCCTGGACCACCTATGGAATCATCCGCGACACCATTGCTTATCGCAGCACGGCGCCCACTCCGTGGGCGACGCCGCTTGTCTACCCGCAAAGCGCTTGGTACGCCGCGCTGACGATTTTCGCCGCCTTGGCGGTCGCTTTGGCAGTCAAGGCGACGGTGCTGCTGGTGTCGGGTCGTTTTGCCGAACTGAACCGCGACTTTCAGCCGAAAGCGGCGAAAGAGGAGTTGGAGAAGGAGCTCGAGGACATCGCCGCGCGGCGTTGACCGCGCGGCACGAGCGACCCGGCTGCGCCGGGAACGAGGAGTGAAGGCGAGCCAATGGGGATCCTTGAAGTCTTTATCGCCTTCGTGGCAGGTCTGGGGCTGCTGCTGATCGGCATACCCATTGGGGCCGTGATGGTCGCTTTGGGCACCGTCGGCGGCGTTTTGGCCTTCGGAACGCCCTTCATCGAATCGATCGGCAACGTGGTCTGGGGGGTCCAGAACGAAAACATCCTGACGGCCATTCCCCTGTTCGTCCTCATGGGCGAGATACTGCTCCGTTCCGGCATCGCCGACAGGATGTATGGCGCGCTTTCGGTGTGGCTCGGACGGCTCCCCGGTGGGCTACTGCACACCAACATCGGATGTTGCTCGCTCTTCGCCGCCACCACCGGATCCTCGGTCGCGACCGCGGCGACGATCGGCACCGTTGCGCTTCCGGCCCTCAACGAACGCGGCTATCCCAAGCACCAATCTCTTGGCTCGCTCGCCGCCGGGGGTACCCTCGGTATCCTTATCCCGCCCAGCATCGCACTTCTGATTTACGGCAGCCTGACTAACAACTC
>JAOUCL010000311.1 GCA_029859805.1 Rhodospirillales bacterium | reverse complement strand
CACCAGGCGGTCCTGGCGGAAGGGCAGGGCGTAAAGCCGCCGATCGGCCTTGAGGTCGGCCAGAACGGCCACCTCGCTGCGCCGTTCGAAGAGGTCGTGCAGCACTTTCTCCGAGTTGCCGAAGCTGAGCGAGAGCTGGATGCCCGGATGGCGCCGGTTGAAGGCGGCGAGGAGGGGGATCACGTGGTAGGGCGCGTCGGCCCCGACCCGCAGCTGACCGCCGGTCAGGCTGCGCGCCGCCGAGAGCAGCTGCTCCGCCTCGGCCTCGACCGCGTAGAGCCGGCGGGTGACGTCGAGCAGCCCGCGGCCCAGCCCGGTCAGCTCGACGCCCCGTCCCCGTCGCTCGAACAACCGCACGCCGTAGCTCTCCTCTAGCGCCTTTACTTGGCCCGAGAGGGTCGGCTGGGTCACGTGGAGAGTCTCGGAGGCCCGAGTATAGCTGCCCGCGGTCGCGACCGCATGGAAGGCTCGAAGCTGAGCAAAATTCATCGATATAACCTATAATAGATATAAAAAATATCGATTTGATTTATATTAACCATCGCCCCCATAGTGCGCAAGAGTCCACCGCATGACGACGAGGGGACAACCGGCATGACCACCGCAACTTCCGCTTCGCCGACCGGCGATCCCTGGCTGCTCACCCCCGGCCCGCTCACCACTTCGCCCAGCGTCAAGGAGGCGATGCTGCACGATTACGGTTCGCGCGATACGCGTTTCATCGAAATCAACCGCCGGGTTCGTGAGCGGCTGGTCGAGATCGTGAACGGCGACGACGGCCATGTCTGCGTGCCGCTTCAGGGCAGCGGCACCTTCGTGGTCGAGGCCATGATGGGCAACTTCGTGCCGCCCGACGGCAAGGTCTTGGTCCTGGTCAACGGCGCCTACGGCAAGCGGATCGCCCGGATCTGTGATTATTACGGCCGCGCCACGGTGATTCAGGAGACGCCCGAGGACACGCCGGTCGATCCCGAGGCGCTGGATGCCGCGCTGACCGCCGACCGCGGGATCAGCCATGTTGCCGTGGTCCACTGCGAGACGACCTCGGGCATCCTCAACCCGCTCCAGGCCGTGGCCGAGGTGACGGCGAGGCACGGCCGCGGCCTACTGATCGACGCCATGAGCGCCTTCGGCGCGATCTCGCTGGACGCGCGCGCGGTGCCCTTCGACGCCGTGGTGGCCTCGTCCAACAAATGTCTGGAAGGCGTGCCCGGCATGGGCTTCTGCATCGCGCGCAGGGAGGCGCTGGAGCGGACCAAAGGCAACAGCCCTTCGCTCAGCCTCGATCTCTACGACCAATGGGTTTCGATGGAACAGAATGGCCAGTGGCGCTTCACGCCGCCGACCCACTGCATCCTCGCCTTCGACCGGGCGCTCGAGGAGTTCGAGGCCGAGGGCGGGGTCGCGGGGCGCGGCGCGCGCTATGCAGGGAACTGCCGGATCCTGGTCGAGGGCATGCGCGCGCTCGGTTTCCGTACCCTGCTGCCCGATGCGCTGCAGGCGCCGGTCATCGTGACATTTCACAAGCCGGCCGATCCGAGGTTCGACTTCGAGGCCTTCTACGACCGGCTGCGCCGGAGCGGCTATGTTATTTATCCGGGCAAGCTGACCGTCGCCGACAGCTTTCGCATCGGCTGCATCGGCCGCCTGGGACCCGAACAGATGGAAGGCGCGCTCGCCGCCATCCGCGAGGCGCTCGGCGAAATGGGCGTGGCCAACTGTATGCCGGCGGCCGCCTGAGGCTGGCGGAAGGCGGGTCTGTCGGCCCGGCGAGGAAATCACGACGAAATGGGGAGCCGGCCCGGCACCCCGGGACAATTCCACAGGAGGACATGATGAGTCTGCGTTCGGATTACGTCTACAGCAGGAGCTACAGGGGCAAGGTCAAGGGGATCGTTCTGGACTGGAGCGGTACCACCGCCGATGCCTACGTGCTCGCCCCAGCGGTGGTCTTCGTCGACGTGTTCAAGAAGCACGGCGTCGAGATTTCCATGCTCGAGGCCCGGGGTCCCATGGGGCTCAGGAAGGACCTTCACATCAAGGCGCTGACCGAGGTGCCGGAGATCCGCGAACGCTGGAAGGCGGTCCACGGCAAGGACCCCGACCAGGGCGACATCGACCGCATGTTCGCCGACTTCGTCCCGATGCAGCTCGAGTGCCTGCGCCAGTATACGTCGCTGCTGCCCGGCGTTGCCGAGACAACCCAAAAACTGCAGAAGGACTACGGCATCAAGATCGGCAGCTCGACCGGCTTCGTGCGCTCCATGGTCGACATCCTCGAGGAGGACGCAAAGAAGCAGGGCTATACGCCCGATGCCTCGGTCGCCGGCGACGAGGTGGAACACGGCGCGCGGCCCAAGCCCTTCATGGTCTATCGCAACCTGGACATGATGGACGTGCATCCCATCCAGTCCGTCGTGAAGGTCGACGATACCATCTCGGGCATCGGCGAGGCCTTGGAAGCCGGGTGCTGGGGCGTCGGTATCGCCCGCTACAGTAACTACATGAACGTCAATTCGCTCGACGAGGCCGAGAGCCTGCCCGACGAGGAGATGCGGAGACGCCTGGCCCTGACCCGGGAGATCCTGCGCAAGGCGGGTGCCCACTACGTGATCGACGAGTTCACCCAGCTGCCCGAGGTCATCGACGACGTCAACGAGCGCCTGGCCCGCGGCGAAAAGCCGTAACTCGAAAGGCGTTCATCGGCCCGTACCCATCCCGCCTGGCGCCGCAAGGCTTTTCGCGCGCCAAGCGGGACCCGGGCCGAGACGGCAAGACATGCCCGACCCGTTACCGCAGATCGAAGTCAACGGCCGGCGCTATGCCTGGCCCGACAGGCCCCTGGTGGTGGTCTGTATCGACGGCTCGGAACCCGACTACATCGAACAGGCCGCGGCCGGCGGCCATATGCCCTATACGGCCGCGGCGCTCGCGCAAGGAGCGGACCTGCGAGCGGCCTGCGTGGTGCCCAGCTTCACCAACCCCAACAACGTCTCGATCGTCACCGGCGTACCGCCGTCGGTGCACGGCATCTGCGGCAACTACTTCTACGACCGCGAAGCGGATGCCGAGGTCATGATGAACGACCCCGCCTTGCTGCGTTCGGAGACGATCCTCGCGGCCTTCGCGCGGGCCGGGGCCAAGGTCGCGGTGGTCACCGCCAAGGACAAGCTGCGTTCGCTGCTGGGCCACGGCCTCGGCCACGGCGCCGGCGGCGCGGTCTGCTTCTCCGCCGAGAAGGCCGACGAGGTCAGCTTGGACGCGAACGGCATCGAGGCTGTGCCGGAATTGGTCGGCCGACCGGTTCCCACGGTCTACAGCGCGGACTTGAGCGAGTTCGTCTTCGCCGCCGGGGTCGCGCTGATGGAAAGGGTGCGGCCGGACATCCTGTACCTGTCGACGACCGACTACGTGCAGCACAAGCACGCGCCGGGAAGCGACGAGGCCAACGCCTTCTGCCGCATGATGGACGGCTATTGGTCGCGGCTCGACGCCCTGGGAACGACCCTTGCGCTGACCGCCGACCACGGCATGAGCGCCAAGCACGATGCCGACGGCGCACCCGACGTGATCTATCTGCAGGACATTCTGGACGGCATGCTGGGCGTAGCGGCGGCGCGGGTCATCCTGCCGATCACGGACCCCTACGTCGTACACCACGGCGCCCTCGGCGGCTTCGCGACGGTCTACCTGCCAGAGGGGATCGAGCCGATCGCCGTTGTCGAACGGCTGGGGGGGCTCGACGGCATCGAATGTGCTTTGACGCGCCGTGAGGCCTGCCGGCGTTTCGAACTGCCCGAGGACCGGGTGGGCGACGTCGTCGTGGTGTCGGAGCGGCACAAGGCGCTCGGCAGCAGCCCCGCGCGGCACGACCTCGCGGGCCTGACCGAACCATTGCGCTCGCACGGCGGGATGTCGGAGCAGACCGTGCCGCTTATCGTCAATCGGCCGCTTGCCGGCCTTGACGCCGGTCGGCAATTGAGGAACTTCGACATTCTCGACCTTCCGCTCAACCATGTTGCGGCTTCGGATCATAGGGGGGCCTCGTGACTACGGACCGGGACAGGGCCGGCCAAGACGTGCCGAGCCAATCGGAGGGCGAGTCCAACACCTCGGAACGCCGGCGGCGCTGGACGGCGGCGATCCACGATGCGGAGACCCGGGCGCTGGTCGAGCAGGACGCCCGCTACTTTCTGCACCAGTCGATCTCGACGCCCTGCCTCTCGGCCTTGCGCCGCGCCGAGGGCATCTGGATCGAGGACCTGGCCGGCCGGCGCTACATGGACTTCCACGGCAACAACGTCCATCACATCGGCTACGGCCATCCGCGGCTCAAGGAGGCGATCAAGGCGCAGCTCGACGAGCTTCCCTTCGCGCCGCGGCGCTTTACCAGCGAGCCAGTCGTGGCGCTGGCGCGCAAGCTGGCCGGGATCTCGCCCGGCGCGCTCTCCAAGGTGCTGTTCACGACCGGCGGATCCGACGCGATCGAGGTGGCGCTCAAGGTCGCCCGCGCGGCCACGGGCCGGCACAAGACCGTGTCGTTCTGGGATTCCTTCCACGGTGCGAGCTTCGGCGGCGCCAGCGTCGGCGGCGAGCAGCTGTTCCGCTCCGGGCCGGTCGGACCGTTGCTGCCGGGCAGCGAGCACGTCGCGCCGTTCACCTGCTACCGCTGCCCCTACGGCTATCCGGATCGCGACGGCCGGCCGCAGCTTGAGCTCTGCCACATGACCTGCGCCAATTTCGTGCGCTACGTGCTGGAGAAGGAAGGCGACGTGGCGGCGGTGATCGCCGAGCCGGCCCGGGCCGTGCCCTACCTACCGCCGCCCGGCTTCTGGCAGGCGGTGCGCCAAGCCTGTGACGACCATGGCGCGCTATTGATCTTCGACGAGATCCCGACCGGGCTGGGCCGGACCGGGCGCATGTTCGCCTGCGAGCACGAGGCGGTGGTGCCGGACATCCTGGTGCTCGGCAAGGCGTTGGGCGGCGGCATGCTACCTATCGCGGCCACGCTTTGCCGGCCCGGGCTGGACGCGGCCGGTGCCTGGGCGCTCGGCCACTACACCCACGAAAAGAACCCGGTGACCGCCCGCGCGGCGCTCACCACGATCGAGATCATCGAGCAGGAGGGATTGGTCGAAAATGCTGCGGAGGTTGGGAGCCGCGCGCTCGAGCGGCTGCAAGACCTGAAGGACCGGCATCGCCTCGTCGGCGACGTGCGCGGGCGCGGGCTCTTGTTGGGTTTGGAACTGGTGGTCGACAGAGAAAGCAAGGAGCCCGCGGGCGAGGCCGCGGAGCAGGTGCTCTACCTGGCGCTCGACCGAGGGCTGAGCTTCAAGACCACGATGGGCAACGTGCTGACACTGACGCCACCGCTCACCATTAGCGTGGCCGAGATGGACTGGGCGCTCGACATTCTCGACAGGTGCCTCGGCGAGGCCGGTTAGGGGTCGGCCTCGCCGAGGTTCGCCGGATCTATGCCCTACACCGTTTAGTCGGTTTCTCGGCCCCTCGGATCAAGGAGTGATCGGCTCGGAGGGTCCGCTCGGATCGGTCGGACCGGTGCCGCCGCTGGTACCGCCGCTGGTACCGCCGCTGGTACCGCCGCTGGTACCGCCGCTGGTACCGCCGCTAGTGCCGCCGCTAGTGCCGCCGCCGGTGCCGCCGCCGGTGCCG